>JBNKTL010000014.1:73196-93667 GCA_050298055.1 Spirochaetota bacterium
CCATCGATTACGCGTTCGATGAAGAATATGATGAAGACATTGTGATGGAAAGCGGATTGAGGATTGCGAGAAAGAAATTTGAAAATCTTGTTCAAAGGCGAGTGAGGTTTAAAAAGGAAGCACGCCTGGCACGGTACCTGCTGAACCAGGAATTTGACAAAGCAGAATTTGAGATGAGGCAGTATGTGCAGGACTATAATTTTAAACTTATCGATTCAATGCTTGCTGTCCTTTCTGAAGAAAAACAAGAGAGCAGACTAACAGTAGGGAAAATATCATATAATGATATGAGAATTCACCTCCTTGATAATTACAGCAGATTGAAGAAGGAATCTGCTCTCAACGGGATGATCGAAAAGGTCAGGGTTGAGGATGATATAAGCGGTTTAAATGGTGAAATCAAATCAATTGATAAAAAAGATACTGCCGGTAAGACGAAACCTGATGCAGATAGAAAAGAGAACACCGGGAAAGAAACCGAAAAAAATGATAAAAATGAGAGTGGAGAGTAAAAATGCTCTTGATTCTCATTACCTCTTCTAATAGTTTGTGATATACAGACATAATCAACACAGGAGCAGAGAATGAAGTTCAAACAGGGTGTTTTTTCACTTCTCATGGTATTCCTGGTTTCAGCAGGAATAAGTTGCAGTAAGGGGGGGAAAAACGGGATTCTGGGTATACAGGTTCCGGTAGGCTCCGGGAAAGTCAGCGATGCAAACAAATATGTTATTACGGGAGTTTATGAAAATACACCTGCGCATAAGGCGGGCGTAAAACCTGATGATATAATTGTTCAGATAAACGAAACACCTGTTTCGGATGGAATGGAATACGATTACATTTATAAAAATCTTCTGCTTGGGAGACCCGGTGAAAAAATTACGCTTGTGGTCAGCAGAAAGGATAAAAAAATAATTTTTGAAATAGTCAGGGCGAGGCGGGAATAGCTTCCATGAAGCGTGTCTTGTGGCTGCTCCTGGTTACTTACTCTGTACTGGTTGCATCGATTCTCCTGGTTGATATTATCTACTGGTACTTCAACAGCTGATCTTCTTCTGTTTTTTTTTAATTATAACAATTATTGCTCTGTCAATTGCCTTAAATGAGGGGAAATAAGGTATTATTGTTTGGAACGGAGTAACATGCTTTTTATGAATTGCTGTAAAAACATAATTAATCATATTTTTTTTCAGAATTATTCGATGATTAATCCCGATAAAACTGAATTAAATCCGCATAGTTGTAGACAAAAGGAAATATTTTTATTACATTTTCACTATCAGTTTTTTAAAGTTCCATTATTTGAGGTTAATATTTTTATTTTATGAATAATCATAATTGGTATCTCCGTGCCGTCGCAGGCGGCAGGGAGATACCAATTAAAGTTTATTAAGATAAATATTTTATATATTATGAAATCTAATGAAATGATAACACGAGGAACAAAATGAAAAAAATATTTTTTCTTTCGGTATCGTTAATGCTGGTTATGGTTTTTATTAACTGTAATAAGAATGAAGATAAAGAGACACAGGTAAAAAACAGTGCCAGGATAATGTTTGCAATCGGTGATGTGAAGGTTAAAACCGGTGAACAATGGAACGGCGCACGGGAAAAAATGGAATTAAGTGAAGGTAATGAGATTAAAACCGGTCCCGGCGGACAGTGCAACCTGGTTGTGGGAAAAGATTCCTTCATATCTGTAAAAGAAAAATCTCACCTGGTACTTGCGACATTATTCAAGGATGTTTCCGGTATGGAGAACAGTACCGTTGAACTCAAGGTCGGTAAAAGTATCCTGAATCCCAAGAAACTGCTTAAAGGTGAGAGCTTTAGTGTTAAAACACCTACTGCAATTGCTGCTGTCAGGGGAACAAGGTTTGTGGTTGAATCAAAGCCAAAGGGCAAAATGAAGGTAGCAGTTGT
This sequence comes from Spirochaetota bacterium, assembly GCA_050298055.1. Taxonomy (GTDB): domain Bacteria; phylum Spirochaetota; class UBA4802; order UBA4802; family UBA5550; genus JBNKTL01. The sequence continues at coordinate 75,126 of JBNKTL010000014.1, forward strand.
TGACGGGAAGGTAGAGCTGAAGAGAAGAATTCCTGCTTTAGAGAAAGTAGAGAATGAAATTATCAGGGAATCCAAAACACTTGCTGCCCTGAATGAAAAGGTTGAGGATGAAAAGATCATAGTGGATGCAAACCAGTCCGCTTTCATCAATAATAAGGTCGCTGAAGAGGAGAACAGGGTTGTAGAAGAAGTCGTTACAAAACATGTTGAAAAAGTAAAAGAAGCAGCTCAGGAGAAGAAGACCGATAAAAAAGGTGAAACACCTGCCGCAGGGGATGAGAAGGAGATAAGTACAGCCCTCAAAGACCTTAAAATAATGAAGAAAAAAGAAAACCAGGTCAAACAGATTATTGTCAGCGAAAAGGTCGTTGAAGAGGACAAGAAGGACGTTAAAGAGCTTAACACTTTTATAGATAAAGTGAAAAAACAGGCTGCCGCCGAAGAGAAAGAAAAAAAGATCACTGAACTGATCATCAAATCACCTGTTAAAAAAGGTGAGATCTTTGTAAACTCAAAGTCTGCGGGATTCAATGAAGTAAAACTTAACCCGGTTCCCGGTGCAAAGCTTGATATTGTGGTATCAGCGCCACGATATGAAAAGTACAGGCAGAGTATCACCCTTAAGGAAGGGGAAAAGAGGATCATTACCGCGGAATTTATTAAGTCACCGGTGCTTACGGTTGTTTCCCCGGTCAGAGAGGGAAGGATATATATTAATTCACGGTATCTTGGCAGGGGCAAAGCCGTCTACTACCCTGAATCGGGAAGCAGTGTAAAGATTGAGATTATTGCGCGGGGATTCAAGAAATTCAATAGTGAACTTTCATTGAAACCCGGTGAGGAGAAAATGTTCAGGGCAAGCCTTGAAAAGTCAAAAGAGCTGAGCAGGGTAAAGTGGAGTGAAAAGTATGGGACCAACATCAGTATCAGTCCCGTTTATTATGGGAATATGGTAATAATCGGTACAGTGGACGGATTCCTGCTGGCACTTAATCAAGATGGCAGGAAAATATGGAGGGCCAATCTCAAAAGAAGTATTGAATCCACACCGGTGATAAAGGCCGGTAATATATATGTTGTCACAAACAGCGGAGACTTCTATTCATTAAAGGTCCGGAACGGCCATCGTAACTGGAAAAAGAAAGTCTATGGTGCGCTCCTTTTCGGATCAAAACCGTTGATTGTCGGGAAGAGGATATTCCTGGGAACCAGCTATGGAAGGATCTATGCCTTCACCACAGAGGGGAAAGAACTCTGGATGAAGGATATAAATAACGGTATCTACTCATCTCCTGCATTCGCCGGAGGAAAGATATTTTTCGGAGCAGAGGACCGGAAAATTTATGCTCTCTCTGCCAGTGACGGTAGCATTGAATGGAAATTTAAAACCGACAGCAGGATGGTCTCCTCATCACCGGTTATTCATGGTAAGACATTATATATCGGCTGTTACAGCGGTACATTCTTTGCCATCGACACCGGGAAGGGAAAGGAGAGATGGAATTATAAAACCGGCGATTCGGTATTTTCATCACCTGTTGTATACGGGGAGAGCGTTATATTCGGGTCAAATGACGGCTATCTCTACAGGCTTTCTCTCTCAAAAGGTTCTCTGGTATGGAAATTTAATACGGGGAGCAAGATCACTTCAAGACCTTCCCTTAAAGAGAACAGAGTATACATAACCAGCGGTAAGAAAATTTTTGCACTGAACAGTGCAAATGGAAGACAGGTCTGGCAGCACGGATTTGCCAGGGATGTAAAGACCTCTGCCACAGTTGTTGGAAATGATATCTATCTCGGCCTGGATAAGGGTGAGTTAACCTCCGTAAGAGATTCTCTCAAGGAAATGAGTAAATAAAAAACTGACGGGAAGAGGGGGGGCTCACGGCTCCCCTCTTTTTATTTAAAGAGGGCTTTCCTTGAGATTGTATTCCCAGAGTTCAACCAGTTTATCAAACTCCCGGTCTTTTGGCTTGTTTTTGGAAGCTGAGTTTCGTCTTTTTATGAGATATGCTACGGTTGAATCTTCAAGGAGGAACTTCTCCTCAAGTTCATTCAGTTTAATAATATTGTAATTGAGATTGAATGTCTGGAAATCTCCCAGGTACCTGGTGGACGCAATAGTCGGTTCATATTTAAGCAGAAGTTCATTCAGGTAGAGTGACTGGCGCCAGGCAACAGGGCTGTTAGCCAGCCCCGACTTAAAATGAATACTCAGCTTTTCATAAAGGTCCATATTTTTGTAATAGGAATCGTAAATTATTTTGATGAATTCAGGGAAGTTATTCTGAACCTCCATGAGGTCTATGGGTTCATTTCTCTCTTTGAAATATTCAAAGATCTTCATGCTTTTTTCATTTATCGGCTCCACATCAATAAGTTCAATATACATATCTTTGATTATGGTCCTGACTTTGCCGATCTTTTTCAGATAGATCTCTATTTCAACCGGTTCAAGGTAGTAGTACTTTCTGTTCCGTTTCAGTTCCATAATGCGGTTTATTCGTTTTTTCCCCTGTTTTCTTTCCGTTCCTTGAGAATACGGTCTATCATCTTCTGATGTTTCTCAATAAACGCGACTTTTTTTGCTTCCTCCAGGAGCTTCCCGGAGATATCCGGTCCTGAATGATTGATCCTTTCCATGATTCTGTTAAAGAGAATGATACTCTCAATAATCTTATCTTCTGAGAGTTTCCAGAGTGTATCGCCCCTCCTGACTTTTACCCGGGTCCCATCCAGCATATGAAATATATTTCCCGGGTATATCCAGTCCGGGTTCTTCTCCCTGAGCCGGGTGAGGGAAATTTTATTATAGTTGTTTTTTACCGCCACACTGTTTGCATATCTGAGTATATCCGAAACCTTTACCCTGATCTTATATTTCTTTATAAGCCCGGAATAGCTCTCTCTGTCAATTGTGTGTATCTCCCTGAGTGTTTGCTCGTATGGTGTTTCTTCGGCTTTTGTATTTTTGGTATTGAAGAACGTAAAGATATCGGTGTGAAAAAGAACACCGATAATAAGAAGGATTATGATAATTGCCGCGGCAGTTATTTTGAAAGGTTTTAAGGTCTTCCCGGTTTCAGGGGAAACGGAACCGGAAACTTTTCCTTTTCCCGGTTTTACTTTTTTCATGGATTCGTTATCCGGTTTTCGGCCTGAATCTTCAAGCTGAATGGAAACCTCGTATCCCTTTCCCTCCTTTTTTTCCATAAGATGATCTTCACGTCTCTTCCTGAGAAGCTTATCAAGTTCTTCAATGTATTCTTTCTTTTCACTGAACATTGCAGATTTATCAATGAAATAATCGAGAAGCCTTCTGAGACGCTCCCTGTCGTGTCGTATCCTGCCGTTGAAGAGATCGGTCTCATCTCCGTGGTGTTCGGAAGAGGGGGGAGGGGGCATGTATTCATCGGCTTCACGAATCATCCTGGTAAGCATCTCCCGGTTTCCCGTTTCTTTTTCAATGTCAATAAACTGGTAGACGGACCTGTCATGAAATATCAGGCTGCCCCTCAGCCTGCTGCTGTTTTCTTTGACTGCAGTTATGTGTATCTTCCCCTGAAGAGAGGTGAAAAGTCCTTTCAGTCTTGATGAAAGTTTCCTGTCAGCAGTTGAATTGAGAATATATCGCATAAGAGTGGAAAGATTGATGAGTCGGATATTCCTTTCCAGGGGGTCTTCAACCGGGTCCAGTTTTTTTGTTATCTCCTGGACTTTGCTTATGTTTTCATTCAGTATTTCACCCAGCAATTCTTCTTCAACGGGGTTCCTGCTGAGAATTTCTTCCGGATCAAGGGCTTTGCCGACAGAATACTCGGTGTTCTGAAAGACGATAATTTTATCAGGTGATACAAGCCGTGATATGTTTGGATTCCCGTCGTCAATAATGATAATTGGCTTTTGAGTGGATTTAAACCGGATAGTGTTCTCTTCAAACAGGGAATAGTTGATAATGATCCCGTCTTCCGAAGAGTTGATGAGTTCATCGAGATTCTCTTCCGTGGAGAGATAGCTGATCCTGACATTATCCGGTTTCGGCCCGGAGAGAGAGTAATTGATCACCATGTTCCCCGATCCCCTGAAGTTGGCCATTTCGATAGAATCAGTAAGGGCAGTGTCCATTGACGTAAAACTTTCGATTTTTTTAAGACTTTTATTAAAAAGCCTTTTCAGAAAGCCGGCTTCTTCCCGTAAATCTGTATAGAGGTTTATTCCGGAATCCCTGCTCTGGTTCCACTTCAGGAGGTCAACGAGAGACTGCGGATTTTCCCGCGGGAGAACAAGATTTTCAAGAGATCCGGGATCAATTTCATGTTCAACCAGCCAGGAGAAAAAATTGTCAGGATAACCCATAGATGAAATTTTGCCTTTGCTGTACACAAGAGGTATGTTCCTGTTAAAAGAAATCCCTGTCCCCCTGTACTTCTTCCCCCTGTTTGCTGAGCTTATTCTCTCAAGTATATTGTTATGGCTGCAGGAGGTCTTTTCAGCATCAAAGAGACTGATAATATCATTCTTATTATAGATGACCTTGAAGTTACTGTCCCTGTAGAATACACCGATAAACTGATTTTTTTTGGATATAAGCCTTTTGCCGGTAATTTCCGGTATGTCCTTCTCGATGTTGATTAAAGATGCGTTTTTGAGATCGAGGCCGCATAAACGTTGGAAATCGAGAAATCTTTCCAGTGTATGCTGACTGCCGATATACCTGTTGTACTGGAGGTTTTTTATATCAATGTTGAACTGTTCATGCAGAGGATTGCCGGAGAGGGTGTCGGTGATAATTATATTTTCGATGAGCGGTATTATCTCAACAAAGAGGTCCAGCCAGTTCCCGATACGTATGAAAGGCTTTTCGTCCTCCAGTGAATCACCGGTAAAGACAATATAGCATTCATTATCCACGATAAAGAGTCTGTCACTGTCATTTTCAATAATTTCTTTTAATATCATTTCACTTCCTGTTTCTTCAGATAAAGAGTATTTCCGGTATGAGAATAAGTAAAGAGTTAATATACACTTGCTTTTTTTCGCAACAACTTTATTTTAACTCCTCAGATGAATGATTAAAATTTTCGTAACTACTCAGGTATGTATAGGAATAATCATTTTCAATAAAAAAGATAACCGATATGTCCCCGCCGCCGAAGGAGGCGGGGACATATTACTGGTATTTTTTAAATATGTATATTTTGTTATACAGCTGAGTAGTTACAAAAATTTCATTATTAAAGAAAAAATTAAATATTTTGATGTATCCGTAAGATAATTATTATAGGGGAACCTCTGTTTCCCTAATATCAGTGTTGTGCAGTATAATATTATATGAAAGGTCCCGTATCATACATCGTATACCTCTATTTCAGGCTTTCTTTCATCAGGAAACTTGTCTGGGGGCTTCTCCTCTTCCTGGTATTTTCCGTAGTCTCTGTGGTTATGTTCTCAAGCAGCAGAATCTCTTCCCGGCCAATCGGATGGGAAAGAACATTTTATATCTCCGGCAGGGAGGTGGCTGCAAAGAATATCAAACTGGCAGCCAGCGGTAATTTCGTTGCCATCACTTTCCAGGGACGCCATGAGGGTAAGGCCGGGATCTATGTTTCGGTATCATTTAACAGGGGGAGCAGGTTTCTCGCCCCGGTGAAGATAGCAGAGCTGAGTTCAGATGTGCAGGGATACCCGGTTATTGCAATATCGGGCAGGGGGGAGCTTACTGTCGCATGGCAGGATATGGTTCAAACAGAATTGACAAACAGACTTTTCAGTGCCCTGTCAACAGATTTTGGCGCCAACTGGACAAAGCCCCAGCAGGTGTATATTGCTTACGAGATGGAAATGCTTCCAAGAATATTCTATGATAACCGTAACCGGATGCACCTCTTTTTTCACGGTTTAAAAGAAAAGTCCTTTGTCCTCTATCATGCAATCAGGGAGAGTAACGGCAAATATGATGTTACCGGCGAGGTCATGGATCTGGACGAGAACATGAGGGGGGCTTTTTTCCCTGCAATATACTTTGCCGGGAACAATATCTTCATGGTCTGGCAGGGGAAAGGACAGGATTTTTCCGATGATCTCTTTTTTATGAAATCTGAAAGTTACGGAGACAGCTGGAGTTCTCCCGTGAGGATAACTCAGAGCAAGGCAAACGACGCATCCCCGTCTCTGATCTTAAAGGATGATACCCTCTATGTGGTCTACAGAAATAATGACAGCAGAAACTGGAGAATTAGCATGCTCCGGGGATTTGCCTATGGTGAGGTATGGGAAACAAAACCTCTTGTCATATCAGAAACCAATGCGGATTGTTATGCGCCTGATATTGTTTATTCAAAGAACATGCTTTACATTGTATGGTACGATTCCCGGGAGAGAAATACGGGTATCTACTCACGCAAATTTGACACCAGGGAGATGAAACTTACAGATGAAGTAAAACTTTCTTCAGGCAGATCCTCAGCCAGGAATCCGGAGCTTATATCAATAAGAGACAAGGTTGTGGTTTTCTGGGAGGAAGCATCAAGGATAGCTGCCAAGTATAATGATATTTACGTTGCAGCACCTCTCGTCTATTCCTCTACGCACCCGGCCGGGCAGTGGTCAACGAAATCGGTGGCAGTGATCAGGTGGAAACCGCCGGCTGATGAATCGGGTATTGTAGGCTACGCAACCCTGGTTAACAGATCTTCTGATATGGCAAGGGTTGAGGATATCAATCCCACCATCCAGAATGTTAATGCAAATATTACCAGGAGGGTGATTCCTTCTCTCGAGGATGGTGTTGCCTATTTTCACATAAGGGCCATAGACGGCTCCGGTAACTTCAGCCGGACAATTCATTACAGGATTCAGGTAAGCGCAAATCCGCTGCCAATTCCTGTTATTGTATCACCCACACATAAACTGGGAAAAGCCGCGGACTCAAATGCTCCAAAGTTCAAATGGGCCATGGATCATACTGAAAGACTTAAGGGCTTTCTCTACAGCCTGTCAAAAGACGGAGGGAAACCGCCTGATAAATTCACAACAGATTTTAGCACAGGGTTCAAGGGGCTTGAGAAAGGAAGATACTTCTTTTCCCTGACCGCAATCAATAAGACAAACATGAAAAGCAGAGTTGCCATTTATCCGTTCATTGTGGGGGGAAGCGGTGAGATAGATATTGCTGATCTTAAAAATCTTGGAAGAAAGGATATTTCGTACAGGGAGAAGATAATACCTGTAGTCCTTCAACCTGAGATTTCAGTATCATTTCCCTTTAATCCTAAAGAATCCTATAACAAAGACAGCTTTAACGCGATTATTGAAACCATGAATCTGCCGGAGGAGAGAATCCTCGGGTATTCAATACTTATTGACAGTAAAAAAAGTGAACTGAGAAACAGGATCAACCATAAGAGTAAAATCATGAATGTAGAGGGCCTGAAAAACGGGATCTGCACAATTGGAGTGAAAGCGAAATATTATAAAATCATCAGGGGGAAAAGGAACTATTTCTGGACAAAACCGTATTTCCAGCAGATACGTGTTGATATACTTCCCGAGCTTTCACCGGTTGAATATTATACAGGTGTAATTATTAAGAAAATATCGGAAAAATCCACAGCGGTTATCTCTCTTATTGCAGGTCTCCTGGTATTTATCTCGGTCCTCGGTTTTGGCGGTAAAATTGTGTTCTTTACAAGGCTTTTGCAGTACAGGTTTAAAACTCTGCTCAGGCTTTGATTGACTGATGTTTATAAAAATGCAGTATATCCGAAATTTTAGCTATATTGCAAAGAATAAATGCATTTACTAAAATGTGAACAATATCCCCGCCACCTTCGGCGGCGGGACATATCAGTTTGGTTTTAATGAATATGATTTTTCTTATACTCAGCTTGAGTCATTGCAAATTATTACTCATTGATGAAACAAAAGAGAATAAAAACAGGTCATATGATAAATAATGTGTTATTAATATAACAGTCATGACAATAACCGGAAAAAAAATATCAGGGATTTTTTTGACTCTCTCTTTTTCTCTGGGGAGCAGTCATCCCATTTATTCTCAGAGTATAAACCAGATAGACAGGGAAGCTGAATCTTATTTTGAAAAGAAGGATTTCAGCAAAGCAATAGGCCTCTGGTTGAGTATTCTGGATACTGATCCTGAGAATGATAAGATTCAGAAAAAGATTGAGATGATATACGAACTGAAGCAGAGGAAGGATATGGAGCTTCAGAAGTCAAAGATCAACTACAAAATCGCCCGGAAGTCCCTGACCAAACTTCAGAAAGATGAAGACATGAGCGATGATGAAACTGAAAAAACCCTGGGCACAACTGTTAAGAGATCATCAATTGCCATCAATAGCTTCATAACTGCCTACCGCATCGATCCTAAAGACCCGGTATTTACAGAGATGAAGGAAGAGATGAGACGCCTTGAAGCAGAAGTGAAGGCTGAACAGGAGAAGGACAGGCTCTCACGGGCCCTGAAAAAGAAAAACCTCAGCCTCAGGAAGCTCGCTAAAGAACTCATGGCCAAAGAGCTTTATGACCAGGCGCTTGTGCATTGGAAGGAGATACTCTCCTTCCTGCCTAAAGACAAGATCGCGAAGGAAGGCGCCAGGAAATGTACTCTGGCCATTGAAAACAGGATCAAATTTGAAAGGATAAGAACTATTATGGTTGCCGGCAAGGCCTTTTTCGACCAGAAAAAATATAATGAGGCCAAGCTTGAGTTTGTCCAGGTTTTAAATATTGACCCTGAGAATGAGGATGCGAAGGATTATATAGAAACGATTGATGGTAAACTTGAAGAAATAAGGAACTATGAGCAGACAAAACTCCAGGCTGAGGATGCCTATGTTTCGGGGATAAACAACCTGAAAAGTAACAGGTTCGATCAGGCGCGGGAGGATTTTGAGAGTGCCCTGGCTCTCATCAGCGGTTACAAGGATTCAAAACAGAGGCTGGAAAGCATAGACAGGCTCAGGGAAGAGTATGAGAAAAGGCAAAAGGAGGAGAGACTTAACAGGATCAATGCTGAATTCCAGAACGGGCTCATCGCGCTCTCCGAGGGAAACTACAAGGGTGCGATTGTGGCATTTGAGAAGACCCTTTCTCTCGACAAGGACAATTCACGGGCCAGGGAGTATATAAAAAGGGCAAAGGACGCTGTGAGACAGATAGAGGAGGAGAAGGTTGATGAAAATTCCCCCTACTTCAGCATCATCCAGCCTGTTATATTGTCCGGCAAGCAGCTTTACGAAAAGGGCAAGTATTATGAATCCAGAAAGAAGTGGGACCAGATACTCCGTCTTTTCCCGAAAAACAGGATTGCGCTTGACTATTCCATACGGATTGATATCAGGTTAAAACCAGGTTCTGAAGGGAGGTTTCTCAAAAAGTTTATGAAAGAGGGAAGGGAACTGCTCGCTAAACGGGATTACAGGAACGCGTTGAGAAAATTTGAGCTGATTAAATCTCTCTCCCCCGGATATCCAGGCATTGATGCGCTTCTCAAAAGGGCGGGTAAAGCCACAAAAGAAACAACCGTTGCCACGGTTCTGAGCGGCAACAGGAAGGTTACCCTCTCTACCGCTGACAGGACGGACCTCAACCGGCGCTATAACCTCGGGATTGCTCTTTTTAAGAGAGGGGGGAGGCGGAATATCGAGAGGGCGCTTGCCCAGTTCAGGTATGTTGTTCAGAGGGACCCCAATAATGTCAAAGCGATTATAGGGGTCAACAGGATTGAGTCGCAATTGAGAGCGGGCAGTGGTCATGCAGTTGCAAGAACCACCCGGCTTACGCCGGAGCAAAGTGCAAAAGCCAGAAAGCACTACTACAGGGGAATTAATTATTATTCTAACAACAATTTCAGGCTCGCAGTAAGTGAGTGGAGGAAAGTCCTGCTGATAGATCCCAATCACATAAAAGCAAAAAACAATATAAGAAAAGTCATGGCCTTCATGAGCAGGTAGACAGATGAATAAAAAAGTCAAAGAGAACGGTAAAAGCGAAGCGAAAGAGAAGGGAACACCTCCAAAGAAATCCCGGGTGAAGTTCAGTATTAAGTATAAGGTGTCTCTTGCCATCATAGCACTGGTTTCACTTATTATTGGTTCATTTACTTTTTATACAATCAAAAGTGAAAGTGAAATCCTTGAGCAGCAGGTATTCCAGTTCGTTGAAAGGGAGCTTGTGCACCTTGGGAATACTGCAGGGGCCTCTATCGGGATCGATGATATCGCCCTGGTCAACTCAATAAATGATTTGAGACAGTTTCCCTATATCAGGTATGCCTATGTCCTGAACAAAAGGAATCCGAGGCGGGATGAGAGTGGACTGAACCGGGACAACATTATCATACAGCATTTTGACAGGAACAGAAAAATCAATCCCGGTGATGTTCTTGATGATAAAATTGACAGGAGCTTTGATAAAATTGTAAAAAAAATCCGGGAAAGTGAGAAGGAAAATCCCGGTGAGAAAAAGAAAAAGACCGAAACCAGGATAAAGGCCAGGGTGTTTAAATATAACGATCCCATTGATAAATCGGGTTTGCTCTATGACTTCTCCCTGCCGGTGATTAACAGGTTTACAAAAACACAGATAGCCACCGTTGCCGTAGGACTGTCGGATATTGTCATCAGGCAGGAGATAAAGAAGATGATAAAAGTCATTGCTCCTATGTCACTTGTCATCCTTATCCTGGCAATTGCCGGTTCGGTAGGACTCACCCTTCTTATTATTAAACCTATCAGAACAATATCAAAAGGCGCGTCGATAATCGGGCATGGGAACCTTGACCACAGGATTGAAATTAAATCCAGCGATGAACTCGGACAGCTCGCGTCGGAGTTTAACGAGATGACAGCACAGATTAAGGATGCAAAGGAGAAGGAGATCGAGTCGAGGATCATGGATGAGCAGCTTGAAACGGCGAAGGACATCCAGGAAGGCCTCAACCCAATGGGTTACTACAAGAAAAACGGTATACAGATCAAGGGCTTTACCCGGGCAGCCAAAGGTGTGGGCGGCGACTATTTTGACTATATTGATATTGATGAGAATAAGGTGGGAGCGTTGATCAGTGATGTGTCGGGTAAAGGTATCCCCGCTTCACTGGTTATGGTCATGATCCGTACTGTATTTACCACCTACGTAAGCAGGAAGGGAGTTGACTGCTCACAGGTTGTGTCGGCCATTAACGATTCACTCAGTGCTGATTTTGCCATTGATAAATTTGCCACACTCTTTTTTATGATATATGACAGAAGTACCGGCGAACTTTCCTTTTCAAACGCGGGTCACGGACCACTCTTCTGTTTCAGGGCATCAAAGAACGCCTGTACAAATACAAAACTGGACGGTGTTCCAATTGGCATTATGGAGGATGTTGTGTACCTGCAGGCGAAAGTCAAACTTGATCCCGGGGACATTGTTATGATGTATACTGACGGCGTTACTGAGATGAGGAATGCTGCCAAGGAGGAGTTCGGGATCAACAGGGTGAAAAAATTCCTGACAAATAACTACCGGATGAATGCCAATGAACTGGTTGAACGGCTTGTTCAGGAAGTAGATGATTTCAGGGGAGATGTCCCACCGCACGACGACGAAACCATGCTGGTATTCAAGAGGGAGTCTTAGATCAACTCATCCTCGGATTCATATATTTTAAAAAACTTGTCGAGGGTTGCCAGCTTGAGAATATTCAGGACATCATCGTGGATGTTCATAAGAGCGAACTTGCCGTTGTGCGCCTTCATCTTCTTCTGACCTGCAACAAGGGCCCCGATACCCGATGAATCCATGTAGTTGACATACTGCATATCAACCACGACACTCTGGTGTGAACCGTCTGTAACGCTGAAAAGGGCTTTTTTCAGTTCACTAACATTATAAAGATCAACTTCTCCACTTACCTCAATGATTTTATGTTCACCATGATCTTTGAATTCTATATCCATCTCCATCTCCTAATGTAGTGAGAAGTATTTCTTATTTAATTGGTAAAGCCAAGTGCATCAATATCTACCTGCACTTTCCGCCTATTCTGCGTTAAGAGAAAAAAACGATTTTTTTTAATTCCCCTTTCAACGTTAGTATGTAATTTAATAATTATTTGTTTCTTTGTAAAGTAAAAAATTTGTAACGACCCGGCTATTTAATTAAATATTCTGCACATCATTTTCTCAGCATACCTTCAACCCGTGCCGGCAGTCCGAATATCCTTATAAAGCCTGTTGCATCCTTTTGGTCATAAAGCGTACTTTCATCAAATGTGGCCATGTCCGTATTGTATAATGTTTCCGGTGATTTTCTTCCAATAACCGTACAGTTGCCCTTGTAGAGCTTCATCTTTACACTGCCGGTTACTTTCTCCTGTGTCTTATCTATCAATGCATCCAGGGCTTTTTTCTTGTTTGAAAACCAGAGACCGTTATAGACCAGGGTCGCGTATTCCCCTGCCAGCCGGTCCTTCAGATGCTGAGTGTCTCTGTCCAGGGTAATTGATTCAAGATCTCTATGCGCTGTTAAAAGAATCGTTCCCGCCGGTGTCTCATAGACGCCCCTTGATTTTATACCCACAAGTCTGTTTTCTACGATATCTATCCTGCCGATACCGTTTTCTCCGGCAATCCTGTTGAGATTTTTCATGAGCTCTACAGGCCCGGGTTTTTTCCCGTCAATGGAAGTGGGAATACCCTTTTCAAACTCAATTTCAATGATAAGCGGCTTATCGGGTGCTTTTTCCGGTGATTTTGTAAGGAGGAACATATCTTCATCCGGTTCATGGTACGGGTCTTCCAGTATGCCTCCCTCATAGGAAATGTGAAGGATATTTCTGTCCATACTGTACGGTTTGTCCTTGGTAACAGGGAGGGGGATATTATGTTTCTGCGCGTAATCGAACAGTTTGTTCCTGGAGTTCAGGTCCCATATCCTCCACGGGGCGATGATATTCAAATGCGGTGCAAGTGACATGAAGGCCATCTCGAACCGGACCTGGTCATTGCCTTTTCCCGTTGCCCCATGGCACACGGCATCTGCTCCTTCGGCCAGTGCAATTTCCACCTGTTTTTTTGCAATGACCGGTCTTGCAAGGGATGTCCCCAGGAGGTACCTGTCCTCATAAATAGCATTTGCCTTTATTGCCTGGAATATATAGTCCCTGACAAATTCTTCAGTAAGGTCTTCAATATAACATTTACTCGCGCCGGTTTTCAGGGCCTTATCTTCCAGTCCGTCAAGCTCTTCCTCCTGACCAACATCAGCAGCATATGCGATAACTTCACACCCGTATGTTTCAACAAGCCACTTCAGGATAATTGATGTATCAAGTCCCCCGGAATATGCAAGTACGACCTTTTTAATCTTCATAACAAAACCTCAAAAATAGTCTAAATAAGAAAAAAAATTAGACGGGATTACAAGATTACAAGATTATTTTGCTCTAGAGATCCTGTAAATCAGAATTTATCCTTTTTTGAGATGTAGAGTAAAGTGAAATAAATATCTACTGGATTTAATTTTGATTAACAGGATGATAAAAAAATTCTATCCCTGTCATCCTGTTGTCCTGTCGAAAATCTTTTAAGTTTGTGTTTATTCAGGATGAGACATCAACGCGCACATTATGGCTTTCTGCACATGCATTCTGTTTTCTGCCTGGTCAAAAATGATTGAGCTGTCAGATTCCATAACATCAGCATCAATCTCTTCACCTCTGTGGGCGGGGAGGCAGTGCATGACTTTACATCCTTCATGGGCTTTTTTCACAAGATCCATTGTTATTTTGTAACCGGCAAAGTCATTCTTTCTTTTTTCTGATTCTTCTTCCTGTCCCATGCTTGTCCATACATCAGTATAGAGGTAGTCCGCTTCTTTTACGGCTGTATTGATATCGGTAGTAATAGTGATATCAGCTCCTGACTTCGAAGCATGTTTCAGGGCCTCGTCAACAACATCCTGAGACGGAGAATAACCCTCAGGTGAAGCAACAGAGATGTTTATTCCCAGGATGGCTGCTCCCAGGATCAGTGAATTTGATACATTGTTCCCGTCCCCGATATAAACAAGCCGTGTATTCGACATCTCCTTTTCCCTTTCATAGATGGTAAAGTAATCAGTCAGGGCCTGGCAGGGGTGAAAGGAATCGGTAAGCCCGTTCATAACAGGTATATTTGAATTTTCAGCAAGTGAAATAGCTTTTTCGTGTGAAAATGTCCTTATCATTATTCCGTCAACATACCGGGAAAGGACCTGTGCCGTATCAGAGAGTGATTCACCTCTTCCCGTATGGATATCATTTCCACTTAAAAAAAGCGCGTGTCCTCCCAGCTGCGCCATCCCCGTCTCAAATGAGACCCTGGTCCTTGTGGAACTCTTTTCAAAGATCATAGCCAGGGTTTTTTTTTGGAGCAGGTCGTGATGAACCCCCTTTTTAAGATCCTTTTTGAGCTCTTCAGTGAGCCGGTAGAGACTGATTATCTCGTTTTTATCGAGGTCAGTAATTGTCAGGAGGTCTTTGGTTTTAAGCTTCGGGATTTTCATTAAGAGAAGCCTCCTCCATGAGAAGTTTTTCAAGGATATTCATACCCTCCCTGACAGTTTTCATTGTAATAACCAGAGGGGGCATGATCCTGATAACTTTTTCAGCGGTACAGTTGATCACCAGTCCGCGTTCCAGGGCCTTTTTTACAAGGGGCATTCCCGGTTTGTTGAGTTCTATGCCGATATGAAGTCCCATCCCTCTGACTTCATTAATGAAATCCACGTGAGAGGAAATTTTAATCAACTGTTTTCTGATATATTCACCGGTCTTCCTGACATTATTCAGCAGGCTGTTTTTTCTGACCTCTTTCAGTACTGCTTCTATTGCTGCGGAAGCAAGATGGTTTCCGCCAAATGTGCTCCCGTGTGTTCCGGCACTGAGAAAGTCGGAAAAGTATTTTTTTGCATGAAGTATACCTGCGGGAAGACCTCCCGCGATTCCCTTTGCGAGGGTTATCATGTCGGGTACAACATTGTATTGCTGGAAACAGAAAACGGACCCTGTTCTTCCGATACCTGTTTGTACTTCATCAACGATAGTTATGATCTCATTCTTATTACAGAGGCTGAAGAGTTCTTCAACAAATGCTTTCTGGGCAATATTGATACCCCCTTCACCCTGTACAAGCTCTATCATGACCGCAGCAATATTTTTGTTTTTCTTTACCTGGCTTTTAAAAGATTTAATATCATTAAATTTCAGGTATCTGAATCCCGACGGCAGCGGACCGTAACCGGAGTGTATCTTTTCCTGGGCTGTTGCAGTCATACTCCCCATGGTTCTTCCATGAAAGGAGTTTTCAAAAGTAATGATCTCGTATCTTTTCTTGGAGAGACTGAGCCCATATTTTCTCGCCAGCTTGATAGCCGCTTCATTTGCTTCTGTGCCGCTGTTGACAAAGAGTGTTCTTCCGGGAAAAGCAAGTTCAGATACCTGTTTTGCAGCATTAATCTGTTCCCTGTTCAGGTACCAGTTAGATGAATGGATAATATCCCCGGCCTGTCCGCTGATAGCTTTCAACAGCTGTTTATTGCTGTAACCGAGGTTGGAGACAGCAATACCGGAGAAGAAGTCAACATACTTCCTGTTGTCCTGATCGTATAGACAGGAATTTTCACCCCGCGTAAAACAGACCGGCAGTCTTTCGCCGTAATTCTGAAAGAGATATTCTCTGTCTTCACCAATAATTTTTTTCAGTTGTTTTGATGCCACTTTATTTACTCGTCCGGAAAAAATAAAAAATCGGGAAGAATCCCGATTTCAGAAAGAATACATGTAATTTAATGGTAAAATATTTGTCAATAATATTTCATAACTTTTTTTATAATGTTATCTGCTAGATATTATATCCCGCACCTGCATATACCGTATACATATCAAGGGGACCGTCGCTTTTGAAAGAAGATCCGAAATCACCACCACTGTAAAAGATCCTTTTAAAGTATGAGCCAAATCTCACGTGGAGCTTCCCGAGATCAAAGAAAACGGAGACTCCGCCCCGAACTGTGGCATCCTTTGATTTATAAATATTATCCGGTGGTTTTGGGAAGTCATCCATTGAGGGAGTCGTATATTCATACATCTTGCTTATAGCGGCTCCCCCTCCGAGATTTAACGCAACACCAAAGTATCGGGAAAACCTTACGGGGAACATGAGGTCCAGATATATCTCCCAGACCAGTAATTCATTGTAATAAGTTGACTCTTTGTCCCTGTTATCGGTTGCCATATATTCAGCTCCTGTTGAGACACTGAAGTGTTTAAACAGGTTAAGCTGGATGTATGAGTTCACAGAATCCGCATCGTTTAACCTATCGGACCAGTCTCCTGTAAGGCGGGCCTGCCCGGCATCTATTCCAAATGTGATGATACTCAATCCGCGGTAGAATGCGAGGTATGGCGAAGGTGCATATCTTACCCTGTTCCTGGCAAGAGAACTGATTATACTTTCATTGATATTCAGCGCAAGTGAATCTATTGTGTCTTTTAATATTACTCCCGATTCCATGCTCTTCTTGTTTATATATTCGAACTCGCGTCCCCTGTCATCATAAATCTGGAGGTCGATAATAAGGGTATTTTCACTTATTTCACATGCACCGGTGATGAGATAATCGGCGCCTGAGGTCTTTGCCAGTTTGTGCAGCCGGGCAGTGTATGCGTTTTTCTCTTTGGTGTCTGGTATATCCCTCTTGAAAATCTGAACTTCCTGTTTGTGTTCAACATCATAGCTGCCATACTCCCGCAGGTTCCTTGCAACGGAGAAGGGCACTATCCCTGAGTAATACCTGAACTTTTCACTTTTCTCTTTTATGTTCAGGTTATAGATAACAATTTTCGTTTTTGACTGCTTCTCAATGTTCTTCTTTTCCGGGGCAGCAAATAATGAACCCGGATGGTATAAACAAATAGTCATGAGAAAGAATGCAGAGAGGAGAAGTCTGTTTTTAAAGAATTGAATGTTCATAAATATTTTGCGATTTCTGAGCATTTTACC
Organism: Spirochaetota bacterium; assembly: GCA_050298055.1. Lineage (GTDB taxonomy): Bacteria > Spirochaetota > UBA4802 > UBA4802 > UBA5550 > JBNKTL01. The sequence continues at coordinate 92,183 of JBNKTL010000014.1, forward strand.
TATTGTAATATGTTATTTTTTTATGTCAACCATAGATATTATTTTTATTAATGTGAATCTTTTCGTATCATGTTGTATACTCGGCATTTATTTTTACATAATCATACGTGAGATCCGAAGTCAGCATATGGGCACCGCTTTCACCCAATCCGAAATCAACGGTTACGGTAAACCTTTCCTGTTTCATGACCCTGTTCATCTCATCAACGGGGAAAGTAACCGGTTTTCCCGTTATATAGAGAGGAAGATCATCAAAATATATGGAGAGTTTTTTTTCATCTATTTCAGCGCCGGAGTAACCGGCTGCCATTGCAATACGGCCCCAGTTGGGATCGTTTCCAAAAAAAGCTGTTTTTACCAGAACTGATTCTGCTATTGCCCGGGCCGCCTTCCGGGCATCTTCGCCGTTTGCCGCATTCTTAATATCGATCCGGACAACCTTTGTTCCGCCCTCCGCATCATCCACAAGCATCTCTGCCAAACTGTACATGACACTGTAAAGGGCCTCATTGAAGCTCTCCAGGTCGCTCTTCTTTTCAAGAGAACTCTTTCCGTCAGGTGACAGGAGTATGGCGGTATCATTCGTAGACATATCACCGTCTATACTGATTGAATTGAGTGTTTCCTCTACCACTGATCTGAAGATTTTTACAAGTTGTTCCCTTTTTACAGGAGTGTCCGTCATGGCAAAGGAGAGCATGGTTGCCATATCAGGTGCTATCATGCCGGAACCTTTGGCTGTGCCCGCAATCACATACTCACCCATGGCAGTTTCAAATGAAACAGAGCAGCTTTTCGGATAGGTGTCGGTTGTCATGATTGCCCGGGGCACCAGGCTGCCCTTATCCCGTGAGAGTCCCGATACCAGTTCTTCATGAAAATTCATCATTTTTTCCCGGGGAAGCTGGCGGCCGATAATACCTGTCGATGACATTAACACTGATTCTTCAGGTACTTTGAGTTTTGATGCAATATCGGCAGTCAGGGAGACAGAATTCATGTAACCTTCATCACCGGTGCAGGTATTTGCGTTGGTTGAATTCACAAGTATTGCCTTTATGGGGTTCTCAATTCTCTGCCGTGACAGGCGGACTGCAGGAGAGACGATCCTGTTTTTTGTAAACATTCCCGCTGCATTGCAGAAATGATCAGCAGTAATGAGGGTATAATCAAGCCTGTTCTCATACCTGATCCCCGCTTCAACCGCTGAAAATCTGTAACCCGGAACATTTTCCAGTCCGCCATCAAGCTTTTTCATCTTCCCGCTCCTCTTAATATATATTCCGCGATATATAAACCGGGTAAACTTTTTTGTAAAGAAAATTACATAATAATTCCTTAACAGAATTTGCAATTATTTCTTTCACTACAACTTTATTTAATATCTCACCAGAGCCCCCCATCCCCCTGTATAGACCGGAAACATAGGTTACACATGTTCGGAGACATGGGTTACACTTTCATTATCCTTAAATCGATCCTTTT
>JBNKTL010000015.1:0-90431 GCA_050298055.1 Spirochaetota bacterium
ACAGTAGTGAAAATATAGATCCCCCTGCCGGACCGTATTGCTTTTGAGGATGCGCCTTTTTTAAGCTTGAGGCAGGTATCCCTGAAAATCCTGGAGTTGCTGATATCTGAAAGAACTTTCCCTTTCTTTCCCAGCTCCCTTACTCTTTCACCGATTTTAAAGATTTCACTGATACCGGTGTTCCCTTTCAGGATCCCTGCGGCGCTGTCAAATGAACCCGGCTTTTCGGCAATTTTGTTTATCTTTTCTACCAGGGTATCGCTTATATCTTCCAGTTTCTTTTTTAAAAGTTTTTTCCTGACCCTCTCTCTGTCTGTTGCCGGGTCTTTTATCTCCTTGAGGTTACTGCTCATCTCTTTCTTAATCTCCGCGTCGGTAACCTGAAGAGTCGTGCCATATCTCTTTTCTATCTCCTGTGTTGAAAGATGGGCATACCTGATCTTTATCCGGGAATTTTTCGTTATATACTCCTTTTTTATATCTTCCGAAGGGACGGCAATTCCCATCCGGATCAACCTGAAATAATCTCTTTTGAGAACATCATTTTTCAGGAGTTTGACCAGTTCATTGATGCTCATGTTGTTCTGACGCAGAATCAGCTTGAGCCTCTCAGGATCATATTTACCCGTGGATGGGTTTTTAAATTCCGGCATCTCTTTGATTATTCTCATCATCCGGTCTTCTGATATTTCCAGCCCGGTATTCTCAGCGTCCTGGACAAGGAGGATACCGCCGATAAAATTATTGAAAATAATGTTTTCAATCTCCTTGCTCTTGCCAAAATTCTGGCCCAGCTGATTTTTATATCTCTCCCTGAATCTGTAATAATCGTAAGCATGTATCTTTTTTCCGTTGACCACCGCAGCTACGGATTTATCTGCTCCAATTCTGGAGAGGAAGTCGGGCATTCCGAATGATATGACGATTATCAGGCCAAAAAAGCCGACTATGATATATCCCACAACTTTGACAAGTTTTGATTTTGCGTTAAACATGGCATCTCTCTGTTAATATTTTTGTAAATATATACACCGGTATGACTATTTTTACCGGGGCACTATTTGTCAATGGATTAATCTACTTCTTCGGGGCTTCGGATTCGTCTATAAGCATAACCGGGATTCCTTCCTTCACGGGATACTTTCTTCCGCATTCCGTACAGATGATCTTCTCATTCTTTGCGTCATATTCAACATCACCCTTGCATGCCGGGCAGGCGAGAATATCTAACAGTTTGGTATCTATCATTTTTTCCTCTTTACAATAGTATTGGGAATAAATCTCTATATAATAAGATAATAGTCAATAAAATTAATTGAAAATGTTGCTCCACAGACCGGCCTTCAGGGGAAAAATTTAATTTTTTGAGATACCTATAAATTAATGCTTGAAATTATGTCCCATATGCTGATTATCTTGATATGAAATTTATCCACCTCCATAACCATTCCGACTACTCTGTTCTCGACGGGGGAATCACCGTTGACAGGCTTATTGCAAGGGCAAAAGAGCTCCGGATGCCCGGAATTGCCCTCACTGACCATGGGAACATGTTCGGCGCCATCGACTTTTACCAGAAGGCCAGAAAGGCTGAGATCAAACCGATTATCGGCCAGGAGTTCTATGTGGCCCCGGGTTCCCGTTTTAAAAAGGAATCCGCAAGGGGAAGCGGCGGGGAGACAGCCTATCACCTGATACTTCTTGCCAGAAACGAAGAGGGGTACAGAAACCTCCTGAAGCTCTCCTCCCTGGGATATACCGAGGGGTTCTACTATAAACCGAGGATAGACATGGAGCTTATCGAGAAACACTCCGGGGGGCTGATCTGCAGCTCTGCCTGTATCGCCGGGGAGATCCCTTCGGCCATACTCAGGGACGAGGGGAAGAGGGCCCGGGAACTCTCGGGCAGGTTCGCGGAGATCTTCGGAAAGGATCACTTTTACCTTGAGCTCCAGTATCACGGACTGGAGGAGCAGGTAAAGGCAAACCGTGAGCTCATAAAAATATCATCCGAGCTTGACATCCCCCTCATCGCCACCAATGACGCGCACTACGTGAACAGGGAAGACGCGTACTCCCATGAGGTCCTTCTCTGCATCCAGACCGGGAAAATCATGGAGGATGAGAACCGCATGCGTTTTTCATCGGACCAGTTCTATCTAAAAACCGCGGAGGAGATGAACTCCCTCTTTTCAAAGTATCCCGGGTCCCTGAGCAACACATGGAAAATATATGAGATGATTGACCTGGAGCTTGAGCTGGGAAACCCGGTCCTTCCCCGGTTCGATGTGCCCGAGGGTTACAACCTGGATACATATCTCAACCATCTCGTTTACCAGGGGGCAGAGAAGAGATACGGGTCCCCTCTCCCCGACGATGTTGTCAAACGTATTGAATACGAGCTCTCGGTCATTAGAAGTATGCACTTTCCCGGATACTTCCTTATCGTCTGGGACTTTATCAACGAGGCCAGGAAGATGAATATTCCCGTGGGACCGGGACGCGGTTCCGCCGCCGGTTCCATCATCGCCTACTGTCTCGATATAACGGCGCTGGACCCCCTGAAGTATGACCTCCTTTTCGAGAGGTTTCTCAATCCCGACAGGAATGAGATGCCCGACATGGACCTTGACTTCTGCGCGGAGAGGAGAGAGGAGATCATCGACTATATCAAGAGAAAGTATGGCGAAGACCACGTAAGCCAGATCATCACTTATAACAAGATGACATCAAAGGCTGTTGTCAAGGATGTTGCCCGGACACTGAACATCCCCTTCGCCACGGCAAATGATATCAGTAAATATATCGACCAGGACACACTCCAGAAGAGCATAGATTCATCGAAGGAACTCCAGGCCCTCCGGAAGGACGAGGAGATGGGGAAGGAGCTCCTTGAGATATCCCTCAGGCTTGAGGGGCTGATAAAGTCCGCGGGCAAGCATGCGGCGGGCGTGGTCATCTCAAAGGGGCCCCTGACCGACTATGTGCCCCTCTATAAAGACAAAGACGGATACGTATCTTCCCAGTACGATATGAAGACCCTGGAAAGGGCCGGGCTTGTGAAAATGGATATCCTTGGCCTCAGGAACCTTACCATAATCGATAAATGCCTGAAACTTATCGAGGAAACCGAGGGGAAGAAGATCGATATCAAATCAATCCCCCTTGATGACAAAAAGGTCTACGCCCTGCTCCAGCGCGCTGATACCAAGGGGATCTTCCAGCTGGAAAAAAGCGGCATGCAAAATCTCCTGAAAAAGCTGGAACCCACCTGTTTTGAGGACATTATCGCCATCGTGGCCCTCTACAGGCCGGGCCCCCTGGAATCGGGGATGACCGAGAACTTTATCGAGCGGAAGAGAACCCCCTCCCTGGTGTCATACCCGCACCCCTCCCTTGAACCCGTTTTAAAAGATACCCTGGGAGTGGTCATCTACCAGGAACAGGTGATGCTCATCTCACAGGTCATGGGGGGATTTACTCTCCCCGAAGCGGACAGGCTCCGGAAGGCCATGGGTAAAAAGATCATGGCTATCGTCGATGAGCTTGAGCCGAAGTTTCTTGAGGGCGCCGCGGCAAAAAATATCGATAAAAACCTTGCCCAGAATGTCTACAACATGATGAAGGAGTTTGCAAAGTACGGCTTCAATAAGTCACACTCCGCTGCATACGCCCTGATCTCGTACCAGACGGCCTACCTGAAGGCCTACTTTCCCCTTCAGTTCATGACGGCCCTTCTCTCCGCGCAGCCGGATAAGCAGGATGACGTTATCCAGTATATTGCCGACTGCAAAGAGATGGGGATAGACGTCCTTCAACCGCTTATTAATAAGAGCGACTTTGACTTTGTCATTGAGGGGGGCTCCATCCGTTTCGGCCTGGGGGCAGTGAAGGGGCTGGGCGGCAAGGCCATTGAGGACATTGTTCAGGCCCGGGAGGAATCGGGAGGATTCGCCACACTGAAGGACTTCCTTGAGAATATCAGCACCGCGACCCTGAACAAGGGTGTCTTCGAAGCGCTGATCAAGTCAGGGGCCCTGGATGAGCATTACCCCGAGAGGGGAAGGCTCTTTAATTCCATTGATATCCTTATGGATACGGCAAAGAGGTACCAGGAGGACAGGATATCGGGCCAGGGTGATCTCTTTGGAGGAGAGAGTTCCGGTTCCGGGCTTCCCCCGGAGATCTCAGCGGCGGCCGGCTGGGAGGAACGGGAAAGGCTGGACAATGAAAAAGAGGTCCTGGGGCTCTATATTTCGGGGCATCCGCTGGCGGAGTTTTCCGATGAGATCAGTGCCCTCTCATCGGTCTCGATTTCCGGGATCAGTGAAGAGCACAGGGGAAGGGACGTGACAATTATCGGGCTCATCAGGAACCTGGAGATCAAAAGGTCGCAGAAGAACAACAGGGAGTATGGAAGAGGAACACTGGAGGACCTTGACGGGACCATCGGCGTGCTCCTTTTCTCTTCAACGCTGAAAAAGTTCAGGGAGATCGTGATGTCCAACCAGCCGGTTGCGGTGAAGGGGAGGGTTGAATCGGAAAGTGATTTTCCCAGCAGTCTCATCGTGAGCGAAGTGAAGACCCTGAACCGGTTCAGGCGCGAATCCATATCCGCCATCCATATAAAGCTTGATCCCGGTCAACTGGACAACTCTGTCCTGGAATCTCTCAAGTCGGCATTCATGAATAACAGGGGTGACTGTCCCATATACTTTCATGTTGACGGGGAGGATAATGAAAAGATCATAAAGGCGCACTCAACCTTTAACATAGAGCCGTCGGAAGACTTTGTAAAAGACCTCGCCCGTATCCTGGGCAATAAATCCCTCAGGTACACAATCGGGCACAATGTTTTGGGAAGCGGCTGATAAATTTTTACACTATTTTCAGAGGAACAAATGATTGTAAACACTCATCGATGGATTACCGCGGCAGAATATGTCGACTGGAGAGAAACAAATGAATATGGCTTGAGAATGCTTGAAATGGATGATCCTGATCAGGATCTGCCCGATGAAGCATTTGGCGTTTATATTGCTGAGTCTGCCGACGATATTTTGAAGTCCTTATCGGGAAATGAAAATATCATAGCTGTAAATATTGATTTAACCGGTATTCATCAGGAAGGTATTGATGCCCTTTCCACTCTGCCCAATCTCTATGCGCTTTCACTTCTCAATGCCTTCGGCTTTAAGGGGAATGAACTCGCAGCATTAAGCAGGAATTCCAGTCTCCGTGAACTCAGTATTGGAGAGAGTTGTAAAGAATGGGACTTTTTATCTTCGCTGAAAAATCTTCAGGTTTTAATTACCGGCTCCGCGGGAGATGACATGGCTGAGCGCCTGCCTGCTCTTTCTCATCTTTGCGAACTCAAGGTCCACTTTGGCAATATGACTGAAGCAGGATTGAAAAATATCTCCCGTTGTCATTCTCTTGAGGGACTTTCATTACATAATATAAAAGCTGACAGTGAATCTTACGGAAAACTTTCGGCCCTTCAAAAACTCAGGTTTCTCGTGATACATGGCCATAGCAGCTGGCCGTCTGATACACCCGAGTCCGAGCAGTCCGTTTCAGTTGACGATAATTGCATTCACGCATTTGAAAAATTGCCCCTTCAGGGCCTTTTCCTGGAAAAATGCCGTATTACAGATGTTAGCCTTAAATCCGTTCGAAAAATTGAGGCTCTCAATAAACTGGTTTTAAATCAATGTCCGTTCCTTACGGAAAAATGTCTGGACTTTTTGCAAAATGTAAATTTTGCTTATAACATTGAGGTCCGGGAAGATAAGAGTGAGGATTCAGAGGATTGGTCTCTCTATGAACATCCCCGGGAGAATCGGCGCTTCCGGATAGATGATTTAAAACCCTTAATTGGAAAATCTGTAAAAGTTGAATTAACTCATGGAATCATTGCAGAGGGTGTTCTTCGAGAGGTATTCGAAGATGACTACCTGGTTCTTTTAAAAGATGAAGGTTCTCAATTGGGAATGACAATCTCAATTGAGAGTATTGTAAATATTAAAATTGATTTACAAAATAAGTAAAATCATATCCTTGATTACCCTGTTAAATGAGTTTCCTTAAATAAAAAAATGAATTCCGAGTTTATTACAAAGACCCAGATGAACTTTTATTCAGACCTTCTGGAGAGGTATGATATCTACTCTCAGAGTGCCGTTGCCTGGTTTGACGGGGGGCAGGAAGCCAGGTTCAGGGAACTTGCCGGGATCATACCCGGAAAAACCGTACCCTGTACCCTGCTTGACGTGGGATGCGGTATGGGGGATATGCGGGATTACCTTCTGAGGAACGGCTATACCGGTGTTGATTATACGGGCATTGACGCACTGGGGGAGATGGTGGAATCGGGAAAGAGAAAGTATCCCGGAATCAGGCTCTCTCAAATGGAGTTCATGTCCGGGGATTTCAGGAGTGAGTTTGATATCCTGGTCAGTTCCGGGGCCATGAACCTGAGGATGTTCCGGACCCGGGGAAAACAGGAAGAGTATATCGCGGGCTTTATTCATAAACTTTACCGGCTGTCCATACGGAGCTGCGCGTTCAACCTTCTCTGCACCGGGGAGAGCCGTCACTTTTGCAATGACCGGGGCATCTACTATGCTGACAGGAACGCGGTTTATAAACTCTGCAGGAATATCTGCAGGGACGTTGAGCTTAGCTACAAAAGTGAATTATTCGGTTTTACCGTTACCATGAGAAAAGACCCGGAATGCAGCCTGTCTTCAAATAAATGACCTGACCTGTTATTAATTTATCTATTCAAAAATTATTACCCGTTTTCTCTATCCCAAAATAAACTAAAAAGTACGCAAAAATAGGACACATTGCACTTTATCACAAAAAAAATTTTTTGTAATATAATGAGGAAAATTTTTTTGGGGGTGAATGAGATGTCATACAGAGAATGGAGACCTGAATACAATGTATCGGTAAAGGCATTCAATGAAGACCACAGGAAGCTTTTCGGGTATCTGAACGAACTGCAACGGGGAGTAAGTTCCGGACTTGGAGTTTCCAGCATGGGGTATATCCTCAAGGGGCTTGTGGATTATACCATTGAGCACTTCAAAAGAGAAGAAGTCCTCATGAAAAGGTATCATTATCCTAATCCTGAGTATATTGCCCATAAAGGGGAACATGAGAAACTCCTTGAGGAAGTGGGAGAGTTTTATCATGACTTCCTGGAGGGGAAGAGCCAGTTTTCCCTGGAACTTCTGTCCTTCCTGAGTGACTGGGTAACGAACCACATTCTGAATACAGATATGAAGTATAAATCCTTCTTCAAAGATATTGCAGAAAAACAGAAAGTCGTGAGGGAAAAAGCCAAGATAGCTTAGCCCTTCTTCTGCGGTAAAATCCCGGAATTTTTTTAACGATGCCTCTGCCCCCTGGTTTTTCAAAGAGAGAAAAACTTTCAGGGTAGAGGTAGACCTTACTCCCGGGCCCTTTCACACGGGATAAACCGGAAAAATTTATTAATTTTTCAGATTATCGGGGTTCCCGAAGAAAAAAACCTGAAGAAACGTCAGTTCATAAAGAATTTATGAAGAATAATATTTGACTCAATAGAGTTTACTGAAAAATATTATCCTGGATTTTTCATTATTGGTTCTGTTTTCATGGAAAGTATTGATTGTATTTTATGTACTGGAAGCTTAAAGCCTGTTTTTACCAAGGACTCGAGGTTTGGTGAGAGCTTCACCCTTGTCCGGTGCGGGAGCTGCGGTCTTGAGTTTGTTTCTCCGCGGCCGGAGAGTCACGAAATCGGCAGGTACTATGAACCCGAATATTTTACCCGGAGGACTGAAAGGGGATACGATAATTATTTTTCAGATAAAATCAGAAATGAGGTTGAACGCGTTTTCAGGATGAACCTTGAGGACCTCGGGTTCTTTGAATTTGAAAAAGATCTTGGAGGAAACAAATCATCACTGGACATAGGGTGCGCCGCCGGATACTTTGTGGCTTACATGAAAGAGAGGGGATGGGATTCTTCCGGGATAGATGTTTCAAAGGAGTGTACCGATTTTGCCGCGGGAAGAGGTCTCGCGGTAAAAAACGGGGATTACCTGAAAGAGGAATACAATCACGGTTTTGATCTCATAACTCTCTGGGCGTCAATTGAGCACCTTCATCATCCCGGACGTTTTCTGGAAAAGATCTCCAGCGATCTCAATGACAGGGGCAGGCTCTACATCTCAACCTGCAGGACAGGTGGTTTGAACTTCAAACGGCTTTTCGGGAAGAACTGGAGGTTCTACAACTTCCCCGAGCACCTCTATTTTTTTTCTCTGGGAACTATGAGAAAGTTACTGGAGAAGCACGGGTTCAGGATCATCAGAACGGTAACCTACGGGAGCGGAGTGGGAAAGAGCGGTTCGCCGGTGAAGACGGTTGCGGATTTTCTCGCAAAGAAATTAAATCTCGGTGATATGATGCTGGTCTCGGCAGAAAAAAATAGATTAGAAGATTGAGAAAGAGTGTAAAAAAGGGGATAGGGAGATAGAAGAGATAGGTTAGAAGATTATGATAATTGTTTGGACAAAAGTATGGAATGTATTAGTAAAATAGAGGATCTCAGAAGAATTATTAAGGATCAGAAAAAGAAGGGGCGCAAAATCGGTTTCGTCCCCACAATGGGTTTTCTCCACCGGGGGCATCTCAGCCTTGTTGAGGAATCCCAGAAGTATTCTGACTACCAGGTGATGAGTATTTTTGTGAATAAAATTCAGTTTAACGATAAAGGTGATTTCGATTCATACCCCAGAGACCTTGAGACCGATTCACAACTTGCCCGGGATGCCGGTGTGGACCTTCTCTTTGTTCCCGATGATTCAGAGGTCTACGAGGAGAGGCTCACAACCGTCCATATGGAGAAGCTTACGGATAACCTCTGCGGCGCGCACAGGCCCGGTCATTTTGACGGTGTTTTTACCGTGGTGAGCAAGCTCTTCAACATGGTACAGCCGGATATATCCGTTTTCGGGCAAAAGGATATTCAGCAGGCAGTCTCCATAGAAAAGATGGTAAAGGACCTGAATTTTCCCGTTGAGATAATTATTGCGCCTATTGTCAGGGAGGATTCGGGGCTGGCAATGAGTTCACGGAACAAGCACCTCAGCCATGAGGAGAGGGAGAGGGCTCTTTCAATCTACAGAGGGCTTGGAAAAGCCGAAAAAATGCTGAAAGCGGGTGAAAGGGGGTCAGAGCCGTTAACAGATGCGATTGAAAAGATCGTGGCAGAGGGTAAACCAGATAAAATCGATTATATCTCTCTTGTTGATTACAATACCCTGGATTTTATCCGGAAAGTAGAAGGGAAATCAGTCATTGCCGTGGCGGCATTTTACGGAAGTACACGGCTCATTGACAACATGATTGTTGAAGTGAAAGGTGATGAGATAAGATGTATTTATTAAGGTCCAAACTTTTCATTCCGATACTCCTGGTTTTACCCCTGTCATGCAAGCCCATGGGCCCCCTCACACCCGTTGAGTCATTCACTCTGTTGAAAAAGGCGGCCCCCGCAGGTGAAGCGGGACAGGTTGTAAAACTCCTTTCCCGTGAAAGTCTCCTGAAGATAAAGGTAACCCTGGACCATTTGAAGTCACTGGAGGATAAACAGGCTGTTCATCTCTCCGGGATTTACGGTATAGATGCCGCTGATATCAGGAAACTCAGTGTGGAGGATTTTATAAAGATCTATCTCAAAAAGAAAGGAAATATCCTGCTGCAAATACTGGATTATAATCCCGCGGCAATAGAACTTAAAGGAAAAGAAGCGGTGATTCGTGTTGAAAACGGCATGAAGATATATTTTGTCAAGGAAGGACCTTACTGGAAGCTGGACTTTACCCGGCTTTGAACTGACAGCACCGGTTTGTCTATGAAGCCAGTTTCTCCCGGGCTTTAAGGAGGAGTTTTTCAGCCTTGTTGTTGTTCCCCTTGAAGATATACAGCATACTGAGCTTGGTGAATTCCCTGATATTTGATTTTTCAAATTTAATCATCTTTTCAAGGTCTTCGATCTCCCTGTCAATGTCATCGATCTCTTTCATCTTGTTTTCATATGTGAGACTGTTAAGAAACTTCCTGTACTTTTTATAATTTGGCTGGTTTTTCAGGGCTTCTGTGAGATACTTTACAGATTCCTCATACCTTCCCAGGAAGTAGCAGCAGAAACCGTAATATTTGTTTATAAAGATTCTGTCTTCATAGCTGTCCATGATATTTTCAAGGCAGAGAGCCGCGTTCCGGTAATCCTTCCAGTCGTAGTAGATTGTTGAAAGCAGGTAGTTGGCTTTCACATGCTTTTTATCTATTTTAATGACGTTCTTAAAGTATTTTTCAGATTTTTTCAGGTTCTCGAGATTATAATATGTGAGCGCAGTATAGAAATTCCCTTCAGGAAATTTCCTGTTGATATTTACGGAATCGAGGAAATATTCCAGCGCTTCTTTATAATCCCTGCTGTTATAGTACTCAACCCCTATGTTGAGAAGGACTTTTTGGTCTTTCCTTATATTCAGGGCCTCCCTGTATGTTTCCATTGCAGTTTCAGTCTTGCCCAGCTGTGAGTATATTTCACCGATGTTGTTGTATGCCTCAACAAATTCCGGATGGATTTCAATGGCTCTCCTGTATTCGATTATTGCAGATTCAAGGTCCCCTCTGCTGGACATCTCCAGGGCCCTGTTATATATCCTGACAGCTTCCTGCGGTACTGAATTACTGTTCATTGCAACACCTGTTTTCTCTCATTAGATTTCAGCGATTATATGCCAGATAGTGTTCTTCTCCCGCATGTGAAAGGGAAAGAGTACCTGGTTTAAATCCTTTACCGGGACTTCTCTCCAGTGATATTATGTCACAAAGGTAACACGGTAAAAATTTTTGTCACTAAAATTATCGGTTATATCCGCATTTTCTTATAGTATAAAAGCAGGGCCAGGAATATTAAAAAAAAATTATAAAAAATTTATACTATTGTCTTGACTTTCCTTTATATTTAGTTATCTTATTTGAAAGAGATTTTTCGTATCCTCCTATGTAGGTGAACCTGTATTTAGAGGGAAAGAGATTTACCTTCATTTATAATAGACACAATTATGTTACTTTCTCGAGATTTTTATAAATTTTTTATGAGAGCTGTTTATGGTTGATAAAAAAGTCAATAATACCCGCGTTATCTCAGTCAAATTTAAGATAGTACTGGTCTTCTCAATCCTGATCCTGCTGTCAAATCTTTCATCAAACTATACAAACCTGATCTTCAACAGGTCAGAGCTTCTGAAACTGATGAACCAGCTCCTTACAAAGGACCTCAAGAGTATCTATACATTCAGCAACAACCAGTTTCATATCTATGAGTTTGATAAAAAGCTTGAGACTGCCCTGGAGAGCATTGAGAGAAAGGGCCTCCATGAAATGAAAAACAAAAAGGCGGTTGTTCTCGGTGTTAAACCTGACGGTGAGATTCTCTTTCAGGCTTCGCAGATCAAAAAACATAAGAGGTTTGAAGATACGGACAGTCTCAAGGAGATGAAGACAAAGCTGAAGGAGGCGGATAAGGGGAACGAGGGGCACCTCTATTTTGATTTTAACGATGAGAGTTATTTTGGCATATACAAGTATAATGCAAACTGGGATGTGTTTATTGTAAGGGCGGAAGAAGTTAACGACTTTTACAGGAAATCCAGGACCATTTTCCGGAATATCAGCATAATGATCATCGGTTTTACCATCATTATTGCTGCAATCGGTGTATTTTTACTCAGGTTTATCCTCAGGTATATAGACATTATGACTAAGTCTATCATGCGAATGGTAAGGAGCCAGGAGCTTGAACTTATCAACATGGACGGGGCCACAAACGATGATATCACATACCTGGGGATAGCATTCAACTCTCTCTCAAGTACTATCGATAATCTCATCGGTATCTTCCGAAAATTTGCCAACAAGGATGTTGTTGTTAAGGCCTACAGGGAGAGAGAAGTAAAGCTGGAAGGGACAAAGAAAGAGCTCACGATTCTCTTTACGGATATTAAGAGCTTTACCTTTATTACAGAGACCCTTGGAAACGATATCATCAAACTCCTGAACATGCACTACGACAGGGCGATCAGGGAGATAGATAATCTTGACGGTGTTATCGGGGCGATCATAGGGGATGCCCTGCTGGCTGTTTTCGGTGCAGTTGAGGATTCTCCCGGTAATAAATCGTACCAGTCGGTTATGGCTGCTTACAAAGTTCACGAGGTCACTGAGTCGTTGAAAAACAGGATGACGCGTATCAAGGAGAAGATTGAGAAGGAAAAAGGTAAGTTTACCAAGGAAGAGAATGATGTCTTCAAAGCAGTGCTCCTGGAAATTGGCGTTGGTATTGACGGAGGTGAGGTCTTCTACGGGACCCTTGGTTCATATGTGAGGATGACCAGTACCGTAATAGGCGATACGGTGAATGCAGCCTCCCGTCTTGAAGGGCTCACACGTTTTTATAAAGTTCCCGTAATTTGTTCGGAATATATTAAGAATGATATTGAGGACAACATTGATGATCACGGTATCTATTTTCTTGAAATAGATACCGTTCTGGTCAAGGGTAAAACAAAGGGAAAGAAGATATACTGGGCAATGAAGGAAGATGATATTGATGATAAGATGAAGAAAAATATCTCTGCTTTCAAATCAGGACTCGCACTCTATTACGAAGGTGACTGGAAAGCGGCAAACAGTAAGTTTAAACGCTGCAGCCTGACGGTTGCAAAGATATTCAAAGAAAGGACCAGCGGCAGCTGTCCGAGAAACTGGAATGGCGTATGGCAAATGGAAACAAAATAGGAAAGGACCTTATTGAACAGACCAAAGCGAAATTTCTTCCCGAGGAGATCCTTGACGAGGAGAAACAGGTTTCGCTCTACTCCCTGGATGAAGAATTTGCGAAAACAAGGAAAAACAGGAACATCACGCTGTGGCTTACCATTCTTGTTTTTATTGGTGTAATATTTGCAGGAACGTATTTTCTTACCATGTACCTTGAGGAGCGGGATAAAAAAATTGAGGTCAATATCAGTGAATTTGATGATCTGAGGCTCAAGGATGTCCTGGATTCCGCCCGGAAAAAAAGTGATAACGCGGATATTGTGGCTATCCAACTTGATATTCTCGAAATTGCAATGCTGGATGAGATCCTGGCATCACGAAACAGGCACTATAGAAGAGAACTTGAAATACTTGCCAGGGACCTTCCGGATAATGAAACGGACAGCAATCTTGCCAGGATCCGCGGTGAAGAGAAGAAGGACGTCATAAGGATCAGGAGAAAGTACGGAAGGTTTATCAGGAATAAACAGAGAGAACTGAATGCTCTGCTGAAAAAACAGAGGGAGGAACAGGCCAGGATTGAGAAAGAGAATGCCCTGTCTAACGAGGACAGGCTCTATGCCATGCGGACCAAACATCTTAAAAATCAGCAGAAAAAAGGGACCAGGCTCTTAAAGGGGTATCTTCGCAGGTACACCCTCTATGTAAAGCGGAAGTATGACCCGGTTTTCAGTTCCGGAAGGATAAACAGCATTATAAAATCAAGTACCAATAAAAGCCGGAGAGAAGACCCGGCCTTTTACGAGAACTACAATAAGCTCCTCTCCAGTAACCGGCCGCTGAGCCAGAAGTCTTTCAGGGGACTTCAAAAGAAGGTAAAGGAATATGACCTGGTCATAAAGAGGCTCAGGAGAATTCCTTATGACAACTCAGTGAATCCTTCACTTGACCAGGTGGATTATCTTACCAAGTCGATCATCTATGACTATGAACGCCAGATAAGACAGAGAGACCAGGAACTCAGCAACTTCAGGTATGCTATGAACTACATACTCAACCTGAGGCCTGAAAACGGTTATATCATCGACGCGAGAAATCCTGAATTAATTAAATTTCACATGTTCAGGGCCCTCAGGGTCGCGGACGGTGAAACAGCCATGGTCTTCAGGAATGAAGATGAGTACATAGGAAAGATCCAGTTTGTGAAGAAACCTTACGGTATACGGGCCAGGGTCATTGCCGCTGAAGGCAATAAGAAGATACAGCCTTTTGATAAAATACTACTTGAACTCAAAGAAATGAAGAAGGAGAAACCATGAAAAGAGCAGCAGCAATATTTATCATTCTCTTTACAACATCTGCCCTGTATGCTTACGACTGGGAATCAAAGGGAATTAAAGTCATCAGTTCTGAGACCAGGAACGGTGAGACCGTACAGAAGCTGAGCACGCAGGAAGGTGCAGAGTTCACTCTCAGGTTTAAAACAGAGATCGATGACGTCATGGCTGATCTTATTATCAAACTCAATACCGAGTTCCGCAAGTGGGAGAACATGAAGGTCAAAAGCCTTGAGTTTGTAAAGGCAGAGGGCAAGCTTGATATTATCGTAATCCCCGAATCATATACCTATAATAACACAGACTTTATCCCTAACATGCCCGCGGGGATGCTCTTCACATACGATGAGATGCTCTCCTATAATTTCAGGATCACCGTTGAAAACATGTTTATCAGGATAAGCGGAAAGTTCTTTAACGAGAAGATGTTCTCTGATAAGATGACAAAGGCCATAAAGGACCCCATCTCCTATCTCACAATGTACAATCCGAAATATATGCTGAAGCAGATTTTCGAACATCAGAAGAAGATCGATGAACTCACTGAAAAATATAATAAGCTGATTAACGCGGTCATGACCCTCCATAATACCGGTTTTCTCGGGTTTGGCGTAAACGAGATCAATAAGGACCTGGTGAAACGGGTTATTGAACTCAAAATAGACAATCCCACAATGACAAAGGAACAGATAGAAAAGAAGCTCAAGGAAGAGAAGATTGAGGCGAAAAGCTACGAGGTCTTTCTTATCCTCAGTGTCTATTTTAATGAATTTAAAAAATAGGGAAGCCCATATTAATTAATATAGCGGTTCCCTTTTGGGTACATATTAAGGTAAAACCGATTTATTGATGTACCCAATAGTAATGTTACGGAGGGGTGTAAGAGGGATACCCCCTTTTAATTTTTTTATAGTTTCTATGAATTAAAGTATTCTTGTCAATGACCGGAACAGTGGCTATGGCAGGGAACCTGTCATGGTTTCTTGCGGCAATTTCTTCCCATTGATATACAGGAAGTTTTTCCTGCTGTGAGAAAACCGCGAAGTATGTTTCCTGAAATTTTAAATATATGTTTTTTTATATGAGAGATTTTTTTACATTTCTTTTGATTTCATTTCTCATTGTATTCCCCAATTATATTTTATATGCTGAGGAAGATATTAAAATTGAGAAAAGAAAAGAGAGCAGCTCCACTGAAAAACCTGATCATAATAAATGGGACCTCTATACTGGAATAATCCTCGGAACAAACTATACGGCGAATTCCCAGTATAATGCAAAGGGTGGATTTTCACCCCATGTGTTATTACTTGTCGAATATCCTTTCTTTAAAATGAGTTCTGTTGCTCTGGAATTTGGCTATTTACAGAGGAGATGGGAAATTACCGGCCGGAACAATGAATCCATCGATGTGACTACTGACTTTTTTAACATGCAGGTGAATTTGCGTCATCGATTTGAAATTGATCCTGTCCGGCCCTATCTAATTTTTGGTCTTTTTCTGGATACCTGTTTGAGCGGCAACTTTAACTCAGGAGGTCATGAGTATGATTATGCAGGCGATGAATATATTGACAGGGTGATTTTCGGTATGGTCTGGGGTATAGGCAGTGAGTACAGTTTTGATAAACGGGGCGATATATTTTTTGAAATCGGATTGTTAATGCCTTTCGGTGATCCGCTTTTGAAAAAAAGCAATGCTGTTTTTGAACAGAAAAGGGGTTATTATAAGGATTTTCTTTTTAAAGTTGGGTATAAGTATAATATTGGCGGCCTTTTCTAAAGTTTTTTTCAAATTATTCCGAAGTATTAATGGGGATATTTGCATTTTTGTGAATTTCCGGAGGTAGGAGTAATATGTGCAGGCTGTACAGTAAATTGATAATTATCATTATTGTCGTAAAAGGTATTTTTCTTTTAACCGGATGCGCAGGCGGTTCCGGTGAACCATCAGATAAAACTCCCCCTACACCGGGTAATAACGGTTTAATTAATACAGGAAATGTATCAAAAACAGCTCTCACATTGAAATGGGAAAAAGCTGTAGATGATCTGAGTTCACAGGATGCTTTAGAGTATTGTATCTATCAATCGGAAAACGAAAATATCGATACATTGTCCAACGCTGAATCCAATGGGACAAAGCTTGTAGACTGGACAACCGATATCAGTTCTTATGATGTTCTCGGTCTGGCAGACAACACAGATTACTATTACAATATTGTTGTAAGAGATGAAGGAGGGACAAAAGCAATCTACTCCATGGTTTCCGCAAAAACCGTAGAAGATCTTTCCCTGCCTTTAGATAACGGCATTTTAACTCTGCACCAGGGGACAACCCGGAAATATAACATACAATTTGGAAGAGGGATCACATCCCTTGACGTTAACGGTGACGGGTACAGCGACTTTCTCGTAGGTGCTCCCAACAGTGATCAAATAAATGGAAATTTAGGTGCAGTCTATGTTTATTATGGAAACTCTTCCGGTACATTTTCCCCTGAACCTGACAGGCTTATTGAGCCTCCCGTGACAACAGGTTCAATTCTCTTTGGATACAGCCTTGCGGTTATGGATTTTAACGATGATGGAAATCCGGACCTGCTCATTGGCGCTCCCGGTGATGACAGCGGGGGAACAGATGGCGGAGCAGTCTATCTCTATTACGGTTCAGGATCCGGCGGGATCGGTTCAAGTCCCGGTTTGAAAATTGCCGATCAGGGTGACGGCATTGCGAATTATTTCGGGACGTCCCTTGCAGTTGGAGATGTTGACGGGAACGGCAGAAAGGACCTTCTTGTGGGGGCCGGTTATGATGACGCGTCGGCAACGAATGGCGGGGCTGTCTATTTATTCCTGAACGGCACAACCACCGCGAATTACACATTTACACTGGCAGGCGCGGCTAACAATGATTACCTTGGATTTGGCTGCGCAATTGTTGATATTAATGGAGATGGCGAGAACGATGTGGTTGTGGGAATTCCCTATAGAAATATTGGTATGACCGATAATGGCGCGGTCTATGCCTATTACAATGACGGTGGGGGCACTTTTCTGAATCCCGATACCCCTGATTATACCCTTGCCGGGCCCTGGAACAGCGCGTATGATTATTTCGGATATACCGTTACAAACCTGGATGTTAATAATGACGGTAAAGATGACCTGGTTGTGGGCATCTATTCTGAAGATGTTACTGCTGTAAATGCGGGAATGATTGTAATTTATTCTGATTTTGACGATAACCCGGGTCACACAACGGCGGATGTTGTCATAGAGCATCCCGATTACTTAACCGGGTCCGTTGCGTATACTTACTTTGGTTCCGGAATAGGCGTCGGTGATTATAACAATGATGGCAGAAATGATCTCCTGGCAGGGGCCATCTATAACAACACCAGCGGCAGTTACGCGGGAAGCGCTTATGGATTTACCACAGAGGGTTCATGGATCAACACGACTCCCACAACAACCATAGATAACACTCTTTCCACACAGGCCGCGGAATCTTACTTCGGATCGTCGGTCGCGTGCGGTGATCTCAATGATGATGGAGTGGATGATCTTGTTGTGGGTGTTCCCTATTCCGACGCGCTTTATGGAAATGATGAGGGTGCCGTCATGATCTACTGGGGACTTTCATCGGGAACGATTATGCCTGAACCGGACCTGGTGATCTTTCCCCTGGGGACCGAAGCGGACCGTCTCTTTGGCTGGTCTGTACATATAATGGACATTAATAATGACGGTGAAAATGATCTGCTTGTTGGTGCCCCCGGTGATAATTTAAGCGGCACCGATAAAGGGGCTGTCTATGTCTATTACGGCACAGCGGGGGCGAAAATTGATACATCACTGGACAGGATAATATCAGACCCGGGGGATGCTTCGGCGAATTATTTTGGTACGGCGATCACCTCAGGTGATTTAAACGGGGATAGTTATCCGGACCTGGTAATATCCGCCGCATATGACGACGACAATGGTACCAACAGCGGTACTGTTTATATCTGGAGATCAAATACTTCAAACGGTGATATCGACCTGTCATCGGGGCCGTCACAGGAGATCAACGATCTGAACCCGGGGGCAAATCACTATTTCGGGACATCGCTGGCGGTCTATAACGTCAACCCGGATGTTGATTCATTTAAGGATCTTCTTGTGGGTTCTATTGGTGATGATACAACCGGAACAGACGCGGGGATTGTTCACGTTGTCTATGGAGACGGGACCGATACGGACATGAATACGGGAGCAACCGGCAGTATTGGCGATAAAGGTGATAACGCCTATAATTATTTCGGTTCGGCCATGGTTGTTGCAAATTTTAACAACGACTCGGTCCCTGATCTGGCCATCGGCGGAGAGAGAAATGATGATCCGGTAACCGATACAGGTATTGTTTACTTATGGTATGGGTCTGCCAGTACAGATATAACAGGGGTCTTTCCCGATTTAACCATCAGGAGTTACTCATCCGATTACTATAACTACTTCGGTTCCGCGCTGGGCGCCGTTGATATTAATCATGATGGAGTCACGGACCTCGTTATCGGGGCACGGGGATCATACGACCCCTATTACAGGGCGGGTATTGTTTATATAGAAACGGATCTTTCCCGGTACTGATTTTTTATCCATCCTCATCCTGCCAAAACTCTTTCCCGGGATTCCGGGAAATCAACTTCTTCTGGGTATTATAACCTGAAAAACAGGCAAATTATTGCATTTCAGTAATTTTATTAGTTGCCAGCCCGCGAGAGATTCTGTAGAGAACAGATATACAGGTTATCTCTGATATTATTTTAATTATACGAGGAATATATGGATATTGAGAAAATGCAGGTTCATGAACTTATCGACCGGGCGCTTTATGCGTCACTGCGTAAGAGATGGGACGAAGCACTGGAGTTTGCCCGGGCCGCCCTGGAGAAGGAACCGGAAAATTATCTCGCCCACAAACGCCTGGGGATCGCCCTCTGGTACCTCGAGAGACAGGAGGAAGCAATTACCTCCCTGAATAGATCCGTTGAGCTGAACCCGGAATTTGCCAGTGCCTACTACAACCTTGCCTGCTTTTACGCTCAAAGCGGTGAGAAAAAGGATATGCTGGAGAACCTGAGTAAGGCCATTGAACTGGACAGGTATACCGATTACCGGGAGATGGCCGATGAGGACGGGGATTTCGATCCCTTCCGGGATGATGAGGACTTTACTGCTCTTGTGGAATCGGAGAGAAAACAGGGCACTGCCCTTCAGGAGATCTTTGATACCGGTGACTTTGAAGCAATATCCTCCGCTCTCCTGAAGGTGGGGAATGAGATACCCCTGGAAGCCGTTGACTGGAAAGAGAGGAGGAAAGGGGCCAATATCGTTAAGCTTCTTGAAAATGAAGCTGAAAAGATAAGCAGAGAAGCCCTGGAGCATCTCTTTAAAACTGTTTTAAACAATCCTCTGATTAATGATCTCTACGGCTTCTGGGAATTACTAAAGGCCCTCCAGGGAAAGATGGGGAAAGAATTTGACGTTTTCCTCATTGAGGAATGGAAGAACCGGTACGCCTATACGGACCCGGGGCACCTTACGAGAATTGACCAGGCACTGCTTCAAAAGATGGGTGAACTTCCGGCGGAAACCAGCGTGAAGGCAGTGATCCGGGGATTGAAATCCCACGGGAAGGACGCCGTGAAGGATTTTCAGTACCTCTCTTCATCGCTTTTTGAAAAACTGCCTGAAGCCAGTAGTGAACGCACAGAACTTACAGATATCATTGACACCTGTCTCCATGGAGATCTCTATAAGGATGAGGCTCCTGACACCAGGGAGAGGAGGGTGCGGCTGGCCCTGCCGGCGCCAAACCTTGATGTTTCCGGAGACCCCGATGATGACTGGGCCCGGGAGAAGGCGGCACTGGCGCATTTTCATCCCGACCTTGTTATCAACGCGGCATCACAGATGGCCATACAGAGTAATCATCCTGAGATCGTTGAGTTGGCCAGGGAGAGTGTTCCGAAACTCTGCGGGTTTGCCGTTGATGAGGGCCTGCCGGTGAACACACGGATCGATGCCATCAAGCTCATAGAGAGTCTTGGGGACGATAGTGTTGCCCCTCTCCTGGCACCGGCCCTCCGGGACAGGTCATTCCGGCTTCTTGAAGCCCTGGGGGAACTCCTCCACCGGTTCAACAGGGCCCCCGTAGAAGCTAAAGCCGCCGTTGATTATTTAATTGCCGCTGCTGAAGAACATAAGGACAATTCCGATGAGCTCTATCACATTGTCAGCGCCATCAGGTGGTTCCCGGATGAGCGGGCAGCAGGGGTCCTGGTATCGCAGTTAAGTAATAGCCGGGAAGCAGTCCGCCGGGAAGCCCTTAAGGGCCTGGGGATACAGAAGGCGGTAAGCGCGATACCTGATATGGTAAAACAGCTCCAGGAGGGTGAGGAACAGTGTGTAACCGCCGCTGCCAGGGCCCTTGCTGCCATGGGGGGTGAAGCGGGGAAAGAACTGGAGGATGAAGATAACTACAACTCTGTCCTCAAGGAAGCGGAAAGATCTCCCCGGTGGGCCATTGAAGCCCTGAATTACTTTGCTCTGGAAAGGGTGAATGACGATCTCCTGAGGCTCTTCAAAACAACAGATGAGTTCGAGGCCTTTGAGCACCTGGCCCGGGGGCTGGCTGAGCGGGCCAGGGAAGAGATCATTCCGGAACTTGTGGGGCTGGGGCTGGACCGCTACAAGGGAGGAGACCGGGCGGGACGGGATTATCTTACAATTTTACGTTCTATTGCCAGGGCCCATCCTTTGGGGCCTGATGAAGGTATGATGAAAAAGGTGAAGGAGATACTCTCCCGGGGGAATAAAGAGGATATTCTTGAGTTTGCCGAGAGCATGAAGGATGACGCCAGGTACGCGGACATGAAAGATCCTTCAAAAGAAGAAGAGGAAGCGGAGAGGAAATACCGGGAGGCGTTTATCGGCTTTATGAAACCGGCTGGCTCAGAAGCAGAAGCCCTGGCAGAGGCCATGTTCACTGTGGAGTAAAAAGTCAGCCGGCTGGAGCTCTTTAAGGAAAACAGCTTTTCCGGTGTGAAGCTCATTGAACCCGGAAAATGGGATGGCTTTGCCGGGGAGAAAGAATAGTTGTGTCATGTACCTGTATGATAGATGTTGCACAAATATTTTATTTGAAGAGTTAACAGATACAGCGGAATTTTTAAACTATAGGAATCTTAAACAGGAGATAACAATGTACTATTTACTGGATATCACAAGCCGCCCGCGGCGCATAATTGGCGACACACCATTTATCGATGAGGTATGCTGGTGGGAGGGAGCGGTCATTACCGAGTCCATACCCGATCCGCTCCCTTTTGAGCTTGACCCATACGAGCCTGATTCTCCCGATGAAGACCAGTACATGGCTGTATTCATTGAGACTGATCCTCCTCTCTGGCGGGATGACTTCATCCAGGCCCTTCGGGACTGCGGGGTCAAGAATTTTGACGTCTACAATGCGGCCGTCACCGATCCCGACGACGGCACCATTCATACTAACTACAAGGCGGTGAATATCCTGGGACTTGTTGACGAGGCTGATATGGAGAAATCTATCGCAGCGGCCAATGACGGGATACCCCTGACCGATGTGGATTTTAACGGGCCGGTGGTGGATGAGAAAAAAACTGAAAAGATCCGGATGTTCCGGCTGGCGGAATCCACCGACTCCATCCTGGTGCATGAAAAATTACGCGACGCTTTGGTGGAAAAGGGTTTCGGCACCGACCTGGCTTTTTATGACCTGGATGATGCGGCTCTTTAACGAAAAATCCTTTACCGGCGTGAAGCTTATTGAAGCCGGTAAATGGGACAGCTTTGCCGGGCGGAAAAAGAGTGATCACCGGTTGTGCGAAGGGTTTTTCTGTTGACAGAAAGCCCTTTACCGGTGCCGGTAATTTAAATCTATTTCTGATAATCGGAGGATCAGGCAATGTTCTACATACTTGAGCCTGAAAAGGTGCCGGGAAAAACCCCGCATGCATCACTTACCCGGGAACGGGGAGTTCTTGCTTCTTTTTGGGTCCGGGGCCGTCAGGTTGACCCGTCGGAGCTGAAGTTGCCCCTGGAGATATCGTGTGAGAAGTACTGTGTAAATTATCCGGATCTCATGGACGTGGGGCTGGCTGCAGCCTGTTCTCCCCGCTTCAAAAAAGTCATAGAGGAGTCGGTTGCGGATAATATACAATTTTTCCCCGTGCTGATCCAAGATGGATCGGGAAATGTCCGGGACGATTATTTTCTTTTTAACGTCATCGGGCGGGTAAGTGTAGTGGATATGGATGCCTCCGACTACACTGACTTTGAGGGAGAAATCTTTCGCCTGAACTCCCTGGCTCTTCGCATAGACATTCCCCATCTGGATATGTTAAGAGTTGACGAATACGACGAACTCATCATTGTTTCGGAGCGGATTCGCCATCACCTGGAGGCGGCAGCTTTGACCGGTGTGCGTTTGGTCCCGGCTGAGGGATGGAACGATCATCACCGGTTTTAGCCAACACGTCTCAGTTGCCAGGACTTTACTGCAGCCTGAAGAAGGCGATGCGGTGTTGTCTATTAACAAAAGTTGTCCCGGTGCAAATCGAATCACTGTTGACAGAAATAATCTGGAATATAATGATTAATGAAAATTTTTCTTGAAAATACCTGGCTTTAAAATTACGGTATTTTGATGAGGCATCTAAGATGCTTTTATGAGCATCAGATTTAAGCGCCGTATGGCAGCTTCAGGGAAAATTACAGGTGTCACTATTCAACACTGAAAATCCGGGATAGTTTGGGTTTTATTCCACAGGCAAAGCCGGATCTTCGTATGCACAAAAGGAGAAAATAAAATGAAAATATTGGAATCCTGGGAGTTTGCTGAAATCCACAACGCCTTCAGAGCTAAGCTGAGAAAATTAACCGATGATTTCGAAGAGGCGATAGACGAAAGCGACAGAGACGCACTGCCGGACTTCATTACCCGGGCAAATGAGCTGATCGAGGAATACCACAGAACAGCTGAAGATTTAGCGCAATATGGCACCGGCATTAAAAAGACGCAGTTTCTGGAAAACCATGAAGAAGATATTGATTATCTCAAAGATCAGATTGGGCAGGCAAAAGAAAAGCTGGAGCAAGCTGCCGGGTAACGGACATATACAATGACCCGGCAGTGAGGTGTGTTAACTCTCCTCGCTGCTTATGACAAAGAGATATCCTGATTGTCAGAAGAGACGCATGCAGCTCCTGAAAACAGGATCTGTTTTGAAGCTGAGCAAATCATATGGGGACGCAATGTACTATTTTCTTAACTGCTTTGGACCGCGCGATCGTGATCGTGCCAGCCTCACCAATATTCCGCAGTTTGACGGCGTATACTGGAATATGGGCGAGAGGATCACTCAGGAGTTACCTTGCCCGATTCATATTGACCTTTATACCGATGAAGGTGATGCAATGGTGCCGATGTTTCACGCCGGTATTCTGCTGATGGAAAAGAAGATGGTGGAAGCGATCGTGGGTGCCGGGGTGGATAACTTGCAGCTATTCACTGCAATTCTGCATGACAGGGAAAACGGCATAGATTACGATCATTATTACGCAGTCAATATTGTTGGCCTGGTTGCCTGTGTCGATTTTGATCAATCCGATTACACTGCTCACGGTGAACCGCTGATCGATGTGGATTTCGATGGATTGACCATTGACGAATCCAGAACTCATGAAAAGTATATATTTCGTCTGGCGGAAAGTGTCTCCGGTATAGTGGTGCATGAAAAGATAAAATCTGCCCTTGAATCAGCCAGGATTCCATATTTAGATTTTATTCTACCGGAAGATTGGATTGGATGAGATCATTCAGGCTATGACGAATCCGATCCGGATTTGGTTGATTGGTGATAAGAGAATGCACTTGCCCGGGCTCATGCTGGGGGAGTGTCCGATCTGTTGTTTTCACCAGGTATTGTTTAAATCCTCTGGTTTTTACCGAAATTGTCGCTATTTTTATCTCTAACGCTTAACAATATCCCCCACCCCTTTGATGGGGCCGTTGAGATCAAATGGTCTATAATCCTTTGATGCGCAATCAACTCTAAAGGATTTTCAGCTAACCTGAAGAGGAGGAAACCTCTGGCTTTTTCCGGGTCAATAACTATATTTTGAAACCCGGCGAATGGAAGACCGCCGGGCCGTTCTCCAATTTCAATATACTCGGATTCTGAAAGGTCAGCTGCAGATACCTTACCTATAACATTGATAGCAAAGTAGTCCTTCCACTTTATGTTGCCATCAATGTCTTCCACTACGGCAGGAAAGGCTTGTATATTATCGACTCCCGCCAATCGGAACTCATTCAAAAGCGCCTTCGACCAGACAGGTAGAGATGCTCTACCCATATATTCGCGGGGTAGATTATCATCGTCACAGTTGCTCCGAAAAAGCAAGGGGGCATCCGGTTGCCAGTTGATGAAAGCACCTCGCATGAAAGAGATGTCGTTAGGGAATTTTGGATCACCAATGATTCCCCTTTCGTTAAATGGATCGGCTTCAATTGAGTAGTACATTGCACACCCTGTTATTTATACTGGAAAAGATCTCTTGCCTTGTTATGATTATCCTATTCCAGTATTGCATACTGATCTGCTTCATAATCGGATCCACTCAGGATGATCATTAAACTTTATTCGGACAATGAGCGAAAGCTCAGGTATTTGAAATCCCTGCTGTCCAGATGTTCCTTTATTTTTTCATGAACAATAATTGAGGATACGGATTCGGCAAGCCGGAAGATGTATAATCCCTGAGTTTTGGAAGCATCAATGACAAGCTTTCGAAAAGCAACGGCAAATGTTCCCGTTCCGGTCATATCGGTGTATTCGGATTTATCCATGTCTGCACATTTTACCAGTCCGATAATATTTACCGCAAAATATTCCCTGTCGACGGGGTTTCCGTCTCTCTCAGTAATTTCAGCGGGAAAAACCTGCAGATTATCCACCCCGGTTTCCTTCAACGCCTCCACCAGTTCTTTGCTGAAAAGCGGAATTGAGTCCAGCAGTATTTCTGCCAGGCCCCGTCCGCCATTCTGCCAGAATTCAACAGTGATTGGCTCCTCATTTTTTCCCATTTCCTGACCTGTTATCCAGCGGGATGCTTTAAACATAAACTCGCTTACAAGAGAACTCGTTCTGTATGCGATTGGCTTAACAGAATAATCTGTTTCTAATAAATAATACATGTGGCCGACTCCTTTACTATTATATTTTGCTCTTCCGCCATTCAAAAGATTGCCATACCATTTCAAAAACCATCATAGTCACGGGTATTGCGAAGGCGTATCCCTTCAAGACCGGCAGACTCTATGGCTTCCTTAATGGTTTCATCAATGATGATTAACATCTGTTCCCCATGTGGGCGGAAAATCTTTGCTCCATCCGTTTTTTTCGGGTCAATTACCAGTGATTCCCAATCATACTCCTCCAGGTAGTCATCATATTCTCCGATACTCTCTTCCTCATCGATGCAGTCCATCAAACCGATTATGTTGGCCAGCCAGTACTTCATGCCGGCTCTGCTTCCTGTTTCCTGATCGATCATGTCCACCTCATAGTACTGGATGTTGTCAACCCCAAGTTGATCAAGTAAGGTTTTGAGCCTGTCTGAAAACAGCGGAAGCAGGAAAGTGACGGCATCGGGGAAAACGATGCCCTTAACCGTCTTGATCTCTATTGTTACGGGGATGTGGGAAATTTCTTTCTCACTTCCCGTGAGGAATTCCAGGGCATCCAGGTTTCCGGGCACTTTCTTGATCACAGGCATATCTGTGCGCTGTGTGTCCTGTTCTAAAATATAGTATTCCGGCATTATGCTGTTCTCCTTGAAAATTTTTAAGGCGGCAGCGGATACTTAAAACGGTACGCCTGCCGCCTTACTCCCCGCACTCCCTTTTAAACAACATCCACTTCTTCTACGACTATTCCCCATCCGCCTTCTGGTCTGTATTTTATCAGGGCATTGTCGATGCGCTCGCTGATAATGATGCGCATGGGTTGTTCGGCGAGCCGGAACATGTCTATATCACCCACCTGATCGCCATTGATGGCCAGCGACTTAAAAGCGAGCAGCGGCAGCGGTGCATGAATCCCCTCCGGGTCGCCGCCCATCAATGTATCGTACTTCGATGCCTCCAGATTGGCGACCTTCATCAACCCAAGAACATTGAACAGAAAATAGTCATCCCGTTTTTCACCGGTTTCCGGATTGATTAATTGCGCGGGAAATGCCTGAAAGTTATCGACTCCAATCTTTTTAAGCAGGTCGATGAGTGATTTGCTGGCAAGCACCGTACCCCCGGTGAGGAAATGCGGCATTGGTTCGCCCACGGGAAAGTCGTGCTCGAAAACCAGCGGTGGTAACTTGGTGGGGTCTATCATGCTGCCCGACGTTACGCTCTGCTCATATCCCAGCTTTGGCGCCTTTCTGAGGCCGTAATTCACGTAATTACTGGATCTCATTTTGAAATATTTCTTCATCGTTCAGTTCTCTTGTGGTTGTACACCGGTTTGTGATAGTTCATCGTCTCTGCGGAAAGAAAGATCCTCCATTTGTTTACCGCAATCGCTAAATCATCACCCAATCTTCCGGAGCGGTAAATCCAAAGGTATTAATACCGGCAGCCTCAATTGTGTTTTTCAATTCCTCACTCACAAGCGTTGTCATCACATTTTCCGCCAGGCGAAACAACTTGACACCATGAGTTTTACTCTTATCAACGGTAAAACCGTTAATGCCGCTATTAATCAAAAGCGCACCATCATTGTTTTTAATCTTTGATTGACTAAAGTCAACAGCACTTATTAAACCAAGAATATTAAAGGCAAACCAATCGTACTTCTCCTCGGTGCCTCTGTAGCTAATCACAGCCGGATAGTAGTGAATATTATCAACACCTGAACTTTCAAGCAATTTTTTCAGACGGGGCGACATCAATGAAATTGCATCGTCGTAATAATCCGGCGGAGGCCCGGAATATCCAAAATGCGGCGTTGCTTCGATTAAAATCGTTTTTGCCGGCGGGTCCTCCAGTGCAGCTCCCGTATGCCAGCCGCAGCGGGGGTTGGTGATTAATTCCTCATGTATTTCTAAAAACGGGGCATCATCTTCATCTTCATCAATGCCGGGATTATCCAAATCATTGATCACATAATACATATAAAAACTCCTGGGGAGATAATTCTCATATTCGGCTGGAAGTATAAAAACCGAGGATGAATCGTTTTTCTTGAGGGTGAAGCCGTCATGCTTTTTATTCTTGAGATATTTTTGAACAGGAAACGTCTCTCAGTTGAGCCGTTCTAAATACCATATCCATCGTAGTTCCTTGTGTTTTCCAAAACCACACCCTTTAATCCGGCATCAGCCAGGGCTGTGTAAACCCTTTCGCTGAGAATGATTAGACTTCCATCCTCATGGAGACGGAAAATCTCGGCGCCCATGGTACGTTGTTCGTCTATGGTGAAAGACTTAAAATCGAAACCATCACCGAACACGTCTTCCTCGACGTCAGAATGTTCTACATCCAGGCAGCTTATGCGGCCGATGATATTGGCCAACCAGTAGTCTGTATTGATGGTTTCTGATTTGGCATCCATTAACGCAACCGGGAAGTATTGAATATTCTGGATACCGCAGGCATCCAGGCATTTTTTCACTTTGTTGGAAAACAGAGTGAACAGACTGTTAAATACATCCGGGTAAAAATCCCCGCCGGTTGGAGTCAGTGCGATATTAATAGAACCGGGAGCTGGCGAGAGAATCTCGCCGCTGAGCAGTGTGACTGGATCCAATTCAATATCAGAATTAACCTTGCCCAGGACCGCCGAATTTTCGAGAGTAACTATTCTCTGGTTTATAAAGTAATATTCAGTCATATCAATTAGCCTTTTTTGATTTTTTTCTGCATAATCCAGAGCGCTTCAAAAGCCGTCATAATCACGTGTGTTACGAAGGCGTAAGCCTTCAAGATTGGCGGACTCGATGGCGTTCTTAATGGTTTCATCAATAATGATGAGCATCTGCTCGTCAGTGAGCCGGAATATCTTTACTCCATCCGTTTTCTGCGGGTCAATTACGAATGATTTCCAATCATACGTTTCAAGTATTTTGTTATATTTACCGTCACTCTGCTCCTTATCGATGCAATCGATCAAACCGATTATGTTGGCCAGCCAGTACTTAATGCCGACTTTGCTTTTTGTTTCATGATTGATCATATCGACTTCATAGTATTGGATGTTTTCTACTCCCTGTTGATCAAGGATCGCTTTGAGTTTGTCTGAAAACAACGGAAGCATGAAAGTGATGGCATCAGGAAAAACGACTCCGTTAACCGTCTTGATTTCTATTGGTACGGGGGTGTGGGCAATTTCTTTCTCACTTCCAGTGAGGAATTCCAGGGCATCCAGGTCCCCGGGAACTTTTCTGACCACAGGCATATCCGTGCGGGGTATCCTGCTCCAGGATAAAATATTCCGCCACTATCTGTTCTCCTTGTATATTTTCAGGGGGCGGGTATGTAAAACGCTACGTTTCCGGATTACTCCCCGCGCTCTCTTTTAGACAACATCAACTTCTTCCACGATGATTCCCCATCCACCCTCCGGCCGGTATTTCACCAGGGCATCGTCAATGCGCTCGCTGATTATGATAGTAATGGGCTCCTCGGCGAGCCGGAACATGTCAGCATCACCCACCTGATTTCTATTGATGGTAAGTTTTTTGAAAGCAACCAGGGGCGCATCAATGCCCTCCGGGTTGCCGTCCATCAATCCATCGTACTCTGATTTCTCCAGGTTGGCAACCTTCATAAGTCCAATTACATTGAACAGAAAATAGTCATCCCGCTTTTCACCGGTTTCCGGGTTGACTAATTGCGCCGGAAAGGCCTGGAAGTTATTGACGCCAATCCTGGTGAGCAGGTCAATGAGCGTTTTGCTGGCGAGTACCGTGCCCCCCGTCAGGAAATGCGGCATTGGTTCACCCCGGGGAAAGTCGTGCTCGAAAATGAGCGGCGGCAATTTTGTGGGGTCTATCATGCTGCCCGACATTTCGCTCTGCTCATCGTCTATTTCCGGCACCTTTGTAAGGCCGTAATCTACGTAGTTATCGTCTTCCAGTTTAAAATATTTTTTCATCATTCTCTTACCTCGCAGGTTTCACCGTTTTTTGATAGTTCCTTGCGTATTTCGAAAGAAAGATCTTTCATGATTCATTTATCCCGGTTAAAGAGATCCCATCTCTGTGCGATCTCCTCTTTAATTGTCTCTCTTTCATCATCTGTTAAAACAGACTCAAAATGATCCAGTTCTTCGGTTCTCCATTTCATATAATATTCTTTCGAATCATTGAGCAGTTCTTTCCCATGAGCAGTTGATTCATAATCAAGAAACTCCCGGGTAATGTCTTTCAGAAAAACCGTTCTGTTTTCCTTCAGTTTTATATATCTGTCAAGACCGTTATCAAGAAATTCTTTAAACTGTTGAGTCCCTCCCTGTCCGCAGCAACTTACATTTCTCGCAATTGCAAGACGGGAAGTTTCTTTACACCAGCCATATTTATCAATGATCTCCTTAATGTGCCATTGTTGCTCGACTTCATGATCCAGGTCGTTTGTTCTTAAGAAATTTATATAATCAGGGATCCACTTTTTATCTCGATGAACAAGACTCAGGATAGCGTATGTTCCCGCAGGAGGACCTTCGCCGTACTCATCAGCTATCCAGATTCGTGTTCCTTCTTCCCCATCATCTGTTACCCTGCAATAATCCAGGACTTTAGAGGCCAGGAAATCATGCTTTGATACATTTTCAAAAAATTCTTTTTCCTCGAGGTTTTGAATATTTCCCTTTTCATCGCTGAATTCTATTACAAACTTCATGCTTTCCAGCCTGTTATTGTGATGATATATCACATCAGTTTGTTCATCAGGATAGAGTGCTTTTATTTCCTTTACAGAAGAAATCATGGCTTCAAGGATCCGTTCCAGATCACCCCCTGTTAACCATTCATCTGATGCATCTTTATCTAAGATTTTCTTCCGGTTGATTTCTTTGCTGTCATAATCATCACCGGTGCAACCGTAGGCATTTATTAATATTTTTATTTTATTCATAGCAATACTATCCAATATTTGTTTTTAATAAATTCCGCTGAGTATCAACTACATAAAGCCCGCTCTGCTTTTAACATTAATGATATTAAAATCTATGGGCATCATTCCATCCATCTGCCTGTCTCATTTCACATCCGGTTATCAGATGATTTGACAGTGTGTTTTTCAATCTCTCAGATATAAAGATTATATCCTGGTACTCATCTGCGCGGAACATATCAGGCGCGCCATCAGGCAAATTTAACTTTAAACTGAAAACTCTTGCGATCACCGGGCCAAATGTAGAGCAATCAGTATTCTCCCTATCGAAACATTGCATACGGCCAACTACATTAAGTAAAAAACGGTCTTTAATGACAGAATCTTCAAAGCGGACTTCCACGGGAAAACTCTGATAGTTCTCCACACCAGACTCATTAAGTGCGTCTAAAAACCTCCGGTTTACCAGGGGAGCGCCGCCGACTTCCAGGTAGTCGGGCAATTCAATTGCGGCAGACTCCACCTCTATGAATAACTCCCCGCCGGTGAGGCCGGAAGGAAGAAGATCACCTTTCAGGAAATCCAGCCCAAATCCGCCATCTCCTTCATAAACAAGGTGGGAAACTAATTCTACCGGCTTTGATTCCAATACATAGTACATAATTCGCTCCTGTTTATATCTCATCAATGGGAAAACATGAAATTTGCCACTTGTCTCCTTTGGGGTTCGGATTATTATCGAGAGCATATAAAAGTTTTTCATGAACGATTATTATACCGGGTTGTTCTGCAGGTCGAAAAATCAGTTTATCCTGCGTCTTGCCTGGATCAATAACAAGCTTTTGAAATTTATAAAGGGGTGTTGCATCGCCGGGACGTTTTGCAATTTCAGTTACTGAGGAGGCATCAATATCAGCACAGGCTATTTTACCGATAATATTTACTGCGAAATAATAATCCCAGACCTGTTTTGCTTTTTCATTGATCAAAACAGCGTCAAACAGCTGCAAATTATCAACCCCGCATTTTTCAAAGACATTTACCAAACCCTCAGAGAATGCGGGTACGCTGATCCCCATCACAGCCCCCGGCGGGTCATCGGAAGGGTTATCAACCAAAAACCTCATTGGTTCTTGGAATTTTTGAGTTAATTGATCCCCCGATGTGAAAAATACCCCAACCGGAACTTCAGGATCTTTTACTGTCCCAAAATCAGAATAAATATATTCTTTTATACGATAATACATACAATCAGGTTCTCAAATGCCGTCGTATTCCTCAGTCGGTTGCAAAAGTACCGCCGACCATTCATGTTTCATAAGCTCTTCCGCAATCTCCCGGGACACAACAATGAAGCCGGGTCCGTTTTGCAACCTGAAAAAACGGGCGCCATTTACTTTGTTCTCATCAATCACAATCGTGCCGGTAAAATAAGGTCTCTTTAACCTGAGGCGATATTCGGAATTCTCCAGGTCAACCGCGTCAATAGAGCCGATGACATTCACCGCAAAGAAGCCCTGGTACTTTTTGCCCTTATCGTTGAGGGTCACGGGATAGCGGTCAATGTTATTTATCCCCAGGCTCTCCAGGAAAGTCAAAAGTTTTTCCGACATCACGGGGATGGTAGTGTCAAAGAAATCGGGGAAAACCGTGCCGTAGCTTGAGTCCAGGATCAGCTCCTGGGGAGCGAGTGGTTTTTCAAAAGCCTGTCCGGCAATCCAGTTCAGCTCACCGGTTTCCTTCATATGCCCGGCTATCTCGATTATGTTTTGCGCTTTAAACAGGTCCTGCCTGAGAAAATAGTACATGTTATCCTTCCTCGAATGTTATTGGTATTTTTCTGCGAATCTCATTCTTTCTTCGCACTTATTTGTCTTTTTCAGGGGGATTATATGATCTCCTTGAAACCGGTATGCTCCGAATGCCCCTGGCAGAGGCTATGTTTTGTGGAGTAAAAAAATCAGCCAGCAAGCGGAATCGAACCGCTGACCTGCTCATTACGAGTGAGCTGCTCTACCATCTGAGCTATGCTGGCGATGGGTAAAGATAGTAATTGGTAAATTATTCGTCAAGTCTTCCTTCATTTTTTCCCCATCCCCCTGAGGGGGCGTAAGATTTTATATCATAACTTTCTTATGCTCCCCTGGGGGGTAGGGGCCTCCTTCGTGAGCTTTGTTTAGACCTCTTCAGCTCAAAAGAAAATTAATACTTGAAGAAAAAAAAGCTCTCTGCTCTATTGTGAATATAATGAGTGCAAGAGTTATCATAAAAAACATTTTATTTTTCATAATCATAATCCTTCTCCTCGCCGGTTCGCTCTCCGCGGCTTCTCCTGTGATTATCAACGAACGGGTAGACGAACTTCCTCTTAACCCTTACCTTGAAATTATGAAGGAGGGAAAAAAGAAGTATTCCCTGGAGGATTTTAAAAAGAAGGAAATTTCGGATATGTTCGTTTCTTCCCGGAACCGGAACCCGCTTTTTACATTTTCTTCCGCCGTGTACTGGTTCAGGTTCCGTGTGAAAAACGGGATGGGAAGTGATTTTAACTGGTTTCTAGAGATATCAAATCCCATGCTTAAAAATATCCATATCTATCTTCTGGACGACCGTGGGAGAATTACCCGGAGGGAAATAAGCGGCGGGGACTACCCTTTTTCGCATAAAAAGATCAGACACAGAAATTTTGTCTTTAATTTTACCGAAAAAACTGGCAAAGAGCAGGTATACTATATCCGGATCCAGACCGAGTATTTCACAAACCCCTCTTTCACCATGTATTCAGCCGGGACCTTCCATAAAGTTAATGACAGGGAGCAGGTTGCTCTGGGGATCTACTTTGGCGCCCTGCTGGTGATGGTTATCTATAACCTCTTTATCTTTTTCAGCCTGCGGGACAAAAGTTATCTCTATTATGTTCTCTACTATTCTGTCTCCCTGCTTTTCAATCTCAGTCTCACCGGTCTTGCTTTCCGGTATCTCTGGCCAGAGTCAACATGGTGGGTGACAAAAAGTTTTCCTGTCTATATCTTTGTGCTGACGATTCTCGGTATACAATTTTCACGGTCTTTCCTGGAACTGCCGCGTTTGATCCCGGAACATGATAATATCTTTAAAGGAATAGCCGTTATCAGCGGGATACTCATATTTGTATCCTTTTTCTTTGATTTTCCATTCATACTGAGAACAGGGATCTCCATAATGGTGATCTCAATTGCCCTGGTTTTCGTTGCAATCTACAGGATAATGAACAGGAAGTTCAGGCCCGCGCGTTTTTTATTTTTTTCCCTGGGATTTTTCTGTATCGGTACTCTTATCTATGGTTTGATCACAATTACTGTCATTCCCGATAATTTCTTTTCCCGGGCGGCATACCAGGCTGCTTCACTTCTCGAGGTTGTAACAATAACCCTCGGTCTTGCCGACAGGATAAACTTCAAGAAGAAAGAATCAGAGAATATGAGGTTGATCCTGGAAAACCTCGTAAACCGGCGGACAGATGAGCTGAACTCCGCCCTGAAAGAGATGAAGAAGAAAGACCGGGAACTGCAGATAGAGCTTGGCCTGGCTGCAAATATCCAGGATGGTATACTCCCCCGGATGCCTTATTCCGCAAGGGGGATTAATATCGATGCGTTTCTCAGCCCCATGGGAAAAGTCAGCGGTGATTTTTATGATATTTTTCAGATGAGCGGAGGCTATCTCGGTGTTGTAGCAGCAGATGTTTCCGGGCACGGGATGCCGGCGGCATTTATTACGGCCATGGCCAAGATCAATTTTTCCGAGGCTATTCAGAACAACCTCTTTCCCGCGGATATCTTCAGGGAAGTCAACAGTGCTCTTGTTGATGTCATAAAAACAGATGACTTTCTCACCGCTTTTTTTCTTGTTATCAGTCCCACCTATGAAATTTTCTACTGTAATGGATCTTTCCTGCACCCAATGCTCTTTCGAAAAAAAGATTTTACCATAAAAAAGCTTGATACAAACGGTCTCTTCCTGGGTTCGCTTTTAACAGCAAACGAGATGTATGAAGACGGACGGGACCAGCTTAACTACGGGGACAGAATCCTTCTTTTCAGTGACGGGATCATTGAATCCAGGAACAGAAATAATGAAATATTCGGTGAAAAGAGACTGCGGCTTCTCTTTCTCCAGACCAGTCACATGTCTGTGAGTGACGCCAGGAATAGATTAGTTTCTGAATGGAAAAATTTTGCAGAAAACCGGGAACAGGCAGATGATGTTTCTTTTGTGATTATTGAAATTGACCCTGCATATGAAAACCTGATTAAATACAGGGATGAAGGATTCAGATTTCTTACCCTGGGGAAAATCAAGGAAGCCATAGATATTTTAAAGCTTGCTGTTGATATTGACAGTAATGACGAAAAAAGTCATCTCTATCTCGGTGAGTCCTACCTGAAGGACAGGAACTATCTGAAGGCAGTGGAGCACCTGAACAGGTACCTGAAAAATAATGAAATTGATGCCAATGTCTGGTACCACCTGGCACAGGCCTATTTTAACCTGGGCAACTACACCATGGCCAATGAGACAGCCCTTAAGGCCGCGAAACTCAGGTCGGATTCGGCGGATGTCCTGGTACTCTCCGGTCTCTCCCTGAGGGACCTGGGGCAGAACCGGGAAGCCAGGAAAGTCTGGGAAAGGCTTCTCAGTATAGAACCGAACAACCAGCTTGCCCTCATGGAGCTTAAAATGATTAATGATGTTGATAAAAAGGATGAACATCACTAGGTTCCTTCCTGTTATATCAATGATCTTTCTCCTGTGGGAGCATCCTGTTTTCCCGCAGATAAAAAAACCGGTTGATCCCCATACTCCTTCCGTTGATTTAAAAAAGAGGAAGAGCGTACAGTTCTACCCGGTGTTTATCGATTTTCCCCGGGATAAGAAGATCAGGGGAAATGTCATTTTTAATTTCATGAAGATAAGAGTTCCCGGAAAAGAGAATGGAGGCACCCGGTATATAAAAATATCAGATATCAAATCCATAGATTTTCTGAAATGGAGTGGAAAGGAATACCGTAAAAATTCATACCTCTTTAAGCCGTCAACCATAAAGATCACCCTTAACGACGGATCTTCTTTGACAATAGAGGGGAACATTCCCCGCCTGAACAGGATCAGCTTTTTGTCGAATGGGAGGAGCGGAAAGAGAAGAATATACTCGCTGTTTTACGATTACTTTACGAAGGGGAAATGGGTAAATTCCGGCAGGAGTGAAAAGAGCTACCCTGAAGAAAATCCCCACAGGGAGACCCTGGTAAGGATTCAATTCCTCGAAACAGAAAAAAAAGATATATTAACCGAGGAGATATTGAAGTTTATCAAAAAATAAACCCCGGTCCCCGTAGAGGCGTTGCATGCAACGCCTCTACGGGGACCGGGGTAAAAAAAACCTTGACAAATCTCTCTATTAGAAATCTATGCATATTTGTCAGCTAATGAGTATACAATGACTTTTGAAAGAGGAAATCTCGGCTATTTCATAGCATTTATTCTGATTGGAGCAATTCTTGGATCATCAGTAGGTACTCTTCTCGCCAGGATTTTCCCTGCCCTGTCGCTTATCAAAGAGAGTCTCACAGGGCCTGTGGGTTTTAACTTGGAAATCGTTAGCTTCAGTATAAAGTTAAACCTTTCGGCGATTATCGGGCTGGTTCTCGGTTTTATTCTTTTCTGGAAGGTTTAGGCCGTGCTCACGGCTATCAATTGTGCCGGTTGTAATACCGGTCCATAGTTTAAACCGGTGGGAAAACCGGTTGCCGCCATCCATAGTGTTGAGGCATTTTTTTAAATGAGTGTTTAAATGATGCAATATGCATCTTATTCGGTGATAGAGCTTATTGACAGTCAAGCTGTCCTTGATATGCAGGGGGTTTTCTCAGTCAACTCTGCTCTCAGCCGGAAATATACCAGTGAATACAGGGTAATTTCACAATACCAGGGGGTAATATAATTGTCAGTAGTATCAATGAAAGCTTTATTGGAATCAGGGGTTCACTTTGGTCACCAGACCAGGAGATGGAATCCCAAGATGTCAAAGTTTATTTTCACTGCAAGGAATGGTATTCACATCATCGATTTGCAGAAGACAATGCAGAGGATCAAACTCGCTTACAGCTCAATGAAAGAAGTGGCAGAGAATGGCGGCAAAATCCTTTTTGTGGGTACAAAAAAACAGGCGCAATCAGCTATTGTTGAATATGCTGAAAAATGTGAGATGTTTTATGTTTCAGAGAGATGGCTGGGCGGACTGCTCACTAACTTTAAGACCGTGAGTAATTCTATTCAGCGGCTTAAAGAACTGGAAGCCATGCAGCAGAATGATAACTGGGATGCCGAAACAAAAAAGGAGAAACTCGATCTTCAGCGGGAACTGGAAAAGAAAGACAAGGTCTTTTCCGGAATAAAAAATATGAGCAAACTTCCCGATGCCCTTTTTGTCATTGATCCGAAAAGGGAAGCTATTGCGGTCAATGAAGCGAAAAAGCTCGGTATTCCTATTTTTGCAGTTGTGGATACAAACTGTAATCCTGATGAAATAGATTTTCCCATACCCGGAAACGACGATGCCATACGGGCTATTGCACTTTTTCTGGACACAATGGCGCGGGCAATCAATGAGGGTAAATCCGGCGGACAAACTGAAATTTCTGAAGAGGATGCAGAAGAAACAGACGAAGCTGCAGATGAAGAAGATGAAGGTTCTTTTAGTGAAGAGGCCGAGGTAAAGGCTGAAGCGGAATTGACCGAAGAGGTTTCTGAAAGCGGTGATGAAGCGGCGGTAGATAAAACTGCCGGGGACGGGACATCTTCCGAAGAGGGAAAAAGTGATAACTGGTAGGATTCTCTCTTGAGAACAAAATCGTAAATATTATGAATAATGGAGTTTGAGAAAAGTGGCGGAAATAACATCGGATATGATTAAAGAGTTAAGGCATAAGACGCAGGCCGGTATGCTTGATTGTAAAAAAGCCCTTGGTGAGACTGATGGCGATATGGAGAAGGCTGTTGATCTTCTCAGAAAAAAAGGGCTGGCTTCGGCTGCCAAGAAGATGGGTCGTGAAGCAACAGAGGGTATCATTGCATCGTATATCCACTCAAACCAGAAGGTGGGGGTACTCCTGGAACTCAATACCGTGACAGACTTTGTGGCGCGAAATGAAGATTTTCAGGGACTGGCAAAAGAACTCTGTATGCAGGTAGCTGCGGCAAGTCCTCTCTATATAAATATTGAGGATGTCCCTGAGGAAGATCTCGCCAGGGAAAGGGAAATCTATAAAGAGCAGATGAAAGATTCGGGTAAACCCGAAAATGTTGTCGACAAGATCGTTGACGGAAAACTGAACAAGTTCTATTCGGAAGTCTGTCTCATGGAACAGGAGTATATTAAGGACCCGAAGGTGAAGATCAAGGACCTTATCAAGGAAAAAGTAGCTTCGTATGGCGAAAACATTGCCGTTGGCAAGTTCAGCAGGTTCCAGATAGGATCATAAAATGGGTACTGCTTCCAGCCATTCATCAGGGGAAAAGAGGGCTTCGGGCTATAACAGGATCCTCCTTAAACTGAGCGGGGAAGCCCTCGCCGGTGATAAAAAACAGGGTATTGACCCGGTCATCATCAAGAGTATAGCTTCAGATATTAAAGAAGTCCGCACCCTGGGGATTCAGGTCGCTGTTGTTGTCGGTGCCGGAAATATTTTCAGAGGGTCCCTTGGAGTTGAACTGGGACTGGGAAGAGTGACCGGGGACTACATGGGAATGCTGGCCACAGTGATGAATTCCCTGGCTTTCAGAGATATCCTGAACGGTATTGGTGTTGATACCAGGGTCATGACCTCGGTAGGAATGAACGAAGTGGCTGAAAAATATACAATAGACAGGGCCCTGCGCCACCTTGATGAAGGCAAGGTCGTAATAGCCGCAGGGGGTACGGGGCATCCCTATTTTACCACAGATACCGCGGCAGGTCTGCGGGCGGTTGAACTCAGGGCGGATGTGTTATTAAAGGCTACGAGGGTTGACGGTGTTTATACGTCTGACCCGGAAAAGGACACGGATGCGGAGAAGATACCTGATATGTCGTACATTGAATATATCAGCAGGAAATTAAGAGTCATGGACCTGACTGCTGTTTCTCTCTGCATGGATAACGGGTTGCCCATAGTGATATTTGATCTTTTTCGAAAAAATTCATTAAATGACATAGTCCTCGGCAAGGATATCGGGACAAAAATTTCATAGATGAACTTGAGGTGTATTTATGGTTGATGAGATTCTTAGGGAAACAGAAGAGAGAATGAAAAAAAGCATTACAAATCTGCAGAAAGAGTTTGCCGCTATCAGGACCGGGAGGGCCAATCCGGCAATGTTTGACGGGATTAACGTTGAAGCCTATGATTCTCAGATGCCCCTCAACCAGGTTTCAACCATATCGATTCCTGAACCGAGACTTGTCGTGATCCAGCCGTGGGACGCGTCAAACCTCGGAGCAATTGAAAAGGCCATCCTGAAATCGGACCTTTCACTCAATCCCACAAATGACGGCAATCTTATCCGTATCCAGATACCCGATCTCACGGAAGAGAGAAGAAAGGAATATGTGAAAATGGCCAAACAAAAATCTGAAGATTGCAAGGTGGCAATCAGGAACATCAGAAGAGACGGAAATGACCTTGTGAAGGGTCTCGAAAAGGAGAAGGATATCTCCGAGGATGAATCGAAGGCCGGACTCAGCGATGTACAGGACCTTACAGACAGGTATGTTGAAGAGGTGAACAAGCTCACCGAAAACAAGGAGAAGGAAATACTGAGTCTTTAATTCTGTTTATATGGAAAACTATCAGAATCTTATAACACCGGATTCTGTTCCCGGACATATTGCCATAATAATGGACGGAAACGGGAGATGGGCAAAAATGAGATCCCTCCCCAGATCAGAAGGGCATAAAAAGGGAGCAGAAGTTATTGAACCTCTTGTTGATGCCGCTCTTGATATTGGTGTAAAAGCCATATCGCTTTACGCCTTTTCGGTTGAAAACTGGCTGAGACCAAAATTTGAAGTTGTTAAGCTCTGGTCGCTGCTGGAATACTTTTTTAAAAACAACATCGAGAAAATAAAAGATAAAAATATTAAGGTAAAACATACGGGGACATTGAAGAGACTTCCTCCGTCAACGAAGAAAACCATAAAGAATGCTATTGAAGAGACTTCGGGAAACAGTAAAATGGTCCTTAATTTCTGTATTAATTACGGAAGCAGGCAGGAAATCGTACAGGCGGTTAATGACTGGCTCGATAATCGGAAGGGGAGTGAAAAACTTACCGCAAAAAAGATGGAAAAATTTCTCTCCACTGCGGATCTTCCTGAGATAGATCTCATGATCAGGACCAGTGGTGAGTACAGGATCAGCAATTTCCTTCTTTGGCAGCTGGCTTATGCGGAACTCTACTTCACAGACGTGCTCTGGCCCGATTTTACCCCTGAACATTTATTTAAAGCAGTCTATGAATATCAAAACAGAGAGAGGAGATTCGGAGGAATATGAGTAAAGCAGGCCATTCCACGTTAAAGAGGATTTTGAGTGCCCTGGTTGCGCTCCCCGTATATATATTTTTTATTATATCAGATAGTTTTAATTCAATTACCATTATGTTGATCTCACTCCTGGTGTCCCTTATTTGTCTCTATGAGTTTTATCTGATAACTGACAGGGGTGATGAGGGGAGGTCTTTTACCAAAACGGGTATGGCAGCTGGGGCAGCAATAAATATTGCTTTTTACCTGTTTGCCTTCGGGAAGGTCTATGGGTATGGAAGGTATATGGGAATTTTTGATGCCAGGGTGATCACTGCCCTTATCTTTCTTTTTCTGGCTGTCATTCTTGTTCTCCAGGTCTTTACCCGTTCAATACGCGGTGGGATCTATTCCGTATCCATAACTTTCTTCGGTGTGCTCTATATTGTCCTTTCATTTTCTCATATAATACTTGTCAAGGCCCTGGCAAACGGCGTCTTTTACCTTTTGTTTCATAATTTAATAATAATGTTCAATGATATCGGGGCATATTTCGGCGGGATTTTTCTGGGGAAGCACAAGACGGGTTTCCCCGTATCACCAAATAAATCGTGGGAAGGGTACTTTTCCGGTCTTCTCTTTAGCATTGTTTTTTCACTGGTTATAAATGAATTTTATATATCCTTTTTCAGCAGGGAGCTTTTCACTACCCTGGAAGCAGCGGTAATCGGCATAGTTCTGAGCGTACTTGGAAATATCGGAGACCTGGTTGAGTCTGCCATAAAGAGGGACAGCTCCATAAAGGATTCAGGATCGATCATTCCCGGTCACGGTGGCATGTGGGATGTTTTTGATGCCATTATCTTTTCAATCCCGGCTTTTTATTACTATCTGCTTTTAATAGGTGTTCCGTAAAATATGTTGAAAACCGTAACAATTCTCGGATCTACCGGCTCTATCGGTGTATCGACCCTGAGAGTGGTAAAATTCCTGAATGATGAGTACACAGTTTACGGTCTCACTTGCCAGAAGAATATTACTCTCCTGGAAGCCCAGATCAGGGAATTTCATCCGAAGGCGGTGGCTGTTGAGTCAACTGAAATTGTAACATCGGATGAGTATGGGAAACTAAAGAAGAAGTATACGGAAGTAGAATTTCTTGACGGTGAAGATGGAGTGATGGAACTTGCCGGCAGGCAGGTTGATCTTCTTGTTTCCGCAATTGTGGGAGCTGCCGGGTTAAAGCCCACCCTGAATGCGGTTGGAAGGTGTAAAAGAATAGCCCTGGCAAATAAGGAAACCCTTGTAATGGCGGGGGATATTTTTACGGGAAGAATAAGCAGTGAAAAAAAAGAACTTATACCTGTAGACAGCGAACACAGTGCTATATTTTCACTTCTTGACAATGTTAAGAACAGCTATGTTGAAAGGATTATACTTACAGCATCAGGGGGAAGTTTAAGAAATCTTCCGATTGAGAAGATGGATGAGGTAACACCTGAAATGGCCCTGGACCACCCAACCTGGAATATGGGGAACAAGATAACCATCGATTCCGCGACGCTGATGAATAAGGGGCTTGAAGTCATTGAAGCTCACTACTTATTTGGCTTTGAATACGAAAAGATCGATGTGCTGATCCACCCTGAAAGTATTGTTCATTCGATGATTGAACTTGTCGATGGAGCGCTCCATGCGCATATGGGGGTGGCTGATATGGCCCTTCCCATACTCAACGCCATGAAGTATCCTGAGAAAGTCAGGAATGAATTTGGAAGGCTGAAGCTTGAGGAGATTGGGAGTCTGCACTTTGCTGTATACGACAGGAAACGATATCCTTCACTGGAACTCTGCTACAATGCGGGGAAAGAGGGAGGGACCATGCCTGCGGTGCTGAATGCCGCCAACGAGGTTGCCGTAGATGCGTTTTTAAGTAAGAAGATAAGATTTACTGACATAGTCAGGGTTGTTGACAG
Source organism: Spirochaetota bacterium (assembly GCA_050298055.1). Classification (GTDB taxonomy): domain Bacteria; phylum Spirochaetota; class UBA4802; order UBA4802; family UBA5550; genus JBNKTL01. Next base: position 41,908 of record JBNKTL010000015.1, read on the forward strand.
GACCATGGAGAAACTGTCAAACATAAATGATCCGGATATAGATGATATTATTACTCGTGATTCTGAATCCAGAGAAATATCTAATAGTATAATTGAAGAGGTAATGTAAATGATGCCATTGACTTATATTTTTGCGGCCCTTATCCTTCTCGGGCTCTGTATTTTTGTTCATGAACTGGGGCACCTCCTGGGGGGTATGCTTGTAGGGATAAAGGCCAGGGTCTTTTCCATGGGATACGGGAAAGGATTTATCAAGAAAAAGATAGGGGATACAACCTACCAGGTAACACTCATTCCCATTGGCGGATACTGCCAGTTTTACGGTGATGAGCCGGGCGAAGAGAGAGAGGGGAAAGAGTATGAATTCCTCAGTGCCGCCCCCTGGAAAAGAATTGTTACCGTGGCAATGGGGCCCATTTTCAACCTTATTTTTGGAATACTTCTTTTCTTTATGATGAATCTTATCGGTTACAAGACAGAAACCAACAGGATCATCATCCCCGAGGAACTGAAATCGGGAGAGTCTGTTTCTGCCGCGCATAAAGCTAAAATGAAAAGCGGTGACAGGATAGTCCGGATTAATCACAAGAAGATAGTCAGCTTCAGCGATATCCAGAGCAAGGTGATCTTTTCCGAGGGGAAGACACTCTCTGTAACAGTAGAGAGGGCCGGGAAAAAAATTGATCTAAACGTTACACCTCAGACTTCGGGGAAATCCACCAGGTATTCCATCGGAGTTATTCCTTATGGAGATAAAGTCATGCTGGGCGGCGTTGTCGAAGGCGACGTGGCAGAGAAAGCCGGTTTGAGGCAGCTTGATGAAGTCATCAGCATTGACGGGAAAAAAATCAGCAGTGGAGCGGAATTCACGGATTATATTAAGAAGAAGGCGAACAGGGAAGTAACATTAAAAATCGTACGTAAAGATAAAGAGAGTGACATAAAACTCATTCCGAGAAGTAACGAAGTGATTACAATGGACGGGAAGGTCATGTTTGACATGGCCATGGTCAAAAAAGGCATCGCAAAGAAAACCCTTAAACTCAATGGTGTGCCTGTTATTGATGCCGATGTATTCAAGAAGGCTCTTTCTGACAGCAGGAGGAAGAGTGTGGAAATAGAATACAGTGACAGTAAAATAAAGGGCATTCCGGGAATAGAGAGCAGGGGATTTATGGGAGTCTACCCTGTTGTTTCACCGGAAATGGTTGACGTCAGGTATGGGCCGGGTGAAGGACTTGTTCAGGCCTTTGTTGAGCCCTATGAGTTTATTGTTCTCAACCTCAAGGGAATCGGGATGCTCTTTTCCGGCAAAGTAAATGTCAGGGAAAATCTCTCAGGTCCCATCAGGATCGCGAAGATTGCGGGAGACGTCGCGTACTACAAGGGTGTTTCTGCCTTCATAATCCTCATGGCAAAGATATCAATTATCCTCATGGTAATGAATTTTCTTCCCATCCCGGTTGTTGACGGCGGACACCTCGTATTCTATACGATTGAAGCCCTGAGAGGAAAACCGTTAAATGAAAAACTCATGGAGCGAATTCAGACAGTGGGAGTCATTGTCCTCATAATGCTCGGAGTGTTTGTCATAATAAATGATATAATAATGCTTCCCATATTTCAGAAGCTCTTTAACTGACAGAAGCGCTCTCTGAAAAAGATTATTAATTGCAGTGAGGGTGGTTGAGGGGCAGTGTAACAGAAAAGGTTGTGCCGAAATTTTCATCTGAAGAGAACGTGATCTCTCCTTCAAGATATTTTTCTGTTAAGAGCTTCATGCTGTAGGTCCCCAGACCCCGTCCGGCTCCCTTGGTGGAAAAGGATCTCTGAAAAATCTGTGATTTTGCTTCTTCAGACATATGTCCGGGATTGTGGACATGAAACTCTATGTCAGTTTCAGTGAACATGTATCCAATTGTTACGGTGTCGCCTTTCCTGCTTGCTTCAAGTGCGTTTTTGAGAATATTTATCAGCACTCTCATTAAAAGCCTTTTATCGGTAGAGAGAATACAGGTCTCTTCCGGGTTTTTCAGTTGGATGGTTTTTCCCAGGGCGGAATAATGCTTTTCAAGATTGTGGATGGCATCTTCAACAAGATCGGAAACCATGAATTTTTTGCATTCCAGTCTCAGATCATTACTTTCGGCGGAAGTAAGTATTCTCTGTGCATTGATCTCTTCCAGAAGCGAATCGCTGCAGGTTTTAAGAAGCGGCAGGGAACTGTGGGTAATTTCCGGATTGTCACTATCAAGAAGAAAGTCAACATGGCCCTTTAGCCCGAAGGCTGTGTTTGTCACGTCATGGAAGAATATTCTTTCAAGAGCACGGCGGCGTTTCCGGTCGCTGATATCCTGAATGGTAAGCATATAATACCAGTTTTCCTGATGCCTGAAAGGTTTGGATGTAACCTGGATATCAAAGTGAACGGTCTCTCCGTTTAATTCGGAAGTGATTCGTGACTCACCGGTTACCTCTTCTTTTGTTCTCTGGCTTTTCAATATTATGTTTACCGTGCCGCAAAAACTGCATTCATGTGAAGTTCCGCATCCGGCCTCCATTACTTCAGAATGGATACAATGCAAAACCTCGCCGGGGCGCATACCAATTATGTCGTTTAATCTTTTAATTCCAAGTTGATGTATCAGCGTTTTGTTTGAATAGACAATCTGTCTTTCCTCGTTCAGAATCATGATAATTACAGGAACGGAATTAAAGACCTCTTTTAAAAGGGCCGCATGTGTAAAACTCTGATATTGTCCATTAATTTCCCTTGATTGCAGCCTTTCCGGAGGGGCAAATTCAGTTATGAGCATTGTGTTCTTTTCCATTTTCATATAAAGAAACAGGGTGTTGACATCACATCATTGTAATTAATAAAATAATAAAAATTTTCAAAGAGTCAACAATTTTAAGGAATCTCATAAAATATTTTATTTTTATGTTTCACCGGGTCACATGAGTAAAAAAGGTGTTACTACTCGGTGGGGAAAGAACAATTCATAGAGTTTATTATCTGCCTGTCCATTCTTCGCTTTAATAGTTGACTTTTTTGTATTAATATATACCAATGTTAATATTCAATACATCATTCAGAAGGAGATTATTTATGTTACGAAAGATATTGGTTGTCCTTGTTTTTATTGTGTTCCTGGCTGCTGATATGACTTATGGTCATCCCGGAAGACTTGACAGCAAGGGGGGGCACTGGGACCATAAAACAAAAACCTACCACTATCACAGGAATGGCAAGATTGTTGTTGATAGATCAAAAAAGTATCCATCTTCAATGAAATCGTCCGGAAAGACGTCAGGAAAGCAACAACAAAAGAGAGGCCAAACAGCATCAAAAAAGAAATCAAACAGGATGGGCAAAAAGGCGTCGGGAAAGCAACAACAAAAGAGAGGCCAAACAGCATCGAAAAAGAAATCAAACAGGATGGGCAAAACGACGTCGGGAAAGCAACAACAAAAGAGAAACAAAAAGTCATCTAAAAAGAAATCAACAGAGATGAGCAAAAAGTCATCTAAGAAGAAATCAACAAAGAAGAGCAAGAAATCATCGAAAAAGAAATCATCAAAGACAAGCAAAAAAAATAATAAGAAGTAAAATCCAGGCAATCAGTTTATGCTGCTCAGTGCAGCATAAACTGTATCATACCTGTTTTGTGCATTCCAGAAGAGATATCCTTTCCCTCCTGCATCATCGGACGCTTTAATCTGTTTAATAATATATTTACTGTTATAGTTTGAAACCTTCAGGTTAAAAGCCTGGAGCCAGGGCCTTACTGTAATGCTGTTATTTGTAAGTTCCATGACTTTTTTGCATCCCTCGTAGATATAGTAGTAGGGGTGGTCAGCGGGATTTTCCCACTGGTCAAAATTTTCGTTAAAGTGAGAAGGATAGAGCATTGGCGATATAATATCACAGTATTTATAAAGCATGCTGATATTCTGCCCGGTTTTCACAATATCAACTTTTTTGCCCCAGGCAACAACCCCGAAGATATCTATGGAGAGCAGCGTATTTCTGGCGGATATCTCTTTATAGGCTCTTTTGAGAAAGCCTGTTATGACCCCGGTATTGCTCATCCTTCCTGCTGTGTAGCTGAAGAGGGCGTCACGGAGATTTCCCGAAGTGGGAAACCTGATGTAATCAAACTGTATTTCATCAATGCCCATTTCTGCAAGTTCAATGGCAATCTGGATATTATAGTCCTGGACCATTGTGCTTGTAGGATCACACCAGAGTTCTCGTCCGGCTTTCCACTTTCTTCCTGTTCTTTTCGATTTTATCGCAAACTCCGGATGAGACCGGTACATATGCTGATCATGGAAGACCGCCAATCTTGCAATTGTATGGATCTTCATATCTTTAAGCTTTCTGATCAGCAGCCTGATATTCCGGATGGGCCGCTTTGAATGGGACCTGTATTTCTTTACCATCTCTCCGCTGCTTCGGTAATTGACTATGCCTGTAATATCCTTTGCATCAAAGACCACGGAGTTGATACCGAGTTTTTTAAGTTGAGAGAGTCTTTCAATTGAGTTCAGGTTCCCGGCTGTAGACCCGGTATAGTAGAGGCCCTTTATATGTATTATCGCAGGTTTTTCCCGGTTCCGTAAATCGAGAGTCTGGGCGGTGAGAGAATTTGGTATAATAAGTATCTTTCCTTTTTCGGCATACTTTCCCTCCAGCATATTTAATCTCTTTATGTCTCTGAGCAGCCCTGAAAGGGTATAGGAGGATGTATATTCAATAATAGCATCTGCAATAGCAGAGAGTCGGGTTTTTCCCTTTGCCCTGTAGTAGAGGAGAAAACCGGTTTGTGTAAATCCTTCGGGAATTTTCCCGTATGTGGCGGTATAGTCTCTGTACTTGCCATGGACTATTACCGAGAGATTCCTGCCCAGGCTTTTTTCTCTTCCTGAAATTGATATTATCCTGCTGCGCAGTTTGTCACTGAAATATCGTATACTGTTTATATTATTATAAATAATGAAGAGTAAGATAAGAATTACTGCAGCAAAGAGGGTTAACTTTCTTGTTGTAAATATCATTTTAATCTGGTTTTTATTTTTAATAATTTGAATGACATATATTCAAATAGGGGTTTTCAGTAAATAAAATTTTTTAACTACTCAACTGTATGGATAAAAAATATACTTAGTCATGAAAATATTATCAGATATGTCCCCGCCGCGGTCGGCAGCGGAGACTTATCTGTTATGTTTTTTCATTAAAATTTATTTTATATATAATGCTGAGTAGCTGCAAATTTTTATTGATAATATTAAATGTTATAATATTATCGGTGTTTCCAAAGAGAGATCCAGAGAAAGATTTATTGTATGAATTTAGAGCAGGTAAATATAGCAGGGAAGGTTGGCCGGGGAGCGATCAACTACTGGAATGGAGTGATAAACTTCAGGGATTTTGTTATTTCAATTATTGTTTCCTTTAAATCCTTACGGTATCTCAGGTTCAGATCAATATATGACATCATAATCAACCAGACCCGTTTTACCGGTATCCATGCACTCCCCTTTGTTGTTTTCATTGCGCTTCTTATCGGGGGTACTGTCATCATTCAATCCATGACACAGTTTCCAAAGTTCGGTATTGAAGGATTTATCGGTAATCTTCTTGTTATTATTATCGTGAGGGAAATGGGACCGCTTGCCACCGCATTAATAGTTATCAGCAGATCAGGTTCTGCAATTACCGCAGAGATTGCCACTCAGAAGCAGAACAGGGAGATCCTTTCACTGGAAATCATGGGTATTGACACCAAGCTCTATATTGTCTTTCCGAGGATTGTTGCTTCAATTATCTCGATTTTTTCATTGATGGTAATATTCGATATTGTCGCATTTTTAGGCGGATATATTATCTCGCTTTTGACGATTTTCATTCCGGTTGATATATTTGCCCAGACGATCCTGGATGCTTTCAGTGCCGTGGACCTGATATCAACACTTCTGAAAAGCCTTATCTATGGAACCCTTATCCCTCTGATATGCTGTTATTACGGCTTTAAACCTAAATCAAAATTTGAGGTCCCAATATATGTTTCCCGGGCTGTTATCAGGACCCTGTCGATCATCTTTATCACAAATGCGTTGATTTCTGTGGTATTTTACCTCTAGATAAAGAATAGATGTTTAATAATGAATGAACACCTTTTAGAGATTGAAAACCTTACCTATCATTCACCTGATGGAGATTCGCTTTTTAATATATCCTTTGTGGTTGAAAAGGGTGAGAATATTGTTTTCTTCGGGCCTGAAAAATCGGGTCTGGATCTCATATGTACTCTCATCATAGGTTTTGAAACCGGTTATGAAGGTGATATCCTTTACAGGGGCAGGTCAGTTAAGGAGCTTGATTACATCGAAAGCATGAACTACAGGAAGGATATGGGGTTTCTTCATCCTGACCATGGATTAATAGCGAATATGTCAGTAGAACAGAATATATCTCTGCCGCTGGAATATCATTCAAAATTAAACAGGGATGAAATCAAGAAATATGTTGATTTTCTTATCGATGAACTCAATCTTGATCACTGTAAAAAATTTCGTCCTGTTGATCTGTCAAATTCAGAGATCCTCAGAACATCATACGGAAGGGCAATTGCCCTGGACCCTGATATGCTGATCCTTGAACATGCTTTCGAAAACCAGTCACCATTGAATATCCAGTCATTCATAAAAAATTTGAAAAAGAGGATTGATTCCAGAGAAAAATCTGTAATTTTTGTCACTTATGAACCTGAAAAATTTGTTGATTATGCGGAAAAGTTTGTTATGTTCTTTAACGGGAGGATAGTTTTCCGGGGAAGCAGTTACGATTTTCTCCATTCCGATAACAGTTATTTGAAACAGTATATAGAAATGAGCAATTGCGGCCCAATGACTATTCTTTAAAACCGGTTGATTGAGGATATTATGGCAAAATTCAAAAAAAATGAAATCAGAGTCGGTTTATTTCTGCTTGTTCCCATTGTCATACTCATGATTGTCATATCATTGAAGCTGGGTTATTCAGTGGCAAGTTCGACTATTGATGTATATCTGAAAATTGACAGCCTGACTTCAGTAAAGAAGGGAACGCTGGTTAAACTGAAGGGCTATACAATCGGAAGAGTTGTGGAACTCACCCCTGTTTATACTCCCGCCCTGCACTTTCTGGCCACAATGAGAATTGAAAGAAGTATCAGGCTTTCTGAAAATTGCTCAGCTGTGATTCAGAACCAGAATGTTATCGGAGACCCTTCCATTGATATGAAAAATCCGGAAGTGGAAGGCGGGCCCTTGCAGAATGGTGATGTTATCGAGGGTATTGAATATGTTAACCTGGAGGCAATTCTTCAGGATGCGCATATACTCCTGACCACTCTTTCAAATACGGTAAATATCGTGAAACAGATTTCACTGGACAGCCGGCACAATCTCCGTGTCATGCTTTCTAATCTTTCATCAAGTATAAGCAGTATTAACAAGATCCTTGACAATTCACAGAAGGATATTGTTGAATTTATGTCCGCTTTCAGGGAAACAGCTATTACCATGAAGGAAATTTCAAAAGAACTTAAGAAGAGCCCTATGAAATTCCTGCTGAAGGGCAGGGATTAAACGAGGGAAAGGGGGTTATTGAAGGTCCTCTTATTTAGCAGCTGCCTGATACTGTTTGTCCCATTTCCAGTAGACCTTGTCACATTCAGGCATTATCTTGTCTGCGAACTCCACGAGCTTGGCCCTTTTAATAGTATTGATAACGACTTCCTTTACGAATTTGTTTCTCTCATCCCTTGAATTGCTCATGACTTTGCTGAAGACCGTGTTTCTCTTTTCAAGAGCATCAATAAGTGCCTGTGTTGTGAAGACCCTGATTGAACCACGGGGATTTTTTATAACATCCTCTATCATTGATGTGAGCATGGACATAAGGATTTCCTGGTCATCACTTCCCTTGAGCATTTTTTTGTTTTGGAGAGCCTGGCTGTTTTTCATCTTTTTTACCTTTACGATAATTCCTTAATTTTATTCCTCTCAGGGAATGTGAAATAAGATCCTTGAGATTATAATAATTAAAGATAATGACTTCGTTCCGGTCTGTCAAAATAAAGTTGAATATATTGTTTGAAGAAAAACCTGTATAAACAAAAGTACTCTTGGCATGTTAATTAATACATAAAAGTTTATTACTCAGTTATGTATAAGAATAATAATATTTAACAAAAAATATAACTGGTATGTCCCCGCCGCCGAAGGCGGCGGGGACATACTGTTGATGTTATTAGCAACTATGAGATTTTATTCATATAGCTGAGTAGTTAGCATTAAAGTTAAATTTATTATTTGCTCATATTGATGGTTTCTTTTATCCAGTAGGGGTGTTTATCCTGTGCCTCATGGTAAATCCTTATTAATATTTCAGCCAGGATGCCCATCTGAACAAAAAGAAGGCTGAGTATTACAAGCATAACGGTCAGCATGAGAAAGGGGTTTCCGGTCATATCCTGGTTGTAGAGAATTTTAACAATTATAACTTCTGTGAGACTCAGTATCGCAAAGGCAAGCATAATAAAACCGGTCCCACCGAATATATAGATAGGTTTTGTGGAATATGTCCCCATGAACTTAACCGTGATAAGATCCAGGATGACCTTAAAAGTTCTCTTTATCCCATATTTTGACCGGCCAAACTGTCTGGAGAAGTGGTTGACCGGTATCTCGGTAATTTTTGCTCCTATCCATGATGCGTGAACAGGAATAAATCTGTGCATTTCCCCATAGAGGTTTACCTGTCTGAGCAGACTGCCCCTGTATGCTTTCAATGAACATCCGAGGTCGTGGAGTTTAACACCCGTTACTTTGGATATCAGCTTATTGGCAATCATAGAGGGGAGTCTTCTTGACAACATTTTGTCCTTTCTCTTTTTTCTCCAGCCGCTTACCACATCGTAACCTTCATCAATTTTTTCAAGGAGCTTTTTTATATCTTCCGGATCATTCTGCAAATCTGAATCCATAAAGACAATAATCTCACCACTTGAAAAATCGATTCCCGCTGACATTGCGGCTGTTTGCCCAAAATTCCTTCTGAATATAACAAGCTTTATCCTCTTATCTTTTTGAGCAATTTCTGTAAGCTTTTCCGTGGAGGTATCGGTGCTTCCGTCATCGACGAATATAACTTCAAATTTTTTCTTGAGGAATGAGAGCGCATTAATAATTTTCTCATACTGGAGATTAATGTTCTCCTCTTCATTATACACCGGTAAAACAATAGAGAGGTATATACCGCCTTTGATGTTCTGCTTTTTCTTTACGGCACTGCTCATTATTCATATCTCCTGGAGCTGAATTTATTACTCAAAACTATATATCAGTATAATATATACAAATCATTTTTACCGGTAAAGAAAGATTTTATTTTTGCGAATTTGTCATTGTTAAAAATATAACTGATATGTCCCCGCCGCCAAGGCGGCGGGGACATATTACTGATTTTTCTTCAAAATACAAAAATTTTAGACATATGACCGAGTAGTTACAAAACTTGAAATTATTTTTATCTCCAGTTAAATTAACCATAAGAAAATTCCTCTTGAAAAAATATATTATAATTTACTATTCAGCTATGTATACAAATAGACATGTTTATGAACAAAAGATATCTGATATGTCCCCGCCGCCCAAGGCGGCGGGGACATATTGTTGGCATTTTGTTGAATATGTTTATTTTAAGCCATACAGCTGAGTAGGTACTCTTATCATTATAAACACTCAGTGTCATGAACGTATGATAAAAAATACTGCATGAATAAATTCAAATAATGTATTTGGAGCAGAATAATAATGAATAAATCGGAACTCAGCATAAAGATTGATCCATTAAGGGAACTCATGGGAGATTATGCAACAGTCATGAATGGATACAGGGAGAGGACAGGTAAAAAAATTGCCGGTTTTAGCTGTGAGATTTTACCCTTTGAGATTATCCATTCCTTTGGAATACAGCCTCTCACAATTCCTCTTGCATATTCACAAAAATGCTGTTCCGGAGGCGGTGAATATGCAGATATGTTTGATGTTTTAATCTATCCCCGCAGGTGCAGCTGTTTAAGTGGTCCGGATAAAGAGACTCGTAACGAAAAGGGCGTTCCCCTTTATCTTTATGATACATTTTCAGGATATGGCAGGGACGCATCAATTGCCCTCCATGAATCAACCGGTAAAATGCTGAAATCCCTGTTCAATTTTGACATTAAGGATATTGATATCAAAAACCTGGCCGGCTCTGTTACAATTTACAATGAGTTAAAAAGTCTTGTCAGAGGAATTCTTGAACTCAGAAAGAAAAACCCTGCGGCAATTTCAAACAACGATTTGTATGCGGTTCTTGATGCGGCATTTTCACTGCCGCCTGAAATCGTTAAGGAATACCTTTTGAATATATTTAAAACACTGAAGGCATCAGGTGAAAGTGGAACGGGTTTTCGGGTAAACGTTCTGGTCTATTCATCCCGGTATGGCGCGGGAAAGCTCCTTGATGAGATTGAAGATGCAGGCTGCCATGTGTATGAAGATGACCTGTGCGGAGGAAGAAGGAGATTTGATCTTTCCTATAATGCATCATCGGAGTATCTCTACTACGAGATACTTGATTCATTTTCCTATGGGCCGCTCTGTCCTTCAATACGGGATGTAAATGAAAGGTCCGAGCTGTTATATAAAATGATTAAAAAACATGGGATTGACGCTGTCATCTTTATCAAAGATAGTTGCTGCCCTGCCAGGGAAGAGCAGATTGAAGATCTGCGTATTATGCTCATGAGGTCCTGTGTTGATGCGGTTGTTGTAACAGCGGAGAACTGCCTGGATTGTGTGAAAGATTATGCAGAGAACCTGTAATGACTTGATAGTCTCAACCGTATAGTCTCAACAACGTTGTTGAGACTATACGGTTGAGACTATACGGTTTAAAATTTATTTTGCCGTTTTTAATATTTTGTAATAGTCACCTGTTACATTTATGGCTTCCTTAAGGAAAAGGTCATTTTTCAGATCAATGAGATTTTTCCCGTCTTTGCTGTGGATACCTTTTTTCATGACATCTTCTTTCTGTTGCGAGAGTTTCGACTCTTCCTTGAGGCTTATTGTCTTATTGTTCAGCTGTTTTTTGAATGTTTTAATTTTTTTTAACAGTTCAATATAGTCACTGTCTCCATTGATTCTCTTTTCTGATTTTTTCTTAAGTGCGGAAACAAGCTTGTTGTTAACAAATCCGTACCTGGTGAACCGGGTGCTCTTGATCTTTTTCCATTTCAGGGGGTATTTCGTCTTTTGTTCCCCTATGTCCCATATGGAACTGAGAGAAGGGATTATTATATCGGGCTTTATTCCGTAGAGCTGGTTCGAGGTCCCCGAGGGCTGATAGAATATATGAGTTGTGACCTTAATCGCTCCAAGATTTCCCGGAAGAACATTATATGACTGGACCGTCCCCTTCCCGAAAGTATTTGTGGGTCCCAGCACAAGTCCCCTGCCGTAGTCCTTTATCGCACCGGCGAGAATTTCCGAAGCGCTGGCGCTGAACTTATTAATAAGGAGAACTAATGGCCCTCTGTAGATTGTTCCCCCGTCATTGTCATATATAACCTGGGGCGGAATGCTTGATTCGTCTCCGGGACTGCTTCCTCCCTTTAGCTGAAGGATCGGACCGTTCCTGTTGTCAATGAAGAGCCCGGCAATTTCAATTGCATCGTTTAGTCCGCCGCCCGGGTTCCCTCTCAGATCGAGTACGATGATATCAGATTTCTGTTTAACCATCTTTTCCACATGGTACTTCGTATCTCCCGAAGAACTCTTGCCGCTTCTCATGTCCCTGTAGAATGACGGCAGCTTAATATATCCGATTCTGATTTTCTGTCCGTTTGTTTTATATGTATAAAGTTCAGATTCTGCATCGGAATCCTGGAGCTTTATCTCTTCCCTGATAATAGGAACAACCATCCTTTCCGGCTTATTGTCTTTCCCCACATCCCTGATAATCGTAAGCCGTACTTCCGTCCCTTTTGGGCCCCTGATCTTTTTGACCACATCCCGCAGTGCCATATCAATAACATCAACAGGCTCGCCATCTTTCTGCGCCACAGCGACAATTTTGTCGTTAGGTTTAAGTCGTATTTCCTCCGGAAGTTTGTCGGTGGCACCGCCCGGGATGATCGATTCGACGATGACAAAACCGTCCTCGGAACTGAGCCTGACCCCGATCCCTTCAAGTTTAAGTTCCATGGAAATCTTGAAGTCTTCGTTTTCAGACTGCGAAAGGTAGTTTGAATGGGGATCAAGAGCCGTTGAGTATGCATTAACAAAACGTGTCAGGAGCATTGACTTGTCAATCTCTTCGGTTCTTTTTTCCATGAGATCAAATTTTTTCCTGAGCTTTTCTTTTGCCTTCTTTATGTCCTTGTCCGCGGAGAGATAGTTAAGAAGCTGAAGTTTGATGTTTTTTCTCCACCTCTCTCTCATTTCATTTTTATCTGCGGCATAGTCGACTTTGTCCCTGTCGACAATTATTGTTTCATCCCTGTTGAAGTCATATTTTCTTTTTATCAGCTCCTGGAAAAGATTCATGTTTTCTTTGAAGCGTATTTTATAGACTTCAAAGACCTTATAAACAAAATCATATCTTTCATTTGCAATATCATCATCAATAAGTTTTTTACGTTTCTGGAATTCATCAATGTCCTTTTTATAGAAATAGTATTTACTATAGTCAAGAGAACTGATATAGTTATTAAGTATCTTTTCTGATATTTCATCATTAAGCCTGTGATACTCTGCATGCATTGTGAGGAACTTTCTTACAAGGGCCGGGATATTTGATTCCTCGAGGCCGGATGTTCTCCCTTTGCATGAAAAAACCAGTATCATCATTATCATTAACAGTAATCGTTTCTTCAACATGTATGTTCTCCGGAAAATAATTTTGATGATGTTCTCTTCAGCCTGAAAATTAGTCAATAAGATTTTAGATGAATAAATGAGATAATTTATTCATAATGATTCAATTCTGTATAAGAATAATCATTTTCATGAAAACATTAAAGATATGTTCCTGCTGCCTTGGGCGGAGGGAAGATACCAGTTTATATTTTATTAAACTTTGCATATTGTATTGTAATAAAACGGGCATGATATATTCATCCCTGCATTGTATTAATAAAACCGATAATTTCTTTTATATTCATCTGAAATTCCGCTCCTCCATTCAGTACCGCTTCTCCGGGCATTCCGAATACGACACAGGAGGCTTTGTCCTGGGCAATAGTCTTTGCACCGTTCTGTCTCATCTCCAGGAGCCCGTCCGCGCCGTCCCGTCCCATACCGGTACAGAGGATCCCTGCGGCAGAGTTTCCCGCCGCCTTACTGACTGACCTGAACATGACATCAACGGAAGGCTTAAACCTGTTAACGGGGGGACCGTCATTAACTTCAACCATGTACTTTGTCCCCCTGTTTCTAACAACCAGGTGCTTTCCACCGGGCGCGACAAGTGCCATCCCCCTGTAAACAATGTCATCCTGTTCCGCTTCCTTTACATACAGCGGGGTCATGCGGTTTATCCTGTTGGCGAATTCATAAGTAAATTTTACCGGCATATGCTGAGTAATCACAATGCCGGGAGAGTTCTCGTCGATGTTTAAGAGGATATCTTCAATGACAACTGTCCCTCCAGTAGATGCTCCGATGGCAATAATCTCTTTACTGTTCTGTTTCTTCATGAAAGTGTCTTTTCGGGGGAGTGTTTCATCTGCAGTCAGTTTCTTTTCAATCTCCTTCATCCCGGACGCTGTCTGTTTCTTTATTCGGGAATTGGCGGCATTGATGACTTTTTCACGGAGTGAGATTTCAAACTCTTCCCTGCTGAGGTTATTTTCCGCGGAGGGTTTGCAGATAAAATCGAGAGCTCCCCGTTCAAGGGCTTTCAGGGTTTCCTTCGCACTGCCTGATGTCAGTGAACTTACCATTATCACAGGCATCGGATTGGATGTCATCAGCCGGGAAAGGAATGTCAGCCCGTCCATTCTTGGCATTTCAATATCGAGAGTCAGCACGTCGGGACTGAATCTTTTTATTTTATTAATTGCTATGTAGGGGTCCGGGGCGGATGCAACCACTTCGATTTTCGGGGAACAGGACAACAGATTGGTGAGGTACTGCCTCATGACTGCAGAGTCATCGATTATAAGGACTTTAACTTTTTCCATTGTCATTTCATGCAGTTTAATAATATTAAAAAGTATCTACTCAGCTATAAGGTAAAATATAGTTATTTCGAAAAATTATTTTTAATAATGTCATTCCCACGGAAGCGGGAATCTATCATTTTCAATAAAATGGATCCCGGAAAAAGCAGGACGCTTTGCATGTCGGATTTGACATGGAAGTCAAAAATCCGACCTCTATGCTTCGGCCGGGATGACAGACTTATTTGTTACAAAAGTATAACATTAATTTTTCCTTATTGTCAAGACAAATGAACCGGTCAATTCTCCTGTTCATTCAATTATTGAGCGGGGTCCCCTCTTTTTTTATTGACACTGCCTGTGATATTTGTTTTCTGATCAATGGAATAACTGAATCAGCTATGCATAAGAATAATCATATTTGAAAAAAAGATAACTGATATATCCCCGCCGCCTTGGGCGGCGGGGATATATTGTTGATGTTTTATATAAGTATTTTAAAAGCACAGGAAACATAATGTTGACAGATAAAAGTGTTACAGAATTGAAAGAACTCCTGGGAAGAGGCGAAGTCAGTGCGTCTGATATTGCCGGTTCATTCCTCGGGAGAATAAAATCCCTGAACGGTGACCTCAATTCATTCATAACGGTGGATGAAGAAAGACTCATGGATGCCGCGGTTGAATCTGATAAAAGAAGGAAGAGCGGGAACACTCTTTCAGAGTATGACGGAATCCCCGTAGCAGTGAAGGACAATATCTGTACGGAGGGGATGAAAACCACCTGCGGTTCAAAGATCCTTGAGAGTTTCGTGTCACCTTATAACGCTACTTCATACAGCAGGCTTTCTGAAAAGGGGTTCATACTGCTGGGTAAAACAAACATGGATGAATTTGCCATGGGGTCCACAAATGAAACATCATATTTCGGACCGGCGAAAAATCCCTATAACCTGTCTCATGTTACCGGGGGAAGTTCAGGGGGATCGGCAGCGTCAGTGGCCGCACGGATGGCCCCTCTTGCCCTGGGTTCCGATACAGGGGGTTCCATACGTCAGCCTGCGGCTTTCTGCGGTGTTGTGGGAATAAAGCCTACATATGGAAGGGTCTCCCGGTACGGGCTGGTTGCATTCGCGTCCTCCCTGGACCAGATTGGGGCATTCGGCAACACTGTGGATGATGCGGGAATACTTCTTTCCGCTGTTTGCGGATATGACAGCAGGGACACAACATCGGTTGATGCTGAGATTGATTTTCCTGTTGATGCCATCACCGGTGATATCAGCGGCATGGTTGTGGGTGTGCCCGAGGAGTACTTCCAGGGTATTGCTCCTGAAATCAGTGATGCAATTAATAAAAAGCTGGGTGAGCTTGAAGAATCGGGCGTGCGGGTGGAAAAAATTTCACTCAAGTATACCGAGTACGCCATTCCTGTCTATTACCTCATCGCAACAGCCGAGGCGTCATCAAACCTTGCCCGCTTTGACGGAATAAAATACGGCTACAGGACGCCCGGTTCATCGGACCTCAGTTCTCTTTATAACCGGACAAGGAGTGAGGGTTTCGGGAAAGAGGTCAAGCGAAGGATAATCCTGGGGACTTTCTCTCTCAGTTCCGGGTATTACGATGCCTATTACCTCAAGGCCCTGAAAGGACGCAAACTGATCATAAACGACTTTAAAAAGACTTTTGAAAAAGTCGATGTCATTATCACCCCCACAACAACTACAACTGCCCCGGTGTTCGGAGAACTTGTGAGCGATCCTCTCCAGATGTATATGTCTGATATTCTTACAATATCCGCGAATCTTGCGGGCATTCCCGGTCTCTCCCTCCCCGTGGGACGTGACAGCAGCGGGATGCCTATCGGGCTCCAGATAATGGGAAACCATTTTCAGGAAAAGAAGATACTCAACATGGCAAAGAAGATTGAGAGTACCTGTGAATCGTTCAAACCTGATATATAAACCTCTTCTCCTGGCGCTTCTGCTGACCGGCTGTTATTCATACAGGCCCTTTGTCATTAAAACAAAAATCACTGTTAAGGATATTGTTCCCTCTGAGAAAAACAGCAAAAAGTATTTTATAAAAAAAAATCTCAAGTATTTTGTCTATATAAGATCATCGTCACCCATTGCCGGAATAAACAACAGGGGTGTTGATCTCGCGTTGGAGGGAAGGTTCCATGATGCAGAGTCCCTGTTCAGAGAGTCAATCCGGGAGGAGAGTGACCAGGCGGCGGTATACAACAATCTGGGGATTATCTATGAAATATTCCGGTTAAGAAAAAAAGCGTTTGATATGTACTCACAGGCATGTATAAAGGAACCGGATAACAGTTATTTCAGAAATAATTTTTTATCCTTTGTAAATCCTCAGAAAGATCAGAGCAGGTAGTCAATGGTTTTTTATGAAACAAAAATATTCAGGTACTCCCTTATTGTAATACTCTGTGTTGCGGGGATTTTTCGTCCCGGCCGCTGTGATGCCGGTGTTTCCGAACAGGCGGGTCCTGTTATCATTGCTTCTGAAAAGAGAACGGTTGAAAATCTCTTTGTTGAAAAAAAAGAGGAGGTGTCGCTGACAACCACGCTCCTCCTCGATTTTACACTTCCCGGAGGGGGCCATTTTTACAGGGGTGATTACCTTACGGGGAGCGCTTTTCTGGCTCTTAAGATTACCGGTGGCCTCATGACCTGGTATTTTGTCACAAACTGGAAAGAAGCCGAAGAGAGTTATAATAACAGTAAAAGCGCAGGAGTTTCCGCTGATGAATTAGAGAATGAAAGGCGCCGTTATGACAAGTCGGCGCAGTATGTAACATTTACTGTTGCGCTGAATATCCTGGTTTACGGTGTGTCTGCCCTGATAAACTATAACAGTGTCACGAAGACAAATGAGAGAGCATTTCCCGCGTTAAACATTTCTCTGTCGGGGGGGAATGAGTACTCTGATGAATATATACTTAATTTCGGAGTGAGAATGAGGATCTAAGAATGCTTGTTGACAGTTTTTCAAGGAAACATAACTACCTGCGGATATCCGTTACTGATAAGTGTAACCTGAGATGCAGTTACTGTATGCCTGCTGAAGGTGTAAAACTCCTGGAGCATGACCAGGTCCTCAGAAACGAGGAATTCCTGAGAATAATCGGGATCTTTTCCCGGATGGGCATTAACAAGATAAGGTTTACCGGGGGAGAGCCTTTTGTCAGGAAGGGGTTTATGGACCTGCTCGGGAGTGTCAGGAAGGAATTCAGCGAGATGGAGCTGTGTTTGACAACCAACGGCATTCTCCTCGGCAGGCATCTGGACGAACTGGTGGATTTAAATATCAGGAAAATCAATATAAGTCTCGATACACTCTCCCGGGAGAGGTACAGGGAGATTACGGGGTCCCATATGATAGAGACTGTCATATCCGCCATTGAAGACGCCCACCGCAGGGACTTTTTTGATCTCAAGATCAACTCTGTTCTCTTCAGGGAGACACTGGATGAACTGGACAGCTACCTGGAATTTTTCAGGGAGAAGAACATTCTCATCAGGTTTATTGAAAGGATGCCTTTTCCCCGGGTGGACGTTACGCAGTCTTTTGTCTCATCAGATCGGCTGGTTGAGGCACTTGAATCGCGAGGCGTTCTCATAAGAAATACGGAGTCGGATACGAAGGTGGCATCCATGTATGACTTTACCCACAAAAGCGGTTATAAAATCCAGCTTGGCATGATACCGCCAATTACACACAAGTTCTGTTCTCAGTGTAACAGGTTGAGGCTTACTGCGGACGGGATGCTGAAAACATGTCTTCATTCGGCAGATGAGATAAACCTGCAAGACAGGTTGAGAAGTAAGGAGAGTGATGATGCGATTATGGAAATCATAGCTGAAGGCGTTAACAATAAAAAAAAGGAACATGGAATTACCTGTGATCCGCTCAATGGCGGATGTTCCGCATTGACCGGTTCCCGGACAATGTCAAAAATCGGAGGATAATCATTTTATGGCTGTAACGGTAATGGATATATATACAAATCTCCTGCCTAAAACAAACTGCGGCGAGTGCGGTCATCCAACATGCTTCGCGTTTGCCAGCATGGTTGTGGTTGAAAAATATGACCTGAACAGGTGCCCCTACCTGGAGAGCAGTAAAAAGGAAGAGTTCCGGGAGGAACTTGACCGGCAGCATGCCCAGGGAAAGTGGGTCAAAAAGGACATAGCGGCCGATGCCCTTGAATGGGCCCGGGAGAGGTCGGCGTCCATGGATATTGAAAACCTTCCCGGGAGGATCGGCGGTGATCTTACGGATGTTGACGGTGAAAAAGCACTGGAGATGCCCTACTTTAACCGGAAGATTCTCATAAGAAAAAACATTATTACAACACTTGAGGGAAAGGAACTCAATCCCTGGGAGCAGGTCTTTATTTTTAACCATATGGCACAGGGGGGAAGTTCTCTGCCTGCCGGAAAATGGATATCTTTCCAGGAAATTCCCAATACAATCCCGAAGATGGTATCCATGAAGTCCGAGGTGGAAGAGCCTCTTGTGAAAAGGTTCGGCGGAAGGCTGGGTGAGCTGAAAGAAGCGGCTGAATCACTGGGCGGTGCAGAGACCGGCGAGACCGGGGGGTCAGCGGACGCGGTTTTTCTTTTCAGGGCATTCCCCAGGATCCCGGTTCTCCTGAACTTCTGGGATGAGGACAAATCGGAGGGTTTTGGCGCTGAGGCAAAGCTTCACTTTGATGAAACAATTACCGAACACCTGGATATTGAATCCATTGTTTTTCTCAGTGAAAGGTTAAGGCAGCTGCTCTGCGGTGAGGAGTAGACAGCCACTGCGTGTCCCGGTGACTTTTCGTCCCCTGATCAGAATGTTTTTGTTTTTTGGGCAAAACCATTAAAGATGAGACAGGATAACAGGAAAAACCCTCCGGGCCGGAAAAAAGTACTTGAAATATTGGGACATGATATCTGTCATAAAGCATGAGAAAGAAAATAATCAAACTCACCCTCCTCGTTATTGCGATTTCTGCCGCTTTATTTTATCTCAACAGCAGGAGAATAACTCCGGAAGAGCAGCTGATGAAAGAGATGGGTAACATCCTGAAGGATGCCTACGGCCGGGATACGCGGCAGAACTTTGAAAAACTGAAATAGGACCTGCCCGCTTTGTCTGAGAGAAGAATACAGCCAGAAGAAATAAACGACTACCCGGTGAGAGTGGAGATCCCCGTAGCATGGGGTGAGATGGATTCCTTCGGCCATGTGAATAATACTTACTTTTTCCGGTATTTTGAAACCGCGCGGATAAAATACTTTGAAAGCATCGATGTCACCCGGGCCATGAAAGAAAGCGGTGTGGGGCCCATCCTTGCGGAGACCCGGTGCAGGTTCCTGAAACCTGTCTATTACCCGGACAGGCTGACTGTGGGGGTCCGGATAAAATCCATGGGAAGGACAAGCGCGGTAATGGAGTACCTTATCGTTGCCGAAAAGGCCGGTGTTGCCGCCACGGGGAATTCGGTCATTGTCATGTTAAATTACAAAACATCTGAGAAATGTGAGATCCCGGGAGAAGTCAGGGAGAAAATAAACAGGATTGAAACCGGTTCTCCTGCGTGAGATCGATCTCTATCCGGGTGGCCGCCGTTCCGGGATCTGTGCGGGTATCTTTCCTTCCGCAAGGAAACCGGGAAGAATATAGAGGCCGCAGAAGCAGTGCCCGTACTCCTCCTGGTCTTTTTTACAATACTCACAGGGACAGATGATGTCTTTGTCCTTCTCTCTCTCTCCGTCGGCGTCCCTGCAGGGACATGAATAGTATCCATACCTGTTATAGTTCTTTGTGAGACCCGTTACAATGTTCTCAAAGAATTCTCCGTGGGGATGGAGCTCCCAGTTGTTTTTCCGGGAAACCATGGTCACGAATTTCAGTGTGTGGCTGTACTCCTTTTTCATCTGTTGTCTGCCCTGTTTTTCCTAAGAGGAGAATTTTTTTTCCCAGTCCGGCCTGTAGAAACCCACAAGGGATTTTTCATCATCAATGGTCAGGAAAGGGAAGGAGACAGAGAGCCGGTATTTATTTTTCAGCTCTCCTTTCAGTCTCTGTTTTATGTCATGATCAAGTTCATCCACAAAAACATATTTAAACCTGATTGAGTTGTCTTTCAGGAACGCCAGTGCCTGTTTGCAGAAACCGCAGGTCGAGAGGGCGTAGAGGGTGAGGTCTCCGAAGTCTTTACTTCCCTCTTCAAAGGTAAATGTTATCCCGCTGATCATAATTTTTTAATTTACTTTTTTTTTATGTTAATTTATTCTTTCCAATAAGTCAAGTGATATATGTATCCTTCAACAGGGACAGGCTATGAAGATAGGTATTGCGGGAAGCATAAACGGGATAACGGAGAAGCAGGGAGAAGCCTTTGTGAAACTCATGGCACGGTACAGGCATAAATACGGCGACCTCTCCTTTCATCACGGGGGATGCCGCGGGGCCGATGAAACGGTGCAGAGGCTCATTCTTGAAAACACCCTGGCAAAGAGTGTTGATATCCATCCTCCCACAGATAAGGGTCTCCTCTGGACATTGGAAAGGGCGGACAGGGCCTCCGACGGCGGGAGGATAAAGCTGAACCGCCACAAAGAGAGGCCCCACCTGGGACGGTTTTATGACATCATTGACATCTGCCAGCTCCTGGTAACATTTCCCGAGGAGGAGAAGGAGATAAAGGATTCCGATGTCTGGGCCTCGGTGAGATATGCCAAGACAAAGAAGAAGAACATCATAACCTTTTTCAGGGACGGCAGGGCAACCAAGTGGCCCGCGGTGAAGGCCGCGGGGAAGGGTTTTTGATTTTTTTACCCTGATAAAGCCTTCTTTATCTTATTGAAATAATGACAATCTTTATCCCCTGTTCTAAGGGAAAATATTCTTCACGATCTCCTCTACTTCCTTCAGCCATCTCCTTCTCTGTTCCATTGTACTGTTAACGACAATGCCGAACACCTTGCGGTATGACCTTTCTATCCCGCAGAAGTGAAAGATGCATTTCTTCCAGATATTTTCCAGGGGGTCTCCGAATACCTCCTTTTCCCTCTCATGGGGAGTGTCCGAGGTGTTGAATACCAGGGCCCTCTTCCCCCTGAGAAGACCGGCCGGTATCCCTTCACCGCTGTCTCCCTCCCTGAACTCGTATGCCGTACCGGGCCGTATGACCCTGTCTATCCATCCCTTGAGGATTGCGGGGGGCTGTCCCCACCAGTTGGGGTGAACAAAGATCATCCCGTCACATTCCGTGAGCTCCCTGCACTGTTCCTCTATAAGTGGATCAACGGCACCCTTTTCCCGGATTTCCCTGAAGGGGAGGAGAGGATCGAACTTTTCATGGTAGAGATCGTGGAACACCACATCATGTCCCGAATTGCCCAGGGTGACCAGGACCTGGTTCGCGATGGAGTGATTAAAACTCTTCCTGTTGGGGTGCGCAAGTATGACCAGTATTTTCATGAATTATCTTTCCTTTGTGTGAAACCTTTTCCTGTTGTCCC
This sequence comes from Spirochaetota bacterium, assembly GCA_050298055.1. Classification (GTDB taxonomy): domain Bacteria; phylum Spirochaetota; class UBA4802; order UBA4802; family UBA5550; genus JBNKTL01. The sequence continues at coordinate 63,718 of JBNKTL010000015.1, forward strand.
GGAACCGGTAATTTGAAACTCGGAATCCGGAAGTAAATTAAGCCGGACGTTTGCGGTAAACAGCGCCTTTATTGTAAAGCCTTCTCTCCAACCAGGACCTTCTTTCATTGATCCTTCTGTCAATACCGGTATATCCGTATGATGGGAAAGACCGTCTTTCGAAAACTCTCCGTGAAAAGCATCTTTTATCGGTATAGAAGTACATGATTATACGCCTTTTTTTATGATAGTTGTCCGTATCATTTATATCGGTCTTTTGCGGGGTACAATTAAGTGCCTCTGTGGCAAATTCTTCTTTTTATATGAAATCTCCCCCCCTTGTAAGGGGGGAGAAAAAGAGGGGATTGTTTCAATTTCTATTCTTAATAATTAGGACAATTGGGGCAACCGCCGGGACCGCGGCCGTATCCTCTTCCCGGGCCTTTCCCGTAACCTCCTCTGCCCGGCCCTCTGAAGCTGTTGAATTTTTCTTTTTGTTCTTTTGTAAGAACCTTCTCAATTGCCTTTCTGTGTTCTACATGGATCTCCATTATCTTTGTCCGGTCGGCGCGGTTTTTGAAGTACTTTTCCCTGAATTCAGTATCGATCTTAAAGATCTTTTCTACCTGCTTTTCAGAGAGTCCCAGTTCCTGTTTCAGAAAAACATATTTCCCGGCACCGCATCCTCCGTAAAATCCCGGACCGGGTCCTCTTCTTCCGCCTCTCCCGTATCCCTGCGAAAAAGCATCAGCCGCTGTGAGAGAAATCAGTGTAACAACAGCCAGTGTAAGTATTCCTTTTTTCATCTTCTCTATCTCCGTTTTTTTTAATTTTACCGGTTTGACCCTTTATTATTTTAAAGGGTTCCATTTTTTATTTTCTCCAACAATTTTTTACTCCAATGTATAAGTAAACTAAATCAAGATTTGCCACAGAGGCACGGACACAGAGAATTTTTTTTCTCCTTGCAAAATTTATTTATTTCATGTTTACTATGATTATAAAATGAATAAGCGGAAAAAAAATTGAATGGAGAGACTTTACATCCCGCTGTTATAAATGAAATATACTCATTTGTAACCGGTTACTATGATGACAGCAGGCTGGCTGATTATCTCCTTCATATCTTTTCAATCGACCGCGAAAAGATCACAGAATCAAATATAAGCTACGACAGGTTCTTTACCATCCTTCATTATCTCCAGAAGATGACCGGTGATATCAATCTCTGCTATAAAGCGGGAAAACACTATGCAGAAAACAGGCTTCTCCATGGTCTCAGGTTCTCGTTCTTTTCTTTATCGGTAGGGCATTCTTACAGAAAACTTGATAAGATTTTGAACGAGATATTTCCCGTTTTTACATTCAGTATCGTAAAAATCGGCAGCAGAAAAATGAAACTTGCCATAAAATCATCGGGGAAACATCCTGAGCCCGATTATTTTTTTATTGAGTTTATCAGGGGGATCATTGCGGCGGTTCCGGGACAGTGGGACCTGCCCCATGCAATGGCTGAAGTGAGGTCATATTCATTCAGTGCCGGGGAGTTTCTGGACGATCTCGATATCCTCTACCAGGAGGGGGAATGCGCCATCTTTAACTACGAAAAGAAGATCGCGGATGAAGTGAAAAAGAACATCTATTTTCCCGGGGAGAGTGATACGGAAACTCTGCAGGTCATTTCAAGCGACCTCTATACGAGGTACGCGTATATTCCAAGGGACACTCTTCTCAAGGCAGACCGGGTGGAGATAGATATCAGCTGGCACAATATCAGGTTTGCCGCCCGGGCCCTCTACTTCCTTCTTATGCTCCTGGGTGTCCCCCTTTACGGATTTATCCATTACATGAAGCTCTCCCCCGTCCCCCTCCTTGTGAGCAACTTTTTGCTCTATGAAGTTATTATCCTTCTACTCCTCAATTCCCACAGGAAGAAGGGACTGGCAAACCTTTACAGAAAAATTGAAACAAAAATGCAGGGAGAGCTGGGACTCCTCAGGGAGGTTACCGGTGAAGCACTGGCTGATACGGGGAGCAGGGTCAGGGCCATTGAGAACCTCATGGAGATAAGCAAGTGTATTATCCACAGCGATGATATCGCCCACCTCTTTGACGATATCAGGCACCTTACCGCCAAGGCCCTTGACGCGGACAGGGCCACGGTTTTTCTCCACGACAGGGAGAACAGGGAATTGAGGTCCGGTCCCGAATACAGTGAAGAGGCGGAAGAGTTCAAGATACCGGAGGACAAGGGGATTGCCGGGGAAATATTCAGGCTGAGAAAAGTCGTAAACATTAAGGACGCCTATAACAACCCGAATTTTAACAAGTCTGTGGACAGGCAGACTGGCTACGAGACCAGAAACATGCTGGGTGCGCCCCTGATGGACATGAATGACCGGCTTGTGGGGATTATCCAGGTCCTGAACAAAAAGGGGGGGCACTTTGAAAAGATAGACGAGCAGATACTGGAATCCCTCTCCGCCTTTATTGCCGCCGCGCTGAAAAACACCATGAATATCCGAAAACTGGAACTCCGGGGTATCGATCCCGATATTGTCACGGGACTCAGCTCAATTATCGGGCATATCTACCGGGAATACAGTGAGATCAAGGAGGTCCTCTACCAGTCGGGACAGGAAGTTATATTGCCGGTTGCGGACAAGCTGAGAGACATTACCCGGCTCCTTGAAACCCTGGTCATTCTCTTTGATGAAGAGTATAAATCGGAGGAGATCGATCTGACCATCGAGGACTTTGACAACAGGTTCAGGATGTTCATTGACGAACATGCCGGGGAGAGGGATATTGACTACAGCTTTGAATCAACACTTCCCCGGGAACATGAATTTACCCTTCAGATTGATGTCCTTGACAGGGCGGCGCTCTCGGTCCTTAAAAACAGCATAGAAGCAGTGGGGAAGTCGGGTACAATTAAAGTCCGTGTTTATTACTCTGTGGAACTGCCTAACGACCTTCAGCACAAATACGCGCTGCAGGGGCTTATTACCGGTTATAACAAGTTCAGCGAAGAAAACTCTTCGGGATTTATCCAGTATGTAAAGAGCAGAAAGCCCCTCCTGGACCCGGACCTTGATGAACTGAGGGAAGCCATGAAGGAGTTTGTGGCCGTTGAAATTTTTGACGACGGTGAAAGCCTGGAGAAGAAGAACAAGGGCAGGCTCTTCCACCCCTTTTTCTCCACAAAAAACCACTTTGGCCTGGGGCTCGCGGTTTCAAAGAATGTCATACGGAGGACCGGCGGTGAAATAGAAGAGCCCCGTGAAACGGAAAACGGAAAAGTGGTGAGGATGCTGATCCCGCTGGTTTATAATACTGTTTAAGGTTAAGTAATGGAACGGGACCTCATTGAAAAGCTCTATACCCTTGACCACATCCCGGCGCTTCCCCCGGTCTGGAAGAGCGTAAACAGTATGCTTGCCGGTGTTGATCTCAGCAACCCGGACCTTCTGGAATATGTTTCGGGCCTTATCTGTTACGATCCCTCTCTCACCCTGGAACTTCTGAAGATCGCCAATTCGGAAGTTTACGGCTTTAAGAGGAAAGTCTCCTCTGTCCTGGACGCGCTCAGGGTCATCAATAATGACCTCATCAGGCTTATTTTTATCCAGCACCCGGTACTTCCCGATCTCAACATGTATGATGAAAGGCTGAGGGAAGAGCTGTCTCTCCTGGTCAGGCACTCCATTGAGGTGAACATCTGTGCCGATGAACTGATGAAAGTCATGGGGGTGGAAGAAGGCGGGGAGAAAATAGTGAGAGAAGAGGTCCTTGCCGCTGCAACAATTCATGATATCGGGATCTACTTCCTGGCAGTCTATTTTCCCCGGGAGTATGTTCCCTGGATAGAAGGTGTCAGGGAAACCGGACTGCACATGAGAAAAAGGAGGAGGGAAATTCACGGGCTTCCCGACCATTCCCTTGTTGGTTCAGTGCTGTCTGATACCTGGAACCTGCCCCTTTCAATAGTCAGGTCAATAGCCCTCCACCACTCTCCCTGGGCAGGGTATGAAAAGTGGGGCCGGGAAACAGACATCCTCTATCTTGCCGACTGCTTCTCCCCCCACTATTACCGGCTCTACTATGGCGAAGATGTTTATACGGTCTATGAGCATATCGCCATGAAAAACAAGATCACCGATACCATGGAGAGGCTTAAAATCGATTATAAAGACACCCCGGGGATCATCAACCGGGTAAGTGAGAGGTCCGCAATTGTTTTCAGTGAACTGGGCCTGGGGGCCGGAGTCGTTACTAATTCTCCTGCCTCATGAATATTGTGTACTCAATATCCGAAACGGAAACCAGGAGGAGAACAAGTCCCGTGGCGAATGAGAGGCCCACGGAGAGGAGATAGCCCGTGCCCATGGGTACAACCGGGTAGAAGACGAAGAGGAGATTAAACGCGGCATTGAGAACGAAAAACATGAATACCAGGTAAAAACTGAACCGGCTCAGGTCAAAGTACATGAGAAAGATAATAATATAGAGGAACATTACCTGGGCCCCTGCGGCGAAGAAGAGGACTCTCAGAACAATGATCGATTGGGGAAGGAGCCCGAACCATGCTCCGATAAAGGGAGCAAGGACAAATGCCGCCAGTGAACTGGTAAACTGTATCATGAAGAGCCTGAAGATACTCTCTTTCAGTATCCTGATCAGGTTCTTCTTATATTCCAGGATGTTCCCCAGGGGCTCTTCCGTTATTGAGTCGAAGAACTTCCTGTGGGCAAGGTAAAACCTTGTCTCGGATTGAATAAGAAAATACGCCAGTGAAGGGATGATGATCAGGTAGGCGAGGAATACCGGCGTATCATAGAGATTGTATCCCTTGAAGTTCCCGAAGATCTTCTCCCCGTGAAAGTACCACCCCAGAAGCTTGTCGGTCCAGAGCCCCAGGTTGTAAAAGAGCCCCGTGAAGAGTATGTAGGGGAAACGGAATATATACTTAAATAAGTCCCTGTTGAAAAAACCGTGAAAGGGGAACTCCCTGATAATAAAGTAGAGGAGCGAAAGAAGAATGATCATCTGTCCCGCTGTGTACCCCGCAAGGGAACCGGTCATCCCGAAAAAGCGGCCCATGACCGGCGCCAGGACCAGGGCCAGCCCGCTTCCGATAAAGAACGAGGCGATGATCCCCGTATAGTTCTTCGAACAACTCAGGAAATCCATCAGGGTCCAGATTGAACAGATGGTCACAAAGAGAAGAACGCTTATCCCCCTGAAGAGAAGACTCCCCGCTCCGTAGAATATATACCAGGGGAGTGAGACCGAGAGCGCTATTGTTGTGCTTAACATGAGCCCCGAAAAAAGCCCGGAGAGCATCTTCTCCTTTTTCTTGAGGTACTCCATATCAGCCAGGTAGCGGGTGAGGATGAACTGCACCGGTCCCGTTAAAATAAGCGAGAAGGCAAAGGTATAGACAATGGTAATGCTAATGGATGAGAACTTCTCTCCGGGAGTAAAGATCCCGCTGAGGACCCCGATAAGCCCCAGGCAGATTATTGAGAGTATCCACGGTCCCGATGTTATGATGGACGCGAAGATGTACGCCTTTGCCTTCTGGAGGAAAGACTCATCCTCGATAAGTTTTTGCAGCTGGAACCCTATCCCCGCCATCTCTCTCCGCCGGTAAATCCTGAAATTTTTCCCATGAACTGAATTTTAAATAGATGTCCCTGTAGCTTTTGATGACGTCCTTTACGTCATAGTTGAGCTTCACCATCCTTTTCCCTTTCTCTGTGAGTTCGTGCCTCAGATTTTCATTTTTACAGAGCCTGATGATTGCCTCCGCGGTCTCTTCGGGCTCACCCGGTGTTGTAATAAATCCAAGGTCTTCAAGCATTTCCCTGCAGCACCCCACGTCGGTGGCGATTGTGGGCATTCCCACGCACATCCCCTCAAGGAGAACAAGGGGCTGGGCCTCCCGCACGCTGGTGAGGACCAGTATGTCAATCTTTGGATACATATCCGTCATTTTCACTCTCCCCGTGAAGATGATTTTCTCCTCCAGGTTGTTCTCCTTCACCAGCTCAACACATTCCTCGTAGTATTCCGGGTCTTCGTCCTGGGGGCCGATTATGTAGAACTCCGCGTTCTCTACCTCTTTCGCCGCGATCCCCGCCGCCCGGATGAAGGTCTTGACGTCCTTGATAGGCACCACCCTCACAACAGTCCCCACCCTGATTTTCCCCGGGGAGGGTATTTTTTTCAGGGATGAGTAGAGGTCGATATCAACACCGTTGGGGATTATTTCCGATTTGTCCACGTCCGCGTTGTTTGAGACTTCAATGAAGAGGTTCCCCCTGTAGAGTGTGATAATCTTGTCGGCGAATGAGTAGGAGATCCGGCAGAGGCTGTGATAGAAGTTTATCCAGAGCTGCTTCTGGTCTTCGTCGATGAGATTGGAGTTTTTCAGTTCATCCTCTCTCTCCATTGCGTAGATCCCGTGTTCCGTAAGGACAAAGGGTATGTTGTATTTTATCTTTGCAATGGCTGCCATGATCCCGGCAAATCCCGTGCTTACGGCATGGTACATGTCCGCTCTGGGCAGGTCAAAGCTTATGGTCCTGAGAAGGGGGAGATGTGTTGATTTCCAGGTCCAGAAGTATTTCATGAAACCCGAACTGCTCCCTGTCTCCAGGTAGAGCTTGAAAAGGCTGTCGATGGCGTCTTTCGATTTTGTGAGGTCATCCAGGATAAAGGGATTTGTCCTGTTGTCATGAAGCATTTCCGCGATGTTTTTAAAAAAGCCGTAATTTTTCAGCTTCATGGAGTAGTGGAATTCTTTCAGTTCACCGAAGAGCTCCTTCATTTCCTGTCCGGAACCCCCTTTTTTATGCCCGAAGTAGTCGATATCCAGCCATATTTCGATCACTTCCCGGACATTAGGGGGAAGATCGTACTTGTAGTCCTTGCCCCTGTAGGATGAGGGAAGGATCACCAGGAGCGTAAAGTCAACATCCCTGATCTCTTCAATCAGCTGGTGGCACCATGCTGATACTCCCCCTGTGATATAAGGATACGCTCCTTCAACGACCATGCAGACATGCGGCATATGGATACCCGTATAAAATAAGTATTCTTTCGGATAAGTGTATAATGATAACTGGTGCATATCAAGTGATTTTTATGCCGGACCAAAAGTTGATCTCTCTCTGTCCGAAATTATCTTGACTTTAAGGTATTTTTATCAAAATTTTACGTAAATATCAAATTAAAGTTAGCGGGGTTAATCTATGTGTGGGATAATCGGTTATATCGGCGATAAAAACGCCAGTGAAGTTATTATTAATGGGTTAAAACGTCTTGAGTACAGGGGATATGATTCCGCGGGAATTGCTCTCGTTGACGGCGGCCTGTTTGTGGGGAAGAAGAAGGGAAAAATATCCGACCTTGAATCTATACTCGACTATGAAAAAATAAAGGGATTTAAGACCGGTATAGGGCATACACGATGGGCCACACATGGTGAGCCCACTGACAGGAACGCGCACCCCCATACATGCTGTAATGGGAGAATATCAATCGTCCATAACGGTATCATAGAAAACTATGCCGTAATAAGGAAGATGCTCATCGAGAAGGGTCATACCCTGAAGAGTGATACGGACACCGAGGTCATTGTTCACCTTATTGAATACTTCTACCAGAAAAGTTCTCTCCTGGACGCGGTGCTTGCCGCACTGAAGCAGCTTGAAGGCACATACGGTCTCCTGGTTGTTTCCAAAGATGAACCGGGCAGGATCATTGCCGCACGGAACGGGAGCCCCCTCATTCTCGGAGTGGGTAATGATGAGATGATCGTTGCCTCGGACGCCAGTGCCGTTGTGGAGTATACCCGGGAGGTCATCTACCTGGAGGATGATGAAATTGTGGAGATTACCCAGAACCAGTTCAAGACCTATGATATCCACAAGCAGAAGATCCCCAAGAGCATTGAGAGTATTGAGTGGGACATCGGCGATATTGAGAAAGCGGGATATGACCATTTTATGCTGAAAGAGATCTTTGAGCAGACGGACACCATTCACAACGCTTTCAGGGGAAGGCTTCTCTGGGACGCGGGGACTTCAAAGCTGGACGGCCTTCAGCTTACGGAAAAGGAGTTTAACAATATATCCAGGATAACCTTTATCGCGTGCGGGACGTCGTGGCACGCGGGAATGATCGGCCAGTACCTTGTGGAAGAGTACGCGCGGATTCCCGCAAAGATAGAGTACGCGTCGGAGTTCAGGTACAGGAAACCGATTTTCATGGATGGTGAGATCGTTTTCGTCATAAGCCAGTCAGGGGAGACAGCGGATACACTGGCAGCGCTTCGTGAGGCAAAGTCCAAAGGGGTAAAAGTCCTGGGAATTACAAACACCGTGGGAAGCACCATTGCCAGGGAAACAGACGGGGGTGTCTACATCCACGCGGGACCGGAGATCGGGGTTGCTTCAACCAAGGCCTTTACTTCGCAGGTGTCGGTCCTTATCCTGCTGACAATTCTTCTCTCCCGGAGAAGGGACATGACCCATGAAGAAGGGAATATTTACCTCGATTATCTCTCACAGGTTCCGGATATGGTGAAAACTATCCTGCAAAGCAGTGATTATATCAGCGAGATCGCGGAGATCTACAAGGACAAGAAGAACTTTCTCTATCTTGGCAGGGGGATCCACTTTCCCGTTGCCCTTGAAGGGGCCCTTAAATTAAAAGAGATCTCATATATCCACGCGGAAGGCTACCCCGCCGCGGAGATGAAACATGGCCCCATTGCCCTGATTGACGAGGACATGCCTGTTGTTTTCATTGCCACAAAGGATGAGATCTACAGTAAGGTGATAAGCAACATGGAGGAGGTGAAGGCCAGGAAGGGAAAGATCATTACAATCGCCAATGAGGGGGACGAGGAAATTAAAAAGTATTCGGACCATGTGATCTATGTTCCCGGTATAAGAAAGATGCTTTCGCCTCTGCTTTCGGTTGTTCCCCTGCAGCTTCTGGCCTATCACATCGCAGTTAAGAGGGGGTGTGATGTTGACCAGCCGAGAAACCTTGCCAAGAGCGTGACGGTTGAATAGGTTAAAATAATGGAGACAATTTCATGAGGAAGAAACTTGTTGTTTTAATAACATGTGCTGTTTGGGTGATCCTGAATAGTGAGAAGATTTCAGGAGCATCCGGTTTTGAGTTAGTTGTACAGAACGGTCATTCCGGAGGGATTAAATCTCTGGCCTATTCAAGAGACGGCAAATTTATTGCTACGGGATCTGCGGACCACAGGATTTTTATCTGGAGCAGTAAGACCGGGAGCCTTATCAGGCGTCTGTCCGGTCATAAAAATTACGTCACCAGTGTGGACTTTTCTCCCCGGGGCTCTCTGCTTGCAAGCGGATCAATGGATGGTAAAATAATTTTATGGAGTCCTGACTCTGATGTTCCGGTCAAAACGATTAATACCGGGTTCGGAGCAACAGGAAAGGTGCTCTTCTCCCCTGACGGGAAGTACCTTGCATACGGGAAAAAGGAGATTTCTCTTCTCGAGAGTAAATCCGGAAAGAAAAAAATGACCATTCAGAACCCGCATCCAGGTTTTATACGGGTGGGGGCTTTTTCTCCCCATGGGAGATATCTTGCCGCTCTCACAGGAAAAAACAGGATTGATATATTTGATATTGAAAATCAAAAAGAGGTAAAATCACTTTCCGGTCACACAGGCCTGGTCCAGGCGGTAGCCTGGTCCCCTGACGGAAAAATGCTGGCCAGCGGTTCTCTGGACGGGACTGTGAGAATATGGGACATTAACAGCGGAAGAGGGCGAAAAATTAATCCGGGGAATGTCTTTGCCCTGGGGTTTTCCCCTGACGGAAAAAAAATTGCCGCGGGTGTCAGCAAAAACTACAGGTACAGCCTCATAGTGATATCGGCATTAACGGGCCGTATCCTCTACACCAGGGATACGGGAGGAGACCTGGTTACCTCTCTCTCCTTTTCTCCCCATGGGAAACAGATCGCCTCGGGAAGTTCCGAAAAAAAACTCACGTTGTGGGACAGCGGCAGCGGGCATATCCTGAAAACAATGTCCGGAAGGGCAGACACTGTCTATAATGTGGAATTTACACGGCAGGGGCGGTACTTCCTGAGCAGCAGCTGGAACAGGATCAGTATCTGGGACAGGGAAACAGCCTGTGAGACAGGTTCTCTTTCGGGTCATCCCAACTTTGGAGTGGGCTGGTTCGCCCTTTCGGGGAAAGGGGATCTTTTACTCAGCGGAGGCAGGGACAAGATTCTGAGTATTTACGAGGTCCCTTCGGGTAAAGCCCTGAAGAGAATTAAAATAAATAAAATAATTGCGGGTATATCGGCTTCTCCGGATGGAAGAAATGCCGCGGTCATTCTTGAAGACGGTATGGTTCAGATCTATTCCCTCCCGGGTGGCAGGAGAGTAAAATTAATAAAGACCGGGATGCCAGCATCCACGGGAGAGGGCTTCAGGCTGGCATTCTCTCCTTTGAAAAGTCTTTTTGCCGTAGCAACGTCGTATGAACCGGTAAGGATTTTTAACTACCGGTCCGGGAAAATGATCGGTGAATTGAAGACGCCTGATATGGGCACCTGGATAACAAAGAAATCACGGTTCGGATTAAGCAGGACCATGGAGAGACCTGCCGGTTACAGGGGGCTTTCCCCCGGGGCGGAAAAAATTGTCTTTTCTCCTGACGGGAAGTATCTTGCCGCGGGGTCCAATGACATGACTGTTAAACTCTGGGATGTTTCAAGCGGGAAACTTGTTCGCGTGATGAGGGGGCACAGGAAAACCGTATCGGCCCTGGCTTATTCCCCCGCCGGAGACATGATTGCCAGTTCAACATATAACGGCAGAATATTTCTCTGGGACCCCGGATCGGGAAAGCTGCAGGGGAAATTGAAAGGGCACTCCAGCATGGTCAGAAACCTCTCATTCTCACCGGACGGAAATGCGATAATAAGCGGTTCCAATGACGGAACGGTAAAATACTGGAACAGGGAGAGTGAAAATGAAGTCTGTACCTTTGCTTCTTTCGGCTCTGGCCGTGACTGGATCGTCTATACGGGGGACGGATATTTTGACTCGTCCCGGAAGGGAGGTAAATACCTCGGTATCCGGAAAGGCAGGGAAGTTTTCAGTATTGATCAGTTTGCCCTGCAGAGAAATCGTCCGGATATTATTCTCCAGAGGATGGGTACGGGGAAAAATGAGATAAGAGAGCATCTCAAACACCGGTATATGCGAAGACTTAAAAGGGCCGGTTTCTCCTCCGGCGCTTCCGGGGAGCTTCACGTCCCCGGGGCAAAGATTATTTCCGGCAGGAGGGAAGGGAAATTTTTCCACATAAAGTTTTCCCTGGAGGACAGTAAATACGATCTGAAAAGCTACAATGTCTTTGTAAACAATGTTCCCCTGTTCGGTGCCCGGGGAAAATCTCTGGATGATGACAGTGTAACAGTAAATGAGAAAATTGAGCTTACTCACGGAACAAACAAGATTGAGATAAGCTGTATTAATGAAAAGGGTGCCGAGTCCTACAGGGCCATGACCATATCTGAATATGCGGTTAAATCTCCGGGGGATCTCTACTTCCTGGGGTTCGGAGTGTCAGAGTACAGGAACACTGCCCTTAATCTGAAATATGCCCATAAAGATTCTCTCGATTTAAAAAAGATCTTTGAAAGGATGGCAGGAGGGCGAAGCTACGGGAAGGTGTATACCAGGGTCTTCACAAATGAACAGGTAACACCGGAGGCAATAAGAAACGCAGGGAGTTTTATTAAAAACGCAAAGCCTGATGACACATTCATCCTCTTTATCGCGGGGCATGGTCTCCATGATACCGATCCCGCGGCCACCTATTACTATCTGACTTTTAATGCCGATATTAGTAATCTTGCGGGAACATGTGCCAGTTTCGAAGAGATTGAAGGTTTGCTCCAGGGCATCGCTCCCCGGAAGAAGCTCTTCCTTATGGACACCTGTGAATCGGGTGAAGTTGAAGATAAGATTGAGAAAGCGTATTTCAGTTCCGCGCAAGAAAGGAGGGGCAACGCCAGGGCGGTAAGGGGATTCACGATTAAAGCAAAAAGAACGGTAAAACCGAGGCCCTGGCTTCTCCAAAGGGAGCGATTTATTTATAATGATCTTTCCCGGCGTTCAGGGGCCATTGTCTTTTCTTCCAGTAAAGGGGGAGAATTTTCCTATGAAGGAGGCTCTGTTAATAACGGTTATTTCACCGCGGAGATCATTAACTGTTTAACCGGGAGCAGGAAGAAGATTATATCAATGGAATATCTTCGCGAGTTTGTCGGGGGGGCGGTTTCAAAGAGATCGGGGGGAATGCAGAACCCCACTGTGGACAGGGACAATCTTTATCTTGATTTTTCCCTCCCCGGAGTGCGTTGATTTTATCATAAATAAACAGAGAGAAAAATATCTTGAGAGCAGTTGAACACGCATGAACAGGTATAGTTATTATCGATTATCTCCAATAAGATGGTTTTTTTTTGTTTTCTTATAACTTCAATTAACGGAACAGATCTTACCGCGGAAACCATGCGGATCAATTACCGCCGGGAGATGCGTTCTTTCATTGAGCATATCAGCAGGAGTGCCAGAAGAGAACGTCCCGGATTTATCATCATTCCCCAGAACGGACTTGAACTTCTTACGGAAAACGGAAAGCCGGGAGGGACCCCGGTAATCTTATATCTTGATGCCATTGACGGTGTGGGATGTGAAGAACTTTTCTACGGGCACAGGGGAGACGGCAGGGTCACGTCTTTGGATACAAGGAATTACTTCTTAAGTTATCTGCTGAGATATAAAAAAATGAAGAAAGCTGTTCTTGCCATAGACTATGTTAAAAACAGTTCCCAGGCCGGGATCTCTTTTAAGCTGTCAAAGAGATATGGGTTTATCTCTTTTCCGGGTGAGAGGTCCCTGCGGATGGTCCCCCGTAAAGCATACGGGTTGAGCAGAAAGAACATTGTCCGGCTCCGGGAGGCCGGTAATTTTCTCTACCTGATCAATTATTCGGGGTTCAGGTCTCCTGATCACCTGCTTTCGAAACTTAAAACAACCGGTTATGACCTGCTCATTCTTGACGCGTTTTTCTGGGAAAAACTTCTTACAAAAGAGCAGGTCAACGCACTGAAAAAGAAACCGGGTGGGGGTAGGAGGCTGGTTCTCTCATACCTCTCTATCGGGGAAGCGGAGGATTACCGGTACTACTGGAAGAACGGCTGGAAGAAAAAACCTCCTCCCTTTCTTACGAGAGAGAACCCGGAGTGGAAAGGGAATTACAAGGTACGGTACTGGATGGATGAGTGGAAGGAGATCATCTCGGGGAGAGAGGACAGCACCGGTTTTGCCGGAAGCTACCTGAAGAAGATACTGGATGCAGGCTTTGACGGTGTGTACCTGGATATTATTGACGCGGCAATGTATTTTGAGGGACGGTAAAGGAGAAGTTCCGAGTTTTGTGTTCCGAGTTCCAAGTTGAAGATTCTTTGCGACTTTAGCTCCCGGGTGGGCCCAAAACTCTTCCTTTCCATAAAAGAAAAATTAATCTTGATGTTTCCCGGTAGTACGTATATATTAGGGAAAATAGATACGAGGAGGGATTATGGATTTAAATCTGGTGAGATTGATCTTAGGTATTCTCGTCATGGGGGGCTTGCTTTTACTTGCCATATTGACTGACATGTCATTTATGTGCGCATCAATCTGACAGGGGATCTTTTGTACCTGAGAGGCAGCCTCACTCCTCCTAATGGAGCTGTTCCTCAACCTTCTTATAGAGGGCATAGAGTTCAAACTTGGAGTGGGTCCCGGTCTTTTTGTAGATATTCAGGATGTGGTTCTTGGCTGTTCCCGATGAGATAGAAAGCCGTTTGCCGATATCCTTGGTAGGTGTCCCTTTTAACAGGAGTATGAGGATCTCAGTCTCTTTTTTTGTGAGATTAAAATTCTTAATAAATGTTCCCCTTTCATCCGAGGTGTTTTCAATTATAGTTTTCGTATAGTGGGCGTCATCTTCCGGTTCCGAGCTGTGAATTTTAAATTCAAACTCTCCGAAGGAAATAGTAAAGTTATTTTCAAGCCGGGTCTGTTTATCAATTTTTTCATTATTCACCAGGGTGCCGTTTGTGCTGTCCAGGTCGATAATATATATTTCTCCCTTCTCAACCAGAAACCTTGCATGTTTTCTGCTGATATTCACCGAATTAAGGCAGAGATGACATCCCGTATTTCTGCCCACGATAAAGGGGAACCTGTCCAGGGGAATAAACCATGATCTGCCGTCGGGCATGATTCCCTCAAGATGCCAAAAAAAGTATTCGTCTAATAAACCCATACACTACTGATCCCGGAAACCGGGTTATTTTTCAATCAATTTTTTCACTTCGGACGTGAATTAAATTCCGGGAAAATTTCCTCTAATCAAAAAAAGTTTTAATGAATCCGGTTCCATAATCGTATTAATAGCGAGGAATAATCGTAATCCTGATCAAATTTACCTGGAGGTTAAAGATTATGAGGACCACTATCAATATTGACGAGGAACTTCTTGAAAAACTGGAAGAGGCCGCGGATGCACTCCGTCTCTCTAATAATGAAATGATCTCACTTCTTCTTGCACGGATTATCAGGAAAAAAGAGTTTAAACCCAGGCCTTATGAAAGAGTCACATACCAGAAAAGGAATAAGGACGTTGTCGTCTGGGAAAAAGAGCATATTAACATCGATTCTGTTTTCTATGAGAAGTACCTGGATTTAAGAAGGAATTTTAAGTTTTCCGTTTCCTGGTTTATTGCTTTTGCTATTAGGAATTATCTTGATGAACTTGTTTATGATCTGAGTAATCCCAGGAATCATGAAAAGATACTGGATAACTATGAACGAAATTTTATGTATATTACACGAATGCTGGGTACAGTTCCTCTTTTTATCTCCATTCTTGGGTTTCCGGAACTAAAACACCTGGAAAGACTCATGCTCTAACCAAAATTCCAGCCTAAAAACCAAAAAACTTCCCCAAACACAATACCGGTTTTATCCCGGAATTTCAATCACGTTCCTCACTTCATTTGTGCCGGACCGGAAATTACCACATGAAAAAAATTAAAACTTTTCCCTCAACCATACCAAATGGCATATTTTCTTAATCCTCAAATTGCATATATTGAGAGCAATATGCAAGGAGTGAGATATGGAAAATAAAATGACTATTCCCAAAAACGTAGAGAGCCATCTGGATGGACTTCTTTCGGTGATGGAAAATACCGATGTTACCCTGGATGACCTGGAATCCGTCTGGATTGAAAAAGAGCTTCTGTTCGAGAAACAGACAAAGTCCCTGGATATGAGAGAGGTTGAAGAATTTAAAGCTGATGACCCCGGGGGAGCAATAGTGCTTACTTTTTCAGGATCCCTTATATCCCTCTACAGCACCCGGGACAAGAGAAGAAGGGTGGAATACGCATCCATTAAAATGAGAAGCGATGTTCCGGACATTGTGACGTCGGAATGTGCGGAATTAAAGGAAAGGATCACTCTCAATAATCCTGCGGCATTTACCGGGGGAGAAGTAAAAAAAACATCATCTGTGTATAAAATATTAACCTTCGAGGACGACGTCCCCTCTTCCGAACAGGACAAGAGAATCCGCGAAGCAACGATTTTTCTCACCAACGGTTTTGTGCGGATCAACAGGACCTTATCCGTGCTTCCTGAAAATTCACCGGACCAGTTTGATATGAGATCGATGGTTCGATATATAGCGGGAAAGAACAATCTCTCCCAGAAGCAGGTGAAGGACCTGCTGGAGGATTACCTCTCGGTTCTGAAAACGGGGCTGATCCTTTCGGGAAGAGTCTCCCTGGGCAGCATAGGCAACCTCTACCTTAAATTACAGAACGCCAGGGGAGCCAGGGTCATGAAAGTTCCGGGGAAAGAGGAAGAAATTACGGTAGGAGCAAAGCCTCAAATGTTTGTTCCGAAGATCTCATTCAGCAGCAGGCTGAAAGAGGATGTTTCCGGGATTGAAATCAAATAATAATTTATTAAGGAGAAAAAAATGAGTGCATATTTTGAAATGATCCCTTCCGGGGTCAAAGAACAGATCAGGGAGATCACAAAATCCTCGGGTTTCGATGACAGTGATGAAGCCCTGGAAATGATGGCCGAAGCATGGATCGAAAAGCAGAAGATCTTTGCGGAAAAGATACATAAATATGGCATGTCCGAAGCAGCCTCCTTTGAAAGGGAGGATCCCCGGGGAGCGCTTCTCATGACCTATTCCGGTTCACTGGTAAATATTGGCCCCGTGATCGACCAGAGGCGCGAATCTGAATACACAAGTATCGGGCTGAGAAGCGACGTACCCGATTCAGCCCTCAATGATGATACGGTACTGGCCGATGATGCGGAACTGGATGAAATCCTCAGGTTCGAGAAGGGCCCGGTGAGCAGCACGTCACAAATATTCAAGATCGCGATTATGGATAATGAAAATCTCACCCCCGAAGAGACACAGGAGACTCTCAAAGAGCTCAGAACATTGATCACCGATGAATTTGTAGATATAAACAAGACAATTATAAGCAATGGCTGATAAAACGGGAAACAGTAACTGCTCTTAGAAAAGGGCAGTTGCTGTTTGTAAGACTATGAATAAAGAAATATCCGCCATAAAATTAAAAATTGTGAAAAATTATATTAACAGGAAACTCCCTGATAAAAGTGATTTTATGAATCAATTACACGAAGTAAACTGGGTTCTGGAGAATGAGGGGCCGGATATCCGTCCTTTGGACAGGAACAGGGAAACAGGGGGGCTTATCTATCTGAAGAAAAATATCCCCGTAATAATCGTCCCGGATCTTCACGGAAGAGGGGACTTCCTCCTTAGCGTCCTGTTCAGTAAACACAATGGGGAAAAAAGTATTCTGGAACATTTACAGGAAGACCGGATGCAGCTGGTTTGCATCGGTGACGGGATGCACGCCGAATCACGGGAACTGGAGAGATGGAAGCAGGCTTTCGAAGAGTATAAGACCGATTACCTGAACAATGAACGTATGACCGGGGAAATGACAGAGAGCTTATTTGTCATGCAGACTGTGATACTCCTGAAAACACATTTTCCCGGGAATTTCCATTATCTCAAGGGAAACCATGACAATATTCTCAATGAAAACGGTAACGGGAACTATCCATTCGCCAAGTTCTGCTATGAAGGAGAGATGGTTACGCATTTTATGAAAAAATTCTATGGAACGGACTTTCTCCATGACTATTCCCGGTTCGAAAAAAATCTTCCCCTGTTGTGCATCGGGGAAAATATTTTGATCTCCCACGCCCGGCCCTCCGCGTTTTTTTCAAAAGATGAGATAAGAGAATACAGAAGCAATCCCGGCGTTGTTTACGGTCTCACATGGACAGATAACGGGGCTTCACGTCCGGGGAGCGTGAAGCGGATGATTGACACTTTTATTGAAAATGATTCACAGGGGAACCGATACCATTTTGGAGGTCACCGTCCGGTACAGGGACTGTTTCGTCTTTTCAAGGATGAAAATTATGTGCAATTCCATAATCCGGATAAATTTCTCATTGTTTTCATAAAACCGGGGAGAGAAATCTCCCTTGACCGGGACGTTGTTGAATTAAAGAATATTCAGGTTATCATCGACCAATAATTATTACCGGAGTCCAGAGAATGAACAGTAAGACGAAAAAAATCGGAAAATACCTCATCAGGGGAATGATAGCGGAAGGGGGAATGGGTAAAATATATAAGGCAAAGCACCCGACGCTGAAAAACGATGTCATTTTGAAAAAGCTTACCCTCAGCGGCAATTCCTCCATCGCCGACAGGTTTAAGAGGGAAGCACAGCTCATGCTGGATTTCAGCAATGATAATATCGTCAAGGTCTATGATCACTTCAAAGAGGGGAACTCCTATTATATAGTCATGGAGTATATCGACGGTATCAGCCTGGAAAAACTTATTGAGAAAAACAGGTTTCTCCCCGATGAGGTGGCCCTTTTGATCTACCGGGAAACATGCAAAGCTCTTCACTACGCCCACATGAAGGGCGTTATCCACAGGGATATAAAACCGGACAACGTTCTCATCTCAAAAAAAGGTGAGGTCAAATTAACCGACTTCGGCATCGCTAGAAGTAAAAACTATGATGAGGAGGGGCTCACCTCCGCGGGCATGACCCTGGGAACACCTACTTTCATGTCACCGGAACAGATAGACGACTCGTCGAAAGTTGATAAAAGAACCGATATCTATTCCATGGGTGTTATGCTTTATGTCATGGTTACCGGAAAGAGCCCCTTCCCCTCCAACCTCATACCCCAGACCATCAATGCCATACAGAAAGGGAAATATGTAAGACCGGAAAAACACAATCCAAAACTCTCTTCTGTCATTAAGCGCCTTATCAGAAAAAGCATGCACTGCAAAATAAACAGAAGATACGCTTCGGTTGAACAACTGGTAAAGGTTTCCGGTAAAAAATTAAAAAAATACAGAACCAACGAGGAAATTAACACCGCCATAAAGGAATACGCCTATAAAAAGAAATCAGACGGTTCCAGAAGCAGAAAAGGGAATGTCTTAACCGGTATACTCAGAGGCATATCAGCCATCATAACAGCTTCTCTTATAGCCGGGGGATTGCTGTTTTACCTTTACCTCAACGGATATCATTACGAGTATCTCTATCCCGGGAAGTACGGGGCAATAAAAATTATCCTGCATTCCCGTAAAAGCTATAAACAGCCCGAAGACCTTTATAAAAAGATCGCGATTTATAAAAGAGTCAAAGGGAAGTATGGAAAGGAAACATCCGTTGTCACCGGTTTTAAGATTGAAGACCGGAAAAATTATTTTCAACTCATAAGCGGTAAACTGTATCTTTCAACGGGAAGATACAGAATAAAAGTTTCTTTTGAAAATCAGCTTTTCCAGAGGGATTTTTACCTCTCACCGAGGGTCATTCAAAGAGAGAAGAAGGCAACAGCTGAAGCCGCCCTGATTGAAATATTTAACAGGGAGATGACGAAACTTCCCGTTGAACTGGATTATTCAATCAGGGACAATGACCGGGATATAACAAAAGAGGCAAAGCTTTACATCAGGTACGGCAAAACATGGCTTTTATGGGACGATTACAGAAAGAAAGGGATACCCTTCGTTTCGGGGAATTCCTATTACTTTAAGGCCGTATCCGTTGATTATTATCCCGGTTACGAGAGTGTGTCTCTAGAGCCAAACCAGACGTATCTCAACCTTCAGCTTGAACTGAACCCGATCCCCGGTTATATTTTTTTAATGTCATCCGCAACAGATTACAGGTTTTCTATAAACAACAGCGAATACTATCATGATGAGCAAAACGGAGAAGTATTAAAAAAATATTCTCTCCCGTCAAAACGGTTTGCCCGGTATTCTTTTCCTCCCGGGGATTATCTCTTGCAGGTGGAACTGGATGAGAACACCGGGAAAGCCGTCCGGATAACCGTCACATCAGGGAGCAGGACCATGATAAAGATCCTCGCTGATCATTCAAAAAAGACTATTTCATTTTCCCGAAAAATCGGAGGGCGTTATGTCAATATTGATTAGAAGAGTTTACCTGGTCCTCATGGGACTCATAGCCGGAACAGCAGTCTTGCCGGTCATAGAGATCATCCTGAGCAACCAGGAAAAGATGCGGAGCTATTTCCTTCTCAGCGCAATATCCGGCATGATCTTCGGCTCTTTCATCGGCGCGTTCTTCGGAACCATCAACGGTATTGTATTGAGAAACAGGAACAGGATGCTCAAAGGGGCCGTAAGCGGAATAGCAGGGGGAGCCTTGGCCGGGATTCTCGGCTTCCTGGTAAGCCAGGGAGTTCTCTTTATCGTCGGACAGTACCTGCTGCAGAACATGAGAAGCTTTCACAGCATCGGCCTGCCGGTATCCCGGGCCCTGGGTTGGGCGGTCATGGGCGTTTTTATCGGGACCGTGGAAGGGATCAGGGCCAGGTCTGTTACGAAAGTGAAGATCGGGATACTGGGTGGATTTACGGGAGGTCTGTCGGGAGGCTTTGCACTGGAGTATCTGGTCTATCTCTGGCCCCACATTGTTTTCGCCAGGTTTGCCGGTCTGCTGATCTTCGGGGCAATGCTGGGATTTTTCTACGGACTCATGGAAAGCAGAATCTCCTTCGGCAGGCTCACTTTATTGAACGGAAAATATAAGGGAAAGGAATTCATCATCAATCAGAAATCCCTGGAGATCGGGAAGAAAAAATCAAATGATATCATACTCAGTGATTACAGGCAGATACAGGACAACCACGCCCGGCTGAAAGTCATAAAGGACGAACTGTTCATCAAACCCGGCGCTCTCAACGGGAAAGTCCTGGTAAACGACATTCAGGTCAACGAACATAAATTGATACGGGATGACGTTATACAGATAGGCAACGCGAAATTAATCTACAGGTTTTAACAGGAGCAAAAAATGAAAAGGATATTTATACTGCTGATACTATTATCCGTCCCCGGTGTTACCCGGGGGAACAGCCTGACCATTACCCAGGTTGACACATCCCAACTGTTCTTAAAGCAGAAGGTCAACCTCTATGTAAATCTCAGCGATAACACCGGGAACCCCATAAGAAATATTACAAAGGAGAATATCCGCCTTTATGAATCGGGGACACAACCCGGGAGCAAAAGAAACGAAATCGAGAATAAGAAAATAACGGTAGAACCCTTTGTGAACCGGAACAATGGTATAAACTTTTTCCTGATGATAGACAATTCCGGCAGCATGCGGCAGACAATGGAAGGGAGACAGACAAAAGTTGAGAGCCGGAGAAGGATCTACCTGGCAAAAAAAACAGTGGCATCATTTCTTGATTCCATGAACAATCCCAATGACAGGGTCGGCCTGGCATCCTACAATACCAATTATGATTCACTCTCCTCACCCACTGCCAATATTCAAAGAGTGAAAAACTACCTCTTTGATATCGCAAAACCGGTATCGGAAGAAGGATACACCGAGATATACGGCAGCCTTTCCCTTGCGGTATACGATTTTAAGAAGATCCGGGGACGAAAGGTTATCATCCTTTTAACCGACGGGGTGAATCAGCCCTATTACAGGCTCACCGGCAAAGTTCACGACATTTTCGGAAAAAAAACCTTTACATACAAAGAACCGGTCATGCTCTGCAATGAAGAGGGTATCTCCGTATTCCCGGTCTATTTTGGACCCCGGGGGGGTATGAAGGACCGTCACCTTGACGAGATAGCGAAGGAGACAGGGGGGATGGTGTTCAGCGCCCATAACAAAGGTGAGCTGGCAGACGTTTACACAAAAATAAAACGGCAGATCCTCAACGAATACCTGGTCTCTTATCCGGCGTCCATGTTCCCCGCAAACAGGAAGACCGTCAGGATGGTCTATGGAAAAGGGCGGAATAAGGTTTCATCCGAAAGATATTATTTTTCCGGTTCCGTGTTCGGGCTTCCCGTAGATGAGATTGCCTGGTGGCTCGTTTTACCTCTCCTTCTGGGGCTGGCTCTTTTCGCGGGACTCATCTCCCTGAAGTATGAAAATAAAAATAAAGGGGCCTACCTGGAGTTATTGGAAAGGGGAGTTGCCAGAGTATCCACCAGAATGTTTTCCATAAACAGCGTCAGGACAGTTATCGGGGGAACAGACAATGCGGATATGACCATTGTCGGCAATAATAAGAATCTTAAAAACAGCCAGGCTACCATTGTCTTTGATAAGAAGAGTAACCGGTTTACCCTGATCAGCAAAGGAACAACAAAGGTCAATAACAGGAAGATCAGTTCCAAGGTCCTGGAGCCGGGAGACGTCATCGATGTCTGCGGCACCACGGTGATCTTTGACAACAATAAGATATGAGAAAACTCATTGGCGGTTTGTTCGGTCCTTAAGGAAACGCCTGTATACTTTGTAATGTTCCGTTTCCTCATATTCGATGACACGTACCGGGAGAAAATCGAAACTGTATATCCTGGCCCCTTCACAAGCCAATAACAGGGGAGAGTGAGTGGCAATAATAAACTGCGCATGTCCGGCCTGACTATTTTCCCCAATTATCTCAAGTAATTCCAGCTGGCTTCGCGGCGAAAGCGCCGTCTCGGGCTCATCCAGAAAATAGATACCCTTTATCTGATAGCGTGAACGAAAATAGGACATCATCGATTGACCGTGTGATTGGGTCAGCAGGGATTTCCCCCCAAAATACTTCAACTGCCCCGGATCTGTTGCCGCCCATTCCTCGAGGATACCGGCAAAATCCTTGAATATATCTGATCCGAAAAATGCCCCCGGGACCTGCCCGTTGGACCATTCCGGAGCCAGGTACCTGTATAGTTCTTTTTCATACCTGTTGAATTGATACCGGCTCCCTTCCGGCTTGCTCCAGATATGAATACCACTTGCCCGGGCCAGGGCCTCCAGCAGGGTCGATTTCCCCGTGCCATTCTCACCGGCAAATAATGTCACAGGTGTATCAAATACGATCTGCCTTGTTTGATTAAGAACAGGCAAATTGAAGGGGTAATGCTCCTTTGTGGGGAATTTCTCCTGCAGCAGGGTCATATTTTTGATATAAGTTGTCATTGTATTTCCGTGATCTTATCCGGTTTTCCCTCAGTTGCATTACAACCCGGCATCTCCTGCCTGGCCGGTGCTGTTATGATTTAATATTGTAATTAATAGAGCTGGTTTTTTATCAAGAATATTTTGGAATTGAATATTGGGTAATATGCCATTAATCTGAACTAACTTGACTTTTTAAAAAATCAACAAGCTTATCGTTTCCCTGGGAAACAGCTAGATCCAGGGGAGTTTTCCCACTGTCATCTAAAGCATGCAAGTCAGCCCCTTTTTCAAGTAACAGCCTGCTTGCCTCAACCCGGCCATGCCAGGCAGCATAATGTAAAGAAGACCAGCCATTTTCTCCCTTTTCATCAATAAGAGCCGGTTTTTTTTCAATTAAATCTTTAATCAACCAGATCATCCCGTACATACAGGCGTTAAGAAAAACAGTATCACCTCTATTGTTTTTTACACAGGGATCAGCGCCATGTTCATATAAAAACTTAGTAATATCAGGATTTTCCATTGAGTGGAGCAATGGAGTCCAACCCTCATCATTAGGCTGGTTAACATTCAGCCCCATTTCAACCAGTTTTTTTACCAGATTTAGATTTCCGCTATGCACAGCATTAATTAAAACAGTATAACCCTGTTCATCAAGTATGTCCACATCGGCTCCAGCAACAATAAAAGCTTCAACTACTTCCATGTTAGCTTTTCTAAGAGCATAGGCAAATTCACTTTGTAGAATTTGTTTATCAATACCGCTCTTTATTATCAGCTTAACAGTATCCGCCATATCATTGAATATAGCCCAATAAAGAGCTGTATACTTATCTTTTGTAATAATATTAACATCAGCACCCCGGTCTATTAAATATTCTGCCACATTAGAGTGTTTATCTCTGATAGTCTCTGTTAGGGGTGTTCTATTGCTTGAATCTTTGGCATCAATGTCACAATTCATTTGAATTAATATTTTTACGATATCAAGATGCCCAAAATGAGCTGCTACATGCAGTAGAGTCTGGTTGTAATATGGACAAATCATTGCTTTTGTTTTTTCAGTAAGCAGCTCATTTACTTTTTTAACATCACCTGATTTAACTGCATTATATAGTTCATACTCATTATCTGTTAATCCCCTTGCTTTATAAATCAATTCCTTTATTTTATCATCATTAATATTTGCGGCTAAATCAAGATGGTGTGTAACCAAATGTGCTTTAGGGTCTGCCCCCCTGTTAACTAACAACTCTACTATTGCAAAATTTTCATATTTTACAGCAACACATAAAGGAGTTTGATCTTCATAACCATCTCTCATATCAATTTTAGCACCATTATCCAATAAAAGTTCTACAATGTTTAAATGACCATTGTCCACTGCATAGTAAAGAGCCGACATGCCGGCATAATCCTGGTAATTGGGATCAACTCCCTTTTCCAGGAGCAGCTTTACAATCTCAGAATTGCCTGTTGTGGCCGCTTCAAAAAGCGGTGAATTCCAATATTCATCATTTGATTTTAGTTCAATACCACTTTCAATTATTTTCATTACATCTTTAATTTTATTGTTTTTAATAGCTTGATTTAGTTTGTCTAACATAGTTAAAATTAATCCTTAGTCATTTATCATAATAACGTTAAAGCTTAACCGACGTTGCCATGATTGCGTAATGTATTTAAAAGAGTTGAATTTATTTTTGCAACTAAATTTTTAGAAAGCAACAATGGGCAATGTGCCGAAGGCCGAGCACCGCAGGCGCGGCCTTTTGCGCCGAGGAGCGGAGCGGTTAAGCTTAGTTATTTGCAGTGGGCGCAAACAGCAATAGTATTTTTGTAATTTTGACATGGACGTCAAAATTATTAGAGTTAATCTATTCTGCATACCCAAATATACATTTCTTTATTATTCCAATTTTGCCTTTATACCAATAAACTTGTTGTTCATAAGCATTGTAATCTTTGTTTTTGGGCAAATTAGGGCAATCTTTTGCAACTCTATCATACTGTTGAAAAATAAATTTATCATCATGCCATTTATTCATATATTTATTACTTTTTATTAAATAATGTGTTTCATATACGGTTTTTCTTTTAATTCCATCAATAATTTCTAAGCTCCTGGTAGCTCCAGTACCATCATCAATAGCAATGTATCGCTTTGATTTCGAGACATCAATAATACTTGGACTATATGCTTTTTTTGGCAAATTTAAAAAAGTTTTATTATAAAAATCAAAAATACCAGCAAAGAATAATTCTCCAATATTAAGTTTAATAGATATTAAAAAATACCTTTTATTAAATGTATTTGAAAAATTTTTAATAGTATAACTGAAGTCTTTAAATTTTAAATTATCAACATGTGTATAATCATTAAAGCTTTCTGGATTAAACTTTTTAGAGAAATATATCTTATCGTTAAGAATGGATTTTATCAATAATTGATTTTTTTGAAATTTAATTATAAAACCATCTTCTTTATTTAGTATGGAATCACCTTTACTTATTAGTTTAATGTAATCTTTATAAATAAATCCTTCTTTTTTCTTATGACTTATTTTATACCATTCTTTAAATTTATTCTGCGTTTCAATTTTTTTAATAACTGACACTTTATCATATTTATTTAATTGCAAGACAACTTTACTTTCTGTATTTGGTTTGTTTCTGATATTTACTAGATCTCCAATAATAACACCTTGGTCATTTTTTCTTTTACAACCAAAACTATAATAAATCATAAAACAGATTGATATAATTTTTATTACTTTCACTTAAATTGTCTCCAGTATAATATAAAAATGGCGCATGGATGCGCCAAATAGAGTTTTGCGGTACAACCCGAAGACATCGGTAACGAAAATGTCTCGACACATCGGTAACACTCTATAGAGCTTTTCGTACCTTTATAGAATCTTCTTCAAAAATAATCAAGCCAGTTATTTCATCAAGAACACCAATAAGAAAATCGTCAAACCATATTTTAATACGGCTATGCTGTTCTTTGATGGCAACATTGTATCCGGCGAACGGATTTCCGACAAAGATTCTTTTTCCCTTGTAGTTGCAAAAACCACGATCATTTACCATACGACTTATAAATCCTCTCCCGTAAACGATCAAGACATCTTCTGGTTCATATTTTCTTTCAGATTTTGTATATAATTCAGCAGGGGTTTTCATGCCTAAGGCTTGGTGAGGTCTGATAGTATTAAATACCTCGCACCATTGATCGAATACTTTTTGGTGTTCGTTTAAATTGCCATCTATTTGACCTTCCAGTTCCTGTGTCATGTCCCGGTGCATTCGTTCATGCCCACCGTTTTGATAAGGGCATCCAGGATCTATTCTATCAAGTTTAATACCAAGAGACATCCACCAGACTGAGAGTTTGCTTAAACCAAGGGCATTAAATGAACTGGCAAAGGGAGGCCCATTATCTGATCGAATGATTTCAGGGAGCCCATATTGGGTAAAAATGTGTCAATTTTCACGATATTGACCCCCTCGTAATCGCAATGCTGACCCCCTGAAAATCGGTATACTGACCCCTCTTAAAAATAAATAACGGCCTCAGAATGGAAACTGGAGGCTGTGAGAATTGGACAAGAGGACGAAAGACATGTATTCAATACAGGACATAATAGAAGACCTGCTAAACAAAAAGAAGATAAAAGAGATAGCGAGAGTAAGAAAAGTATCCAAGAATACTGTAAAGAAATACCGTAAAATACTTGAAGGAATCCTTGAAAAGAAACCTGAATATCATGGTTCTTTGGATAACATTTTGGATGAAATCAGGAAACAAAGGCAAGAAGAAAAGTATTCAGAAAATTTTGGGTGGCTCAAGAAAAACAATGAACTGGTAGAAAAGTTATCCCAGGGTTGTGATAACTATGTCCGGCTTGTTGAGGTATTAAACGAGAAGGGCTTCAAAGGGAGTTATTCATCTCTGTTAAGGTATATTGAAAAAAACAGAGTTAATTCAGAAAACCCGATAGTCAGAATAGAGACCCGCCCCGGGGAAATAG
>JBNKTL010000016.1:0-90347 GCA_050298055.1 Spirochaetota bacterium
CCTTATAATTTATTAGTAATGATATACCAAATCATCATAATTCCCCTTAACTGTCAATTAATCGACAGACAACCCCGGAGGGGGCGCAAGATATTTTCTCAACACTCTCTTATGCCCCTTTGGGGGTTAGGGGGTCTTTCAAACTATTTCACAATTCCCAGAAGCTCAAGTTCAAAAATCAGCACAGAATTGGGAGGAATTCCGGGATTACCACTGGTCCCATACGCAAGTTCACTGGGGATGGTAAGCTTGTATTTAGATCCCACATTCATTAACTGAAGTGCTTCTGTCCAGCCGGGTATGAGCCTGTTAACGGCAAAAACGGCCGGTTTGTTCCTCTTATATGAGCTGTCAAATTCGGATCCATTAATCAGAGTTCCCCTGTAGTTCACTTTTACTCTGTCAGTAACCTTTGGCCGGGAACCGGCACCCTTCTTGAGTACTTCATACTGGAGTCCCGATGCCGTGACCACAACCCCGTTTTTCTTCCTGTTCTTTACAAGGTACTCTTCACCCTCTTTTTTAATTTTTTCAGTAACCTGAGGGTTCTGATTTCTTTTCTGAATATTTTGGGCCATCTCCTTCATGGCATTCCGCATTTCTTCAAGAGTTAAGCTGCTCTTGTCCCCTTTCACACTCTCTTCCATTGCAAGAGAGAAAGCCATAACATCGATATCTATTCCCTGTCTCAGTACATTTTTAATTATCTGGTTTCCGATGGCATAGCTGCATCTTTCCCTGTCTTTCTTAAAGTACTCATCGAACTCTTCTTTAATTTGTTTGGCACCTTGAGGATTCTCAATCCTTCTCCGAATAATGAGATTTATCTCGTTGGATACCTTTTCCAGTTCTTTAGGATCATACTTGCCCTTATTTCCATTGATAACGTCTCCTGCGGCAAGGTTAAAAGATTTTACATCGATATCTATTCCCTGTTTCTTCATGTTATTGCCGATCTGGTGACCGATGGCATAGCTGTATTTTTCCCTGGTGGTATCGAGCTTTTGCTTACCGCAGGCAGAAATGGTCAGGATAACCGGAACAGCAATAAATAATAACAACTTTTTCTTATGCATAAAATTTTTCCTGTTATTGTTCATATTTTAGTAAATATGTATATTTCTTCATATGTATGAGTAGTTACAAATTATTAAATATTTATAACAACTCACTATTTTTATTCTCAGAAATATAGTCAAGAAAATATCATGGCCTCTTTTTTTTTATTGTAAAAAATCCATATCAATTTTTCCTTTGATCAAGACAGTAATTTCTTATACACGGGAAAGAGGCTTATGTCAGGTTCCGGACCAGAGAATATACATGTAACGAGTAACAGCTTTACCAGGACTGTGCATAACCAGGAACCTGATTATGCGCGGGAGAGGCTTGTGTTGCCGGAACATGCCCGGAAGAAACTCCTTGAGAGGATGACTTTTATCTACGGTGAAGATGTCGCGGAAGCATATATGCCGGAGCTTGAAAGGATATTAAAGATCTACTATGCTCATAAACCCCCGGAGCTTATCCATAAAGAGAAAAAAATTATCCCTGAAGAACGTTTTTCTGAAAAGGACATTATACTGATTACCTACGGAGACCTGCTCAAAGACGATGACTATTCTCCCCTGACCACCCTGAGCAGATTCTGTGATACATATCTTGAAGGGACCATTAACACCCTTCACATACTCCCTTTCTTTCCCTATTCTTCTGACAGGGGATTTTCCATTATCGATTTTGAAACGGTAGACCCCAACCTGGGCAGCTGGCAGGATATTGAAGATCTCGAAGGGCGGTACCAGCTGATGTTCGACGGCGTCTTCAACCATATCTCCTCCAAGAGCAGGTGGTTCCAGGAATTTCTTAACGGAAGTCCGTATTATAAGGATTTTTTTATATCATTTGATTCCCCCGACCAGCTTTCCCCTGAAGACAGGAGCATGATTTTCAGACCGCGGACATCGGACATACTGAACATGTTCCATACTATTGACGGTCCCCGTTATGTGTGGTCAACCTTTTCCCGGGACCAGGTTGACCTCAATTTCAAGAACCCCAATGTTCTCATAAGGGTTCTCGATATCCTCCTTACCTATGTGAGACACGGGGCCGATATTATCAGGCTGGACGCCGTTACCTTTCTCTGGGCCGAACCGGGAACCAACTGTGCCCATCTCAGGCAGACCCATGAGATTGTGAAACTTTTCCGGGACATTCTGAATACTGTGGCCCCGGGTGTTGCCCTCATAACCGAGACCAATGTTCCCCACGAAGAGAATATTTCATATTTCGGGAACGGTTGCGATGAAGCACAGATGGTCTATAACTTTGCCCTGCCCCCGCTTGTTCTTCACACATTTTATACGGGCAACGCCACTGCCCTTTCAAAATGGGCAGCCGAACTGAAAACAGAATCAAACGAGACAACCTTTTTTAACTTTCTCGATTCCCACGACGGGATCGGTCTTATGGCCGTGAAGAATATCCTTTCCCCGGAAGAAATTGAATTTATCATTCAAAAAGCGGAAGAACACGGGGGATTGATCTCAAACAGGACAGTGGCTGACGGGACAGAGGAGCCCTATGAGATCAATGTCACCTGGTTCAGTGCACTGAATAGAGAAGAGAGTGATGAAGATATTGCATTCCAGGTGAAGAGATTCGTGGCATCACGGATCGTTGCCCTGGTCATACCGGGTGTCCCCGGAATCTATCTCCACAGCCTCATCGGAACCATGAATGATATTGAAGCTGTTACGAAGTCCAGCACCAAAAGGGACATCAACCGTACCGTTATTTCCTACCACAGCATAATGGAAACCCTTGATGACCCCCTCTCAAAAATATCCAGGATAAGCAGGGAGCTCGGCAGGCTCCTCAAAATAAGGACGGAAAAGAGGGCCTTTCATCCCAACGGGGAACAGACTGTCCTCAACCTCTCGCCCCATGTATTCGCTGTCATGAGGATATCTCCTGAAAAAGACCAGCATATCATGGCATTGATAAATGTTACCGGGCAGGCCTGTCATCTGGATATCCCCCTGGAAGTGCTTTCAATTCCCGGCATATGCGGTAAAGATGCTGCCTGGTACGACCTGGTGAGCGGAATGAAGTGGGTCGCTGATGACAGCACTCTTCTAATCACACTGCAACCCTATGATGTTGCATGGCTTGAATTAAAACACGAGACAGCAGGGGACTCTATTTCATAGACCAGAAGAGGTCATCAATACTCTTTTTTATCCCCGCAAGACGCTTTTTCATCCCGCTATAGTCTTCATGATCCATACCGAGGGTCTCGAGGTCTTCCCGGTGCAGCGGATTTGGTGACGGGTTTCCCTCTGCGCCAATATTCATGCCCTGTGCGAGAATATTTGAGATCCTGAGAAGAGAGACATCAATTGCAGATGTATCATGGGGCAGTTCTCTTAAATGATGGTACTTTATAGGGTTCATGATACCGGGCGGGAAGTTCCACCTCTCAAGAAGTATTCCGGCAAGTTCACAGTGGTCAATTCCAATAACTTCCAGTTCGGCGTCATGAAGTTTGACTTTATCATTTTCATTTGCAAATTTTATTGCCTTCTGAAAATCATCATGGAAAAACTGGTCGAATACAAGTTTTCCAATATCGTGGAGCAGGCCGATAATAAAAAGCGACTTGTTGATATTTTTCCCCGCATGTTTTTTTGCAAGCTCGTTCATAATTGCAGCAACGGTAAGGCTGTGAAGCCAGAGACCGTCATGGGAGAAGTACTCAGTGTCCTTCCCTTCCGGGAAACTCCTGATGACCCCGATGGAGAGAGCCAGGGATTTTACCATGTTGAATCCGAGAAGCGCTACGGCATGTTCAAGCTCCGTTATTTTCTGGGAGAACCCGTAATAGGCGGAGTTTGCCACTTTTAATATCTTAGCAGTAAGTGCAGGGTCATGTGATATGATCTCAGTTACACCGGAAGCGTCACTCTTTTCATCTTCAATAAGATTTATCAGCTTCGGCACAACCACGGGAAGAGTGGGAAGTTCTTCTATCCGGGAATAGACCTGTTGTATCAGTTTTTCTTTTTCCATATCCGGATCGCCCTATTAATAGTTATTATTCTCATTTTTATTTTTTTTACCAACATTTTTATTAATTTCAACCAGGGGAATCAGCGCAAGAGCAATAAGGAGTCCTGAGAAAAATCCGGCTGCATGTGCAATATAGCTGACCTGTACCTGGAATGTTGTAGGAAAGAGCAGAGCAAGTGAAAATCCTGCGGCCCTGAATACTCTCTTCCCCGGGCTGTGGTCCGTTTCATACCTGATATAAAAAACAAGCCAGAGAGCTGCCATCCCGTAGACCATCCCGGAAGCGCCTACCAGCTTCATATCCGGCATATAAAATATCAGTGAGATCCCGATACTTAATATTCCTGTCACCAGGGCCGCAAGAGGAAATAACTTCAATCCGAAAAACGCCCGTAAAAACCAGCCGAAAACCAGGAGGAGCGGTGTATTTGAGAGGAGATGGTGCATATCCGCATGCAGAAAAATCGTGGTAACAAGTCTCCAGTATTGATGCTCAACAAAGACTGTTCTTCCGCTTGCCCAGAGCATCTCCCTGAGACTCCTGTCAGGAAAGAAAATTGTTGCGACAAAGCAGGCCAGAAAAAAAGCAAGAGCGGGAAGCGCATATCTGTACGAGGGAAAGACCGATAAAGGTCCGCTTATTTTTTCCCGTTCCTCTTCTTCATAGTAACCGTCATCCTCAATATCTGTGCCGGGAATCTCCCTTTCTTTTTCATCATTAGCCGTCATGGTTAGGAAAAAGCATTACAGATAAGAATATAAGTCAATAATAAATATTCAGTAAAACGGGAAATATTTTAAACTGCCGGGATGAAAAGTTTCTAAAATATTTCAACAGCCCCCCAATCCCCAGAGGGGGCGTATGATTTTTCCAATACTCTCTTGTGCCCCCTCTGGGGGTTAGGGGGTCTTTCTTGTCGAACTGAAATTATTTTCATTAAACAACTTCAATTAAATTACTTGATTGACCGAAATTATCCTGTATATTAAATAATTCCAGATATTATGGAAAATTCGGATAACTCTATGAAATACCAGCTTATTCTCTTTTCGCTGCTTCTTGCTCTCTCGTCCTGTACGGGGAATATTAAATCAGGTGCCCGGGACAGGGCCGTGAGAGATGCTGCGGAAAATCTCTCTGCAATTGATAAAAAATCCGGCATACAAAAGGTTGCGCTGCTTGGATTTGATACTACCGGGGACTCCCGGAAGGATTACGGAAACTATATCTCAGAAAAACTTACCCACGAACTTGTCAACACAGGGAGATATTCCGTGGTTGAGAGGAGAAAGATTGACAAAATACTTAAGGAGCAGAATCTCTGGCAGTCGGGGATAATAAACTATGATTCCGCACTTCGGATTGGCAGAATACTCGCTGTTGACGCTATCATTCTGGGTACTCTTCGTGTTAATGGCCCGAGTGTAGAACTTTTCGCTAAACTTATAAACAGCCAATCGGGTCTTATTGTAAAATCAGTATCGGTCAGTTTCCGTGATAGAAATGTGTTATCACCCGGGTATTCCCCTGTTCAAATAAGTGAAGCCGGATCAGGAGGGAGTGAAAAGATCACTCTGCCCCCCGAGGAGAAACCCTCCGCCGAGCTGCTGTATACGGGGCTTTTCAGAAGCGGAAAATCGATGATAGCTATGGGTGAAATAAGAAATACCGGCAAGATTGATATTTCGAAGGCACGAATCAGTTTTAAACTCCTTGACAGCGGCGGGAACCTCATTACCGTCCTCAACGCATACACAGACAGGTGTATAAAACCGGGAGAGACCCTCCCCTTCTCCGGCTTTATGAACAACGCGCCTGCATCATACAGCAGATACAGCATTGTCTTTGAGCCTGAACCTGAAAAGTTTTTCACATATTATACAAAACTTAAAAGCACCCAGGAGAGGTTTAGCAGGGAGAGATTCTCCGGTTACAGGCTTACAGGCATTATTACCAACCTGAACGGCATAAATGTACAATTTCCTCATATCATTGTCTCACTCTACAATAAAAAGGGTGAATTTATCGGCAAGGCAGGAGGATATGCTACTTTAAGAAGATTGAAACACAGGGAGAGTTCTCCCTATTCCGTTCACATATATGGTCTCTTTCTTAAATCGAAGCCTGTAAGTTACAGGTTGAACTTCTCATCACTGAAAGATATAAAACAATGAATTATTTTCTTGACGTTCCTTAAAAATTTTCGCATAATATTTTAAATAGTAATTACTCAGCCCTATGCTGAAGTTGACCTGTTTACTGAAATATAAACAACATGTCCCCGCCATAGGCTGCGGGGACATATTTGTTTCTTTTTTAATAGAGAGGACGATTTTTATACATAGCTGAGTGGTAACTTTAAATATTAGCAAGACAGGCGGTAATATAAATGAAAAGAAAAACAATAATCTTTATGCTGATTTTCGCTCTCGTCCCTGCCATAGGCTCCCAGGGAAAGTCGGTTACAGATGAAAGTGAAAAATTCAAAAAGATGGTGGAAGATCAGCATAAGGGTGATCTGGAGAGAAAGGAAGCTATCCTGAGAAAGATAAGGTTGTTTATGGGTGAGATAAACGGGAACCTCAAACGGGGCAGCAAGACAAAACTTGATACTCCCATGGAGATAAACGATATCACCGACATCAATGAAAAGAGGCATAAGGATTACTTCCAGGAAGATGTCGTAAAAAAAATCTACGGCTATGTTAATGGTGACAATGTAAACATGAGGGCATCCAGTTCAATTAATGAAGCCGTTGTGGGAAAAGGAGAGTTTGCCGAAAAGGTTGAGATAGTTGTCCAGTCAAAGGAGATGGATACAATCGGCAGTATGACAAGCAGGTGGGTACTGGTGAGGAAAGCCAACGGCAACGAAGGCTGGATCTTCGGCGTCTATATATCAGACAAAAAACCTGAGAGAAAACCGGACAAGGAAGAGATGCAGAAGGAGTCTACTGCATCATCTACCAAGGGTTTCACTGTCCCCACGGAAGGGAGGAGAAGCAGCAATTACGGATACAGAATAGACCCTGTGACAAAAAGGAAGAGGTCTTTTCACCGCGGGATAGACTTCGCCGCACCTACGGGAACACCCATCAAGGCAGCAGCAGCAGGTATCGTTCACAGGTCAGAATATAACAGGAACGGTTACGGACACCTTGTGGTTATCAAACATGAGAATGACCTTGCAACCTATTATGCCCATCAGTCCAAAAGACTTGTAAGCAAAGGGCAGAGGGTCAGCAAGGGACAGATCATCGGGAAAGTCGGTTCAACCGGACGGTCAACCGGACCGCATCTTCACTTTGAGGTCAGGAGAGGAACCACAGCTCTTAATCCCAACCAGTTTATCAGGTAAAATATTTATGTGCTTTTCAGCACTTATTCCACTCTATTAAAAGAATAACAAGTTTCTCAATACTAAGAAAGTCATTCCCGCTTTCGCGGGAATGACTTTCATTATAGTTACCTTTTTTAAAACTTTATCTCCACCCCGAAGTTGGGGATAAAGGAAAGTGCTCCCTCCTCTTCCTCTATCTTCGGATTATCCGATCCATAGGGCTGGTTGTAATACCAGTGCTGCTGGTTTTTCGGTTTATACCATATGCCATAAACATTAATAAATTCGATATACCACTTAATATGACCCCAGGTCTTATAGCGCTGCCAGCTGAACCTGATATCAAGCCTGTGGTCTACCGGGAAATGCCTGCTGTTCACATTATTACTGTACCGGGGTGCGTACCTGTCACCTGTTGCAAGAGTTTCAGGAGGGTAATTACCGTCTATTGGTGTATAGGGAAAAGATGTATAGAGCTGAAACCTGCTGCTTATTGAGAATTCCTCCCACTTGTATCCTGCTACAAGTTTAAGAGAGTGTCTCCTCTCGAAATCATTGTTTATCCATTTGTCGCCGTTGGGGTCGAACTTTTCACTTGTCTCCACCCATGTTGCCCCGGAATTTTCCCAGACATTACCGGTTATGCCGCTTTTGTATTTTGATTCATTGTATGTATAACTCAACCAGCCGAAATAATCGTACATTCCCTTGCCTCTTCTGTCCTTTCTGATAAGGATCTCAAAACCGTAACTCTTCAGCTCTCCGCTGTTCTGGCCCTCCACAAAACCCTCCTCGGGATCAACATGCCCGTATGCCTCTGCAAGGTTGGAGAAATAGTTATAGAAGCTCTCTATGCTTAACGTGAAAAGACCGTAGACCTGCTCTATACCGAAAACAGAGTGGAGCGCCCTCTCCGGCTCCAGGAGAGAACCGTAGGTGCTGTACTGGGGATTGTTTGTAAAGAAATAGGGGTTTGTCTGAAAAAAGGAGCTGTACCTTCCGCCGGCAAGGGAAAGTGTTGTGTCCGATTTAAACTCATAGCTTATCATCCCCCGTGGGTCCACGGTATATTCATCAGAACGCTTAAAGTAGTCGGCCCTGACACCCGGTACAAAGGTAAGCCCCCCGTAGGTGAACTTGTTTTCAAGATATCCCCCCGCCAGCTTATTGGTCGCCTTGAGGTCAACGGGGATTGTTGTGATGGCATCATCATCGGAAAGATCTATTTCATTTCCCCCGGAGAGAAGAACAATTGATTTACCTTCGGCACTGAAATCATAGTATGTATAGGAGAGTTCTCCCCTGAGCTCGGCAATTTCACCGCCCCATTTGATTTTAAAAGACTCTTTAAAACCGTAGATATAGGGCTTTGAATCCATGTAATAGTCCTGTAACCAGGAAGCGGCATTAGGACCGGCATCAACATAACTATACTGGTTCAGGAGCGCGGCATATCCCATGACCCGGTTCTTAAATTTCCCATAGTCAATATTGTAATAGACACCGAAGTTGTTGAACATGGAATCTAACTTAAAGTTGAGATCTGACAGAAGCGGATCATCCCCTTTGTCGGGATCAAAATCCGCGGCATCGTCAAGGAGAAGCTTCCAGTAATCTGCGCTGCCGATAACAAGGAGTGTGAGAGAGTGGTTCTTATTCAGGTAATACTTTCCTTTAAACTGGTAATCGTAATATTCGGGAAGCCAGGTAAGCTTTTCGTCAGTAAAAAGCTCATAGATGTAGGGGACCAGGAGACTGAGATACCCGTATCGTCCCGAAACTATTAAGTACCCGGCATTCTGCTCCTCAAGCTTATCATCAACGGCAACAGTCCTGGTTAAAGGCATTTTCACCAGTGCAGTGGCGGAGATAAGCCCTATATCGATAATACCTCCAAACTCCTTGACCGTATCAAGGGTATTGATCTCGATTACAGCCGCAAGGGGGCCACCGTATTTTACGGGAAACGATGACGAAAAGAGGTCTATTTCACTCATGAGCTCATTTGCCACAACAGAGTGAAGGCCGCCAAAGTGCATGGGCTCGAATATAGGCATCCCGTCAATATAGTAACCGTTTCGTACGGGATCAACTCCCCTTATGACAAGCGGTCCGAAGAACCCGTCGGTTCTGTCAACTCCGGGAAGGGAAGTGAGCGCGTTTATTGAATCGCCCAGTGAGGCCGGGACCTCTTTCAGTTCCTCAGCTGTGAGCGTCCTCCGGGAGACCTTCTGGACGTCCCGTTCCCCCCTCACAGTGAGAGCGGCACCTCTGATGCTTGCGGGAGAGAGTGTGAAGTCCATGGTCATTGGACCGGTGATCTCAATTGATCTCTTCAACGTCTGAAGACCGGGTGATGTTACGTATATGGTATATTTTCCCGGTTTGGAGATTGTGACCTGGTAGAAGCCCTTTTCATCGCTTCTCCCCTTGGCCTTGTCCTCAAGGACCACAACCGTAGCAAAATCCACGGCTTTCTTTGTGACTTTGCTATAGATTTTCCCGGAGAGAACGATTTTCTCCTGTGAATACAATCCGAAAGAAAAGGAAAATATAAAAATTATCAGAAGTTTTAATTTTAGCAGTTTGTTCATCAATATAACCCTATATACACAACTCAATTTTACAGCTTCTATAGATCAAGTTTAAACCTCAACGGAATTTCCATCTTGATAGGGACCCTCTTCCCCTCTACTACCGGGGGTGAAAACTGTGCCCCCAGAAGTATCTTCACAGCATCCCGGGAGAAAGCCGCACTGATAATGCCGTATATATCCGGGGGTAAACTCTTTGAGAGCCTTACGGCGACAACATTCACACTCATCACTTTCCCCTCAGCAGAGATAACGAGAACCGTATTTAATACGGCTTCAACACCCTTCTCCCTGGCTATTT
The DNA here is from genome assembly GCA_050298055.1 of Spirochaetota bacterium. GTDB lineage: Bacteria > Spirochaetota > UBA4802 > UBA4802 > UBA5550 > JBNKTL01. Next base: position 10,311 of record JBNKTL010000016.1, read on the forward strand.
TCGGATATATCCTCTTCAGTTTCCCCAGAGGCTTCGGCGGAACAATATTCGGATAAAAAGCGATGTCCACCGCATTGTCACTGAGGGAAGTTCCCATTGCCCTGTCCACAGTCTCTTCCGTTGTTGAATCCCCTTTTTCCGTGGAAATTGCCCTCTTCACCTTCCGCTTGGGTGCTGATATCTTGTCCAGGTTTATTAAATGTATCTGTGATTCAGATTCTTCATTTTCCACAAGTTCCACTGAAGGTGTATAGAAAAGTATAAAACCGACCATGAGCAGAGAAATTGCCAGAGAAACAAGGTAGGCGTATTTCTCTTCTTTAATCAGCAGTTCAGTATAACTTGTCATATCACCTACTCTCCCTCTTCCCGCGGCTGGGACATAAAAACAATATTCAGAAACTCCTTTTCCTGGAGTATATTCAGGACTTCACCCACAATCCTGTAGTCCAGGTTCTTGTCTGCGGTTATAGCCACCGGCCTGTCAATTTCACCGCCTCTCATGGCAAGTTGATCACTGAGATAGTCCAGGGATGTGGGATGTCCTTCAAAGTAAATCCTTCCGTCCCTTCCAATTGATATATAGAGGCTGTCCTGTTCTGCCCCGGTTGTTACCGCTTTGGGAACATCAACCTCAACTCCTTTGGGTGGTTCAGTGGTTGTGGTAGCCATAAAGAAAACAAGGAGGAGCAGGGCCATATCCGCCATGGCAGAACCGAGAGACACCATCTTAAGTTTTTTCATAAAGGACCTGTTATTTTTCATTCTCCTTCTCCCGCAACGCTCTTTAACGAGACGTCCTTTATTTTCGTCTCTTTTAAAAGACTCAGGGTATCAACCAGCCTGTCATACTTCACGCCTGACCGCATATTCACAACCGCTATGATTCTGTTTTTGGACATCTTGTCGTATTTCAGCTTCTCAAAGAGTTCCTCTCTGCTCATATTGACCCCGTCAACATTAAAGGAGATGTTGTTGGGATAGATATTGACAAGCTGCTCCTTTTCGATCTTTTCAGATGCCGCATTCTTTGGGGGAAGCGAGAGAAGGATCCCCTGCCTCAGTATAAAAGAACTGGTTACGATAAAGAAGATGAGAAGAAGAAATGCAAGGTCTCCCACAGAGGATGAATCAAATTCATTAATTTTTGATTCTCTCTTTCTTCTCTCTCTTCTTGTGTAGTAATAATATAGCTTTTTCATGGGTTTTCCACAGTATGTTCCTCAAATAAAATGACTTACCAGAGTTCATCTTCTGCTGACGCGTTCGACTTTGCCATCATGCTGGGAAGCTTGGATGTTTTTTCATAGATCATTTCATCTGCATGCTTATAAACATTCTGAATGATGTGGTTAAATATATGAAAGCAGGCAAGGATTGGTGCGGCAATGAGAAGACCGCCGGCTGTGGTCACAAGGGCGATCTGAATACCCACTGCCACAACCTTTGCGTTTACCGTAGTAGCTGCTGCAATGGATGCAAATGCGCTGATCATTCCGATAACTGTTCCCAGGAAACCGAATATGGGAGCGATGTTTCCAATACCGTTAAGAAGCGCCAGACCTTTTTCAGCGCTGTTGATATATATCTGAAAGGCTTCCCGGAGTTCGTCATCGAGCTGTTCCCTGAACCTCGATTTTGATTCACCGGCAAACCGGGCAAGGTACTCTTCAAGTTCTGATTTTTTCCAAATACCGGACCTTACGTAGAAAATTATTCTCTCCACAATAATTGTCAGACCAAATATCCCAAGAAGGATAAGGAATATCATCAGGGGACCTCCCTGTTTAACCGTCGAAAAGAGATTTTCACCTTCAGCTTCAGATTCTTCCTTTAGATCCTTCACTTTTTCTGAATTTGTCTTTTCCGTATTTGATTTTTCTAATTCTGTCTTTTCAGAATGATTTTTTTCAATATTATTCTCCACCTGTTGTTGTGGATTCAGGTTCGGGTTTTTGTCACCATCAGCACCCAGAGAAGGAAATTGGGAAATTGAGATTACAATTGCCAGAATGGCTGTTTTCATGAGAAATGAGCGGATCATTTTAATACTCCTGGTTATTTAATATATTTAAATCTGAATTGTATTATATATTGAAACAATCCAGATGTAATAAACTGGTACATTTTTTTTACACATTACTCGATTTTCGACAAATTATTACCTCCCTGTCCTGAATGTCAAAAAAAATTTTTTTCTTTCCATATTCTATTTAAGAATTTCAGAAGTATGCGTTATTGTTTTTTTCTTGATATATCATTATCCTTATGAAAATTGTAGTTAAAAAAGCAACTACTCAGCTATATGACAAAAAAATAATATTTGCCAAAGATAACAACAATATGTCCCTGCCGCCTTCGACGGCGGGAACATATCAGTTATGTTTTTATTGAATATGATGATTTTTACACATAGCTGAGTAATTAGAAAAAAAATATCAGAAGGAGGCCGTGGCTTTGAACGGAAAATTAAAACTCATTACAATTATTGTCATTATAATTGGATTGCAGAGAGGGATATCTGCCTCTGAAAAGAGAGAATACTCTTTTATCGCTGCCGGAGGTGCAGACAGACCTGTGAGCGAGGGGACCAACAAGACATCACCAATAATTTATGCAAGCTTCTGGCAATATCTCGATGATTCAAAAAACCTCTACTGGGAAACCGGTGCTACAACAGTTACCGTTTTTATGAAATTCGGGAGAGAGAGCAATACCTATAATGCCGGGATCATGCCCATGTGGGCGCACTCTGTCTATGGAGCATATTCCGATTACTATAAAGGATATTCCGATTCAAAAAACGAAATAAAGGGATTTTATGCGGGGCCTCTCTTCTACTTCAGGTATCACTGGACAGATATTTTTTCTACGGAAATCAAGTATATTCCCGATTACCACTATTATTCCGGAGAGGATGACAATCCGAATATGGAGATACCCGATTCTCACTATGAACACACGGCAAGCATAGAACTCCTTCTGAAAAATACCACTGAAAAGAACTTCGGTATTATCAAGCATGGAGTCATGGCACGGTTCATGTACCAGTATACCAACCGGACCGATTACAGTTTCCAGGACAGGACCCTCCCTGACGGGACAGTGCCGGAACTCTCCGATGACCCGGTAACACAGAGGTATTACCTTGACCTGGGCGCATATTATAATATTCCCGGTGATTATAACCTGAAACTTGATTTCCTCGGCTCATACCAGGAGAATGTTGACAGGAACAATGCGGAAAAGATCGGTTACCTCCAGGCTGACCATGCGATCATTCCCGGGTACTTCTATACTGAATTCTACCATCATATGTATGCTATCGGGAAAGCATCCTTTGGAATTCCGGTCCCCTTCTGGCAGATGCGGATAGAACCCGCTTTCAATTGTCTCTACATGCCGGAGGATAACAAGGTCATAGGCGCTCCCGATTATTCACGGAAATACTGGAGAAGTGTTTCCCTCTCCCTGACCATGCACATAGCCGATCTCATCCCCTTCTTCCTGGATTATGGATACGGTATCGATGCGGAGAGGAGAAACAAGTCATACGGTGACACGAAAAAGGGAAATCATGAACTGAGTGCATTTGTCGTTGTTGCTTTCGGAAAAATTGATTATTCAGGTGATGAGAAAAAACAGGAGTAAGGATAACTTCAAGCGGGGTACCCATATTATTTAAACCGATCCAATCACCTCCGGGATATAACCGATCAGATCGGTAGCTTTGAGGATATCCGCAGCATTCCGGGAGCAGTGGAGGTCTGCCGCTGCTCCATGGATATATGTTCCCAGGCATAATGCAGTTAGTGTGTCCTCCCTGAGCATGATGGCACCGGTAATTCCGGAGAGGACATCTCCTGTTCCTCCTGTTGCGAGTGAAGGGTTACCGGTGGTATTGATGAATGTGAAATTCCCGTCGGACACAATGGAGGCAGGGCCTTTGAGAATTACTGCTGCACCGGTTTTTTTGGCCAATTCCTCTGCTGCTTTTACCCTGTTACTCTTTATTGTTCCCACATCTGCCTTTATAAGCCTTGAGGCTTCACCAAAATGAGGAGTGATCAGAAACTTCACCTGGCCAGGAAGTCTGTTTTTCTCAAGGTATGATGCGAGGTGGAAAAGACCGTCACCATCCACAAGGACTTTTTTTATTCCGGTATCCGGAAGAAGCTTCATGATGTCGAAAAAAGTTTTTGATGCAATCTCAGCCCTCCCCATTCCGGGACCGATCACAATTCCATCATATCTTCTCTCTTCCAGAAGCCTCTTAAGCTCATCTATTTCTCCTTCTTCGCCCAGTGACCTGGTCATGAGCTCCGGAATTTTACCGGCAATGATCTTCCGCCCGCCCATCGTTGTAATAAGGCTGATAAGGCCTATACCGGTTTCCAGTGCGGCAGCAGCTGTCATCATTATGGCACCCTCAAAGCCGGGGAATCCCCCCACAAGAAGAAGGTGTCCCCTCTCTCCTTTGTGAAGATCCGGAGTATTTGTCAAGGGCAAAAAGCTTTTAACATAATGCTCGTCGATAAGTTCTCTTTTAATGCTTTCCGAGTCGGTGAGGTCGGCAGGAAAACCGATATCAGCAACCTGAACATGTCCTGCATACTCTTTTCCCGGATAGGCAACAAGGGACACTTTAGGAAGACCAATTGTGACCGTATAATCAGCCCTTACAGCATTGCCTTCCGGGGCGCCCCCGTCAGAGGGAAGGCCGCTGGGCATGTCAACGGCAACAACTCTGGCAGATGAATTATTTATGGCCTCAATAATAATGTTGAGCCCCCCCCGGGGTACGCCCCGAAAACCTGTTCCGGTCAATGAATCGACAACAATGCTGTCATCATTAATGGTAATTGTTTCGGGATTGTCATCAACATATCTTATTTCAAGTCCTGAGTTGAGACAGAGATTATAGTATATCTCTGTGGAATGGGTAAAAGCACCCGGTTTTCCCGTGGTATAAATTATTACCTTGATACCTGCATTGTTGAGGAAGTGAGCAGCAACAAAACCATCACCGCCATTATTTCCCGAACCGGCAAAAACCACTGCATGATCAGGGATGGGGATATGATCAAGGATATACCGGCTGACAGAATACCCTGCCAGGTACATGAGAACTTCGCCGGGGATACCCCTTTCCTCAATTGTCACCCTGTCAATTTCCTTCATCTGTGAGGCTGTTGCAATCTTCAAGCTGCTACTCCCATTCGAATATCTTTATTCCTTTTTTCATTACATGATATGAGTAGATTCCTCCCGTGTCATCGGAAATAATTTTCATATAGTATTTTTTGCTCTGGTTAATATCAAGAACGATGTTGTTGATAACATTTCCTTCCATATTACATATCATAAATCTGATCTCCTTCCCTTCCATGTCCCAGAAATAGATATGCTTATCATCAAAAATATTAAAAAGGACATTTTTCGGATCGGGAATATTAACAATCATTCGGCTGATATTTTTTTTGCTTATTGAATATTCGTAGATTTTCCTGTACTTCAGCCGTATGCCGTGATAATATGCAACCGAGAGGAGAAGTTTTTCGCCGTCTTTGAACATTTTAATATTTTCAATCTTTCCTCCATACTCATCGTTTCCTTCCTTTTCTTTGAATTCGATTTTACTGAGATCTGCATAAAAGTCCCTCTTCCCGTTTTCAAATCTAAAAAGTGTCCATGAGTTGAATGATCTTGATATTACAAAAAGCCGTCCTCTTTCATCAATTTCGAGCTTTTCAATGTAATAGAACGGAATATCAGGTGTACCCTCCTGTCCAATTGTATACTGGAGCTTTCCCTCCTCATTAAAAACAAGAATATATGAAGGGGAGAAGTTTATATCCTCATCAGCTCCGTTGCTATTTTTTTTTGTAAATTTACTTACCCTGGTCTGGAACCTGTTTTGCACATAGATATTATCATCTTTATCCATTGTAAAAGTACCGATAATATTAAAATTAAAATATGCCAGATTAATATTCTTCTCATCAATATCCTTTACCTGTCCAATGATGAGTTTCACGTTACCTCCCGGTTCTATGACCTGGACTCTCTTCAGGTTATTATCAGCAGTACAGATATTACCGTTATATATACCGAGTTTAAATGAAAGATTTTCAAGGGCATATTCATCGGTGTTAATCTTAATGCTGCCAATTTTTTCTCCATTTTTTATAAAGGAAAATTCTTTATTTTTAAGCGAACTCACCCTCCATTGTCTGCAGGAAAGCATCATTACCGTAAAGAGTGATATTACCAGAAATTTTCTCATAATTATCTATCCTGAAAATATTAAGTATTATCGTAACTATTCAACTCTGTGGCCAAAATAAGCCTATTTACCGGAATATTAACAATATGTCCCGGCCGCGATCATCGGCAGGGAAATATCAGCTATGCTTTTTTACGAATGTTGCTCAATAGTTACATGTTATTTAAATGTGATTGTGCAATTATTTAATCAACTTATTTTTTATTTCTTGATAAAATTTCAATAATAAAATAATTATCCCACTATGGATATAAAAATAAACTCGATGGGCAGCGGTGCCTGCCCGCTCTGCAAATTAAATAACAACTGCCTTATTCATGCATCTATAAGAAAATCTCTCTCGGATATCAATGAACCTGATGATGAATGGCTGGATCTCTGTATTTACGGGTGTCCCCGTTTTGAGGAAATAAATACCTGATTGACCAGGAACGTTCCTGGAAGTTTTTAGCGACTGTCTGTACCGGTCAGTGGAATTTTTAAAATACATGAATTCTTATTGACTTCAGAGTAATCCTTCCGGATATTAATAATATCTCATAATACTAGTATCACTTTTTATGAACATAAAAAATACATTCATCACTGCGGTAAGAGCTCTGGGAAGGAACAAGATGCGGTCTGCTCTTACAAGCATCGGAATTATTATCGGTGTATCATCGGTAATTATAATGGTTGGTCTGGGTAACAGTGCCAGGATTACAGTCCGGGACCGGGTTAAGAACTATGGAACAAACGGAATATCATTGGATACAAGAAAAACAACAAGGATGAATATTACACTTAAGGATGTTGAAAATATAAAGAAATCCTATTACCAGATAAAATTTATCAGTCCAATAATTTCTATTCCACCTGAAAAAATACAGGTAAAATATCGAAATAAAAATCTTCGATCATCTCTCTTGGGTATAAATAATGATTACTTTAAAATAGTAAACCAGGCAATTCATTCCGGAAGGTTGTTTACCGATGAAGAAGTAAAAGCGACCGCAAAGGTTGCCATAATAGGTAAAACACTTGTCAGTGAGCTTTTCCTGAATAGCGATCCGCTGGGACAGTCAATAATCGTAAACAATATTCCCTTTAAAGTGATCGGAGTTCTTTCAGAAGCAGGTGAAGCGTTCTCCGGAAAGGATGTTAACAATATACTGACGATACCCATAACAACCACAATGGCAAGGCTCTCCGGGGGTTCTTTAACATTCAGACAAATCTACGTAACATCTCTCAATGAATCACTTGTGGATGAAACAGCTGTAATACTTCGAAATTTTTTCAGAAAAAAATACTCAATTCCTGACGGCAAAGAGGATAAATTAAGGGTTCAGACCAGTGAAGATAAGTTAAAAATGGCAAATGATATTTCAAAAGCCCTCTCAATTCTTCTCGCAGGGATCGCGTCTATCTCACTCTTTGTGGGCGGTGTGGGTATTATGAATATCATGCTTGTTTCTGTTACTGAGAGAACCCGTGAAATTGGGATAAGAATGGCCGTAGGAGCTAAAAAACGCGACATTATGATACAGTTCCTTATTGAATCGGTAACTCTCAGTTCAGTTGGAGGGATCATAGGGATCACCCTGGGTCTACTAGTATATTTTCTGATTATTTACTTTATCCAGTGGCCTTTTATCTTTTCAATTTTTTCAATCATAATATCAGTTTTATTTGCTGCTGCTGTGGGAATATTTTTTGGTTACTATCCGTCAAAGAAAGCGTCAAATCTAAAACCCATTGAAGCATTAAAGTATGAATAAATGTAACGACTCAGCTCTATGTCTAATAAAAATGTATTTACTCAAATTGCAGCAACATGTCAGTTTTGTTATAATAAAAATCATTAATTTCGAATAGAATTATTCAATCTGAAAAAGCTTTTTCGTCCAATAAAAATTTGAAGAATTTACTTGATTTTATGCCGAAATTATAATAATACAATATGAATTACGACTCCGGAATCAATAAAGAGGAATAATGACGGCTACCCAGTTTAAGGTTGAAAATTACCTTGCCAATTCGTTTATAATGATAGAAGGCAAAAAAAATGCCAATAACTTCTATATTATCAGAAGTGGTAAAGTTAAGGTAAAAAAAGAGAACCCAGTCGCCGGGGAGGAGCCATTTACTATTTTCGGGCCGGGGGATTTTTTTGGAGTCGTGTCGTGTATGAGTACACATGCACGAATAGAAACCGCTATTGCTCTAGAAAATGTTTCACTCATATCAGTAGAGAGAGAACTCTTCGGGCTTCTTATTCAAAAAAATCCGGCAGTTGCCATGAAGATTATAAGGTTTTTCAGCAGAAAGCTGAGAGATTTTGACCAGTCTATTACTAAACTGACACTTAAAAATAATGTTGAAGAGGACCCTTCTCACCTTTTTAATATTGGTGAGTACTATATAAAGAAAAAAGTTTTTAATCACGCCATATATGCTTACCAGAGATATCTCCAGTACTGTCCTAATGGAAATAACAGAGACGTTGCCCTTCAGCGCCTCAAGTCCCTCAAGGCGTCTTACAAGGTTCCCGATCCGCAGGGCAAAGACAGCATGAACAGGAGTTATCCTGACAATACAATGCTCTTCAGTGAATATGAGCCCGGGAATGAACTCTATATCATCCAATCGGGAAAAGTTAAAATAACGAAAATTGTTGACCAGGAAGTGCTCCTTGCAGTACTGAAAGGAGGCGATATATTCGGTGAGATGGCTCTTCTTGATAATAAACCGAGGTCTGCTTCGGCCATATCTTTCGGTGACGTGAATGTGCTGGCAATCAATAAATCTAACTTTGAAGGGATGGTCCAGGCACAACCCCAGCTTGCGACGAGACTGATTCAGCTTCTCAGTGAACGCATCTGGACCGCATACAGGCAGCTTGAGAATCTGCTCATTCGCGATATGCTGGGGAGAATATATGACACACTTCTCATCCAGATCGAAAAACAGAAAATCAAGATAAAACCAAAAGAACCGCATAACTTTGAATTCGGAACAAAAGAACTTATTGACATGGTGGGACTTCCCCAGAATAAGGGAGAGGTACAGATTGTCCAGCTTCTTGAAGATAAGCATATAAAACTTGAAGAGGGAAAAATTATCTGTACCGATCTTGAAGAACTTGAAAAAACCGTGCATTTTTTCAGGAAGAAATCCGTCATGGAACGAAAGCGTGAATCAAGCAAACAGTAAAGCAGTCAAATTAACTATTATCATAATATTATCCTTTCTGCTTTTTTTAGCACTTTCAACAGCTCTTGTTTTTTATTTTTTCCCCAGGGACAAAGTTCAAGCAATGATAATTGAAAGTGCCCGTGATCTTCTGAAAAGGGAAATTTCAATAAGGGATCTTGACTACAGTCTAAAGGGATTCTCACTTTCCGGTATTAAGATTTATGATATACCCTTCTCTGAAGGAAAAGTCCTTGCTGAAGCGGAAAATATCGTCCTTGGTGTAGCTTTACCTTCACTTCTTCAAAAGAAGATCCTTATCAGCCGAATCTATTGTAAAAATTTGAAATTAAATTTTGAATTTGATAATGAAGGAAATTCAAATATTAAAAAGCTTATTAAGGATCTTTCAGGTCCGGCTAAAGAAGACAAACAGACTGCTGACATAAAAATGATCCGGCTGGAGAATACCTCCTTCATTCTGAAAAACCCCCCGGAAATATTGAAACCTCTTGAAGGTGAATACAGGATTAACTCCGATTTTTATCCGAAAAAGAATTCCACAATTGATGTAAAAAAATGCAGACTCCAACTGCCCGGTGACAGGGGAATACTTTATCCGGAAATAAATGTTAATTTAAAACAGGACAATTTCGAAATAACCGGTGAAACCGGCCTGGACAGAGCATCTCTGGCTTGGGTATACAGGTGGGCCTCAACCCCTCTTCCCTATCATCTTGTAACCGGGCGTGTTACGGAACTAAAGATTACAAAAGATCTGGTTGAAGGAAAAGCTGATATTGTCTCTACAATCTACAATTCCCAGAAAAAGATTAATGCCATCGGGTATTGCAGGGTCCGCATAGATAAGAAGACTGTGCTGATATCCGATACCAGCGGAAATATCGATCAATCGAAGGGTTCTCTCAGAAAGCTCCTTCTGACTTTTAACGGAACTCTCCTTGGACTCGAGATGCCCGATTTTGACTTCAGCATATCTGATATCAGGTCCCTGATCAGGAAAGTCCCGGAGGAACTCTACGGCAGGGCTTCTGGAAGCGTCAGTTATTCCGGGGAGAAGGTTAATGCTGAAATTAAACTTTTCAATATAGGTTTTGACTCAAAGAAGAAACTCTTATCCGGCATAAACACTGAATTATCTATCGTCAATAACATATTCAAAAAAGAGAACCTTCGGATTAATATTATGGATAATCCCTGCCTTGTTTCCGTTGCATCAACAGACGGGCTGCTAAAAAAAATATTCCTGAATATTTCTGCCGAGAATTTTACAGTAAAATGGAAAAGTAACGGCTCAAAAAAGACCTCCTTCATTCTCCCTTTTCAATTAACAGGAAAGATCTCAGCAAAAAAAATGTTTGCAGACCCGGTAACCATAACAGGTCTGAATATCATTTACGAAGCAACCGGTAATACAATCGATGTTAAAAAAATCGGTGCTTATACCATGGGTGGTTCCGTTAATGGAAGCGGCCGGATAGATATGTCCGGTGAGGTGCCCATGGCAACACTGAAAACCCTTTTTAACAGTATTAAAGTGCAGGATATTGCTTCACTCAGCGATAACTTTAAAGGAAGAATGTTTGGCGTGGCCGACGGCAGGATAAACCTCTCATGTGAGCTGGGAAAGGATATACTGAAAACCGTCAGAGGAAAAGCGGAGGTTATTATCGACAAAGGTAAGCTTGCCGATACGGGAATTCAAAACGGTCTCGGGGTCTGGCTCTCTGAGCTCAAGTATAAACTTAAAGACCTTGAATTTAACAAAATTTACGGTGATGTTTCGCTCAACGGTGTCAATTATTTTATTAACTCCTTTCAACTACAGTCCGAAGACATTCAGCTTAAGCTCAGGGGCAGGATTAATGATAATTTAATTGCAGAGAATCTTCATATCAGCCTTGAATTTACCAACCAGTTCATTCAGGACCTTCCGGCTCCTGCTATAAGGATTGGACTGAGAAAAAATCTCAGGGGCAAATGGTATGTGATCCCTTTTCTCCTGAACGGTGATATTACAAAAAGCAAGAATCTGAAGAGAATAAAGTAAAGGCACATCTAATAATTATTTTTTGTTTACTTCAATACTTTTTATCTGCCAGATCAACCCATCCCCCGGCATCAATGAGGCTTTTATCATAATCCGAAAGATTGAAGCTGAATGTTTCAACTTTATCACCTGATTTTACAACGAAGGTGCCGTTTTCCAGGTCAGTCTTAACTTCCGTTTCACCCCTCGAGAAATCCCTGAACAGCTTTTCTATATCATCAGCAGAAAGCTCTACGGCAAGCATCCCGCAGTTGAACATGTTCTGCCTGAAAATCCTCGCAAAGCTCTCTGCAATGACAAGGTTTATCTTATTGACTTCAAGTGCCCAGGGAGCATGTTCCCGGGAAGAACCGCATCCAAAATTCGACCGGGTTATAACAACCGATTTTCCTTCAATATCACTGCTTCCCCTGAAGCTTTCCAATACAAGATCCTCCAGGAGATGGGGTTTAAGGGCCTCCTTAGATATCTCCGTGAGATATTTTGCCGGTATTATTTCATCTGTATTGATATCCGACCTGTCTAAAAAAAGGACATTGCCGTTGAAATCTTTCATATTGTCAATCAACCCCTGTATTTAACTGAATTGGTAATTCTGCCGTTGATAGCTGTTGCCGCAGCAGTGGCGGGACTCATGAGGTGGACCATCCCTCCCCTGCCCATTCTTCCATTGAAGTTCCTGTTGGTTGTGGAGGCGCAGACCTCACCCTCGGCAAGAACACCGTTACTCATACCCAGGCATGCGCCACAGGTGGGATTTGTGACACAGAAACCCGCATCCAGGAACTTTTTTAATATTCCTTCTTCCAGTGCGCCGGAATAAGCTCCCGGGGATGCAGGTGACACGATCCCCCTCACATGGGGGTTTATCTTTTTCCCGTCAAGTATTTCTGCGGCTATCTTCAGGTCTTCGAGCCTTCCGTTGGTACACGATCCGATATAGACCTGGTCAACCGCAGTTCCCTCCATCTCACGGACTGACCTGACCTGGTCCGGCTTATAACCAAAGGTTACCTGCGGTTCGAGATCGCTTATATCATATTCAATGACTTTATCATAAACAGCATCCGGGTCCGATACCCACTTTTTATAATCCGAAAGCGCTTCATCCTTTGATTGATAATCATTTTTGATAAACTCCCAGAGGTATTCAACTGTTACGGCATCCGGATAGCATATCCCGCTTGTAGCTCCCGCTTCCACAGACATATTACAGAGTGTCATTCTGGAATCCATGTCCATCCTTTCCACAACCGGCCCGGTAAATTCAATGATTCTGTTTGTTGCTCCGTCAACCCCTATCCTGCTGATGATGAAGAGGATGACATCCTTTGCATAGACTCCGGAAGGAAGAGTCCCGGTAAGATTGATTCGGATTGTCACCGGCGATCTGAATGCGCAGACACCCTTCAGTATTCCCACTTCAAGATCAGTTGTACCCACCCCTGCAGCAAAAGCACCGAACGCGCCGTGTGTGCAGGTGTGTGAATCACCCATTATAATTGTATAACCCGGTCTGCTGAATCCCATCTCGGGAAAGACCGCGTGACAGACACCGTTTCGGCCTATATCGAAGAAGTCACCTATCTTATGGCGCCTGGCCCAGTCTCGAAGGATCTTCCCCTGCAGGGCCGTTTTACTGTCCTTGGCCGGAGTCACATGATCGATGACGACTTTGATCTTATGGGGATCGAAGACACGATCTTTTCCCCGTGCTACAAGGTCATTTATTGCTATTGGTGTGGTTATTTCGTGGCAGAAGACCGCATCAAGTTTTAAAACATGAACGTCATCTGAGGGAGAATCCACAGTATGCGATTCAAATATTTTTTCTGCAATTGTTTTCCCCATAATTTTCCTTCCAGAACAATCATACTGATCAATTTAAGGTCCCCTTAAACCTGTTTCACCGGTATGCTTTCTTCATTCTTATCGTCGCTTTCTTTTGCAACTTTTGTGTCATTTTCCAGATATTCTTTGATACGGAAAGTAATTTTTTTCCCTTTCATCACAGCCTGGATTTTTTTTGCGTTGTTGAATTTTCCCTTGAGGAGATCAACGGCAAGGGCGTCCTCGAGGTCTCTCTGTATTACCTTTCGGATATTCCTGGCCCCGTATTTTTCATCATAACCGGTATCAGAAATATGATTTAACACACTGGAAGAAAAATTTATTTCAATGCTCCTCTCAAGAAGTTTTCGCTTTATCTCGTCAAGCATTATCTTGACAATTTCTTTTACGTGGTTCCTGTCCAGCTTGTGAAAATAAATGACTTCATCAATCCTGTTGATAAACTCAGGATTAAAAAGCCTGTTGAATTCATCGGAAACAGTTTCAAAGTTATCATTATCGGATAAATCCCGGTCCTTGAATCCAAGTCTTCCTCCCTTCTGAAAGTTCCGGTTCCCGATATTTGACGTAAGAATGATTATGACATCCCGGAAACTTACAGTGGCACCTGAACCGTCCGTGAGCTCTCCCTCCTCAAGCACCTGTAAAAGTATGTTAAAGAGATCAGGATGGGCCTTTTCAATTTCATCGAAGAGAATCACAGAATACGGGCGCCTCTTCACCTTCTCCGTAAGCTGACCTCCCTCTTCGTAACCGATATATCCGGGAGGAGCACCTATGAGCCGGGAGACCGAGTGTTTCTCCATGTATTCTGACATATCCAGCCTGATAAGGTTCTTTTCATCTTCAAAAAGGAATTCAGCCAGTGCTTTTGCAAGCTCAGATTTACCCACACCTGTGGGACCGAGAAAAATAAATGAACCGGAAGGCCTGTCATAACTTGAGAGTCCGGCCCTGGTCCTCCGTATGGATTTACTGATAGCTGATATGGCATCATCCTGCCCGATAATTCTCCTGTGGAGCTCATCCTCGATTCTCAGGAGTTTCTCTGCCATGGACTCCTCGAGGTTCTCTACGGGGATCCCGGTACTTTCGGAAACAATTGACGCTATGAGCTCGGCATCAACAACCACTTCGTATTCATTCTTCTTATCGATCCAGTCACTGAGTTTTGAGTTGAGAATCTCCTTCTTCTCAATGATCACGTCACGTATTGAAGCTGCCTGTTCATACTCCTGGGAAAGCACGAGTTCGTTTTTCCTTTTATTGAGGATATCAATTTCACCATCAAGGCTGTCAATATCCACCGGTTTCTCCCTGTTGCTCAACCGGGCCATTGCCCCGGCTTCATCCATAATATCTATAGCCTTATCGGGAAGAAACCTGTCATGAATATACCTTTCGGCAAGTATCGCAGATTCAACAAGAGCGGCATCGGTATACCTTACCTTGTGGTGCTCCTCGTATGAGTTTTTCAATCCTTTGAGGATCTCAATAGTATCATCGATATCAGGCTCATCAACAAGGATCGACTGGAACCTCCTCACAAGGGCCGCATCCTTTTCAATATACATCCTGAACTCGTTAAGGGTTGTTGCCCCGATACATTGAAGTTCACCCCTGGCAAGGGCGGGCTTCAGTATGTTTGCCGCATCGATTGCACCTTCGGCTGCACCGGCCCCTATTATGGTATGGAGTTCATCGATAAAAACGATGACATTCTTCACTTCTTTTATCTCTTTGACAACCCGTTTAAGCCTGTCCTCAAATTCTCCCCTGTACTTTGTTCCCGCAACAATTGCAGCCATATCAATAGAAAGGACCCTGCTCTCCTGAAGAGTGGAAGAGACCAGTTTCTCAACAATCCGCTGCGCAAGACCTTCCACAATAGCTGTCTTCCCCACACCGGCTTCACCAATGAGTATGGGATTGTTTTTTCGTTTACGGGAAAGGATCCTGATGACACGCTCAATTTCGTCGTTTCTTCCGATAACCGGATCAAGAAGTCCGGCCTCAGCCATCTTTGTAAGGTCATGGGTAAATTCTTCAAGGGCCGACGGTTTGTTGCCGGTTTTCAGGTTGGGGGATTTTTCGGTATTCACCTTAACACCCAGGACCCTCAGGATCTCACTTCTGATGACATTATAATCAATTCCCGCTTTAATCAGGCTGTTGAGCCCGAAACATGAGCCCTCCTTGAAAATTGCAAGAAGAAGATGTTCCGTTCCGATATAGTTATTTTTAAGTTTCTTTGCTTCTTCCTTGGATATTTCTATGACTCTTTTGTACCCTGTGCTGATAGGGACCTTTCCCAGTATTATGGTTGTACCGTTCTGTTTGATAGATTGTTCTATCTCTTTTTTAAGACGGTCAAAGTTTATACCGAGGTTTTTCATGATCCTTGCGGCAACCGAGTCCTCATCGTTGAGGAGCGCTATGAGTATATGTTCCGGCCCCAGAAGGTCAGAGTTCAGCCTCTTTCCTTCTGCCTGGGCAAGGAGTTCCAGTATCTTTCTTGAACGCTTGGTAAATTCAAACATGATTTATTCCGTTTTCTGTATATTATTCCTTAAATATTCCGCTCTAAACTCATCGCATTCATCCGAACTATTAATAATCCGGTTAAAATAATGTTGTAGGTGAGACCATTGAATGTTGACCATCATATCATTGATCGTACTCAATTCATAATTCTTTATTATGGCAAGGATTATCCCAAGTCTTATATCTGAGAGCTTATCCATTGCCTCCATGTAGGTAAGATTTCTCGAGTATTTCAAAACCCCGAAAGACCTCCATACCCTGTCTTCCAGTTCAATCCTGGATTCAGACATATACCTGTCCCGGGCGCTATCTTCAAGTTCAATAAGCTTGTTTATGGCAGAATCAACATTTTCTATAATATCAATCTCGGAAAGCCCGAGAGATACCCTGTTAGAGACCTGGTAGATGGCGCCTACTGTACGGTCGCTCTTATCTATTGTCCCCGATAGTATAACACCGGCTGTTTTAAGTTTATCTCTCAACGATCCGACACTGTTTTTCATTGTCAAAACCGGGAGATGGAGCATGACAGATACCTTCATTCCCGTGCCGATGTTTGAAGGACATGAAGTCAGGTATCCGTATTCCCGTGAAAAGGAATAGTTTACGAACCTGTTCAGTTCATCATCGATTTTATCGGCTGTCCTGTAAGTCTCTTCCAATTGAAGCCCGGGCCGTATTACCTGTATCCTGAAATGGTCCTCATCATTAACCATGATGGAAAAATCATCGGCCTCATTTAGCATAACAAGGCTGAAATCGGATATCTCCATTTCATAGGTAATCAGGTTCCTTTCACGAAGATACCTCCTCTCGCCGGAACCGATGTTATTCAGATCAATTATTTTTATCTTTTTCCCAAAGGATGATTCTTCCGCAAACCTGCTGCATATACTTCTTATTTCTTCAGCATCTGACCTGGTGAGATTGCTGTGAAAAAAAAGCCCTTTCATGTTCCGGGCAAGTCTTATCCTGCTGGAAAGAACGATATCACTGTTCGGTCCGCTGGATAGCCAGAAACCCTGTTCCCTGTGTAAAATTTCCCTGAACACTTTATCAGCCTTATTTGTTAATTAAATCGCGCAGGAGCGCAGCTTCCTCATACCGTTCTTCTGCTACAGCCTTATTAAGCTTTTTCTTTAAATTCATGAGAGATTCATTTTCTAACTCACTGAACTTATCTACCGGTTCTATATTTTCATCAGGATTCTCAATAATATCATGGATAATGTGCGGGATCTTACCAACATGCATCTTTTCTCCATGACATGCTGATATTACCGATGCCAGCGGCCTGTGCATGCTCTGAAAACAGTGTTCGCATCCCAGCTTACCTGTCCGTTTAAAGTCCATAAAGGAACACCCGCAGTTTTTACAGATAAAGCTCTCACTATCATTATTGAGTAAATCATTTCCCGGCTCACTCCTGTTTTCATAGAGTTCGCTCAGGTCCAGGAATGAGAGCATATCGGTTGCAGTCAGTGAGAAATTTGAGAGCTTTGAATTAAGTCCCATCTCCCGGGCACAGGCTTCACACAGGTGAACCTCCGACCTGTTGTCCCGGATTATTTCAGTAAGATGAATTGTTGCTTTTTTTTTCTTGCACCTGTCACAGTTCATTAGAGGACTTTTCTCTCTTTTCAAATATAAAGGTAATTGATAATAAAAATAATTCTCATTGAAATGTCAAATTTTAAATTAAGGGCTTTTTAGAATTATGACGAAAAGCCGCTTAATTTGTTACACTCATAAAATCCAGGTTTAGTTCACTTATCCCTCTATTAAAATACATCAATTATTGAAAAGTGTAAACTACTATTTGGTAAAAATTTGAAATTGCATAACTCTTCATTTTAATTATCGGCAACAGGAAAGTGAAAAAAGTGGATCTGCTCCTTTTTTTACTCTGAATTGGGAAATATTAATTGAATTTTCGCAGGTAAATTGCCCGATGTTTATATTGATTGGCGAAAAGATAAAAATCATGTCCCTTGAGAGAGATGTTTAAAATAAAAGAAAATAATAGATTAATCAATTATTTCGTATCAATCGGTGCAGGAATCAATCAGCTTCCTTTGATAAACCATGCTAAACGCCTTGGTTTTAATATTATTGGTGTGGATTTTAACCCTTGCGCATCAGGCTTTATTAAGTGTGACCTGAAGATTGTGGAATCAATCGAAAATTACAATGATATATATATAAAGTTGAGTGAACAGCTCTTTGAGGGGACAATCAGGGGAATTATGACACGGTCATATGGCAAGGCTGTAATTACCGCCAGCTTTCTTAATGAAAAATTCAGGATACCCTTTATTCCCTTTAACAGGAGCAGTGATTTTGTCATCAAAAAGAAAATGAAGGAAATCTTCATCAAAAACAATATTCTCACCCCGGATATATATAATTTTACAAGCAGAACGAGGACCGAAAGGCTTAACTCTGATATTTTTCCCATAATAAAAAAACCTGTTGTGGGTCATGGGAAAACAGGAGTAAAAATTATTAATGACAGTGATAATCTGAAAAACGACCTTCCCGTAAAAGGAGAGAATGAAAAATCTCTTTATGAAAAATATATCGAGGGTGATGAGATAATTGCCGTGGGAATTGTCCACAACGGCAGGTATTACATTATTGATATTACTGATAAAATGAAGACACCGCATCCTTCATTTGTTGATGTTATGCACGTCTCACCTTCACGGTATATCAATAAGATCGATGAAATTTCAAATATCGGTCAGGCCGTTGCAGATTCATTTGAAATTACCACCTCTCCTCTTATCATGGAGATCATTGTCGATAGTAAAGGCAGGCTCTACCTCATTGAAGCCGTACCGGAATTTGGAGGTGAGTTCCTTTCTGATGTCCTTGTCCCCTTAAGAACAGGTTACAGCATGATCGACCAGTCAATCATGAGTACTACGGGGACCGGTTTTAAAATACCTTCCGGAAAGCAGAAAAGAGGTGCTGTTGTTGTAAAATATATCATAGGAGACAATGGGAACCTCCTCTCCTTTAATCCAAACGGCCCCCTTCAATATAAAAGCACAATCTATTCAAGGATTTTTAAGGAAATTGGTTCAGAAATCAAAAAACCTGAAACGAACCATGACAGGGTCGGTGTTGTTATAACGAAGGGTTCATCGGCGGAAAATGCGATTATGAACGCCGACAAGGCCATTGAGAGTTTTAATATTACAATTAAGGAATAATACTGACAGATGAGTTCAAAGTGGGAAGAGCATTACAGGAGGGAAAAATCGGTTCTCTCATATCCTGATGAAAACCTCGTGAGGATACTTCACCGCCACCTGAATAGTATCAAGAGACCCGGTCCATTGAAAGCCGTAGACCTCGGTTGCGGGAGCGGAAGGCACCTGAAGTTGCTTGGTGAATCGGGAATATCCTCTGTTACCGGTATCGATGACAGCTATAATGCTCTCAGAATATGCATGAAGAACTACAACTGTTTCCTCCTTCAGTCGGATAATCTGGACCTGCCCATAAAGGAAAACAGTACTGATATTACAGTTGCCTGGGGTTCACTCCACTACAACCATAAAAGGGAACTTCCCCGAATGATAGATGAAATTATCAGGATACTGAAACCGGGCGGTGTACTCCTTGCAACCCTCAGATCTGAGAGGGACACCCTGATGAAAAAAGGGAAGCATATTGAAAATGATGTCTGGCAGACAGAGCTTGACGATATTAAAGGATCTATTGTCTCTTTTTACAGCGAAAAAGAACTCCATGAATATTTCTGCCGGTTTTCCTCGTTGAAATATGGAATCATGGAGAGAAGCATTGTAGGTGACACCGGTAAACTTGTCTCCCACTGGGTCATATTTGCAGAAAAGTAGATAAAACCGGCTTGATTTATTCCGCACCTGAATTTTAACTGAAATCAACAGGAGTTGTGGCTTATGAAAAATGCAGTAATAATCGGTGCAACGGGTTTTGGAGGTCTGGGGCTCATAGAGATTCTCTTAAAGCACCCGGGATTTACTATTAAACAGCTCATTGCCAGGAAAGACTGCGGTAAAAGACTGAGTGATGTATTTCCCCATATGACGGGACACTGCGATATCATGGTTGATTCACCGGAAGCGATCGACTACAGCGGAATTGATATTGCTTTCTTCTCCACCCCTGACAGGGTCGGTATGACAATTATAAAGGATTTTTTTGAAAAGAAGATCCCCGTTATCGACTACAGCGGTGATTTCAGGTTTAACTGCATTCCTGATTATGAAGTCTATGCAAGGAACAAAGGTGTGGATGAGAAACATTATTCACCCGAAATTCTTGAAAGTTCCGTCTACGGGCTCCCGGAGATATACAGGGATAATATTGCCCGGGCAAAAGTTGTTGGTAATCCCGGATGTTTTGCCATATGCATGATCCTCGGACTTCTCCCTGCTGCTGCAAAGGGTATTATCTCATCCGATACTATCATCTGCGACGGGAAAACAGGTGTCTCCGGGGCAGGAAAAAATTCCGGTGAAGCAAACCTCTATCCGCAGCGATATGAAAACATCAATACCTATCGGGAAGGAGCGCATCAGCATCTTGTGGAAGCTGAAAATGTTATAAATGCTGTTTCTCAAAACAACAGGAAGATTCTCTTCATCCCTCAGATTGTCCCCATGAACAGGGGAATATTGATAAACTCCTATGCCGAACTTAACAGTAATATGAATACGGATGATGTACAGAAACTCTATAGTGACTATTATGCTGATAAACCCTTCGTAACAGTCACCGGTGACTCTCTCCATACCGTACATGTAAGAGGCTCCAACCAGTGCAGGGTGCGCCCGGTTGTTGATAAAAGGACCGGGAAACTCTTTATAACATCTGTTATCGACAATCTTCTCAAAGGACAGTCAGGTAATGCTGTGCAGAATGCAAATATTATAATGGGATATGATGAAACGGCCGGGCTGCTCAATCCGGCTTTCTATCCGTAAAAATAGAGCACCTGGATTCATCAATTTCCTTGACAACATGTAAAGAATTTTAAAAAATTATTTTTACACATATTCATGAGAAGGGTATGATTAATTAATCAGAGGATAAAACAAATATGTCCACAACCTTAACAAGCGGGACCAGTGTTTCTCCCGGAATAAAAATTGGGAAAGCGTATGTTTTCAGCAGCAGCAGAGTTATCATCCCGAAATATATGGTCAAGGACAACGAGATTAACGATGAGCTGAAAAGATTCAATGACGCGGTAAATCAGACCAAGAAAGATATATCAAAGATACAGAAACAGCTCTCCCAGGGACTTTCCAAAGATCTGGCCGATATTTTTACCAGTCATCTCATGGTCCTCGAAGACCCCCTGATTGTTGAGAAGGCTAAAAATGAGATCATCCAGAAAAAGAGAAATGCGGAATGGATCATAAATGATATCTCAGTGGACCTGGTCAACAGTCTTAATACAATCGAGGATGAATACCTGAGAGAGAGGATCATAGACATTACCGATATCTACAAAAGGCTTATCAGCAACCTTCAACAGACCGAAACACGGTCTCTCTCAGATATAGATGAAGAGGTGATCATTTTTGCCAACGATCTCACCCCGTCGGAAACAGCCCTCATGGACAAGAGATATATTCTGGCATTTGTTACTGACCGAGGCGGGAGGACTTCACATACATCAATCATGGCAAGGGCCCTGGAGATACCGGCAATTGTCGGCACAAGAAACGGGACGTCCCTTGCCAAAACCGGCGATACTGTTATTGTTGACGCAATACACAGCCAGGTTATTATAAATCCAACCGATGATGAAATAATAGAGTATGAAAAGTATGAGAGGGATTTCAGGGAGCTGGAACTTGAACTGGCCAAACTCACGAGCCTCCCCTCCCTGACACTGGACAATGAAGAAATATCAATCTACGGAAATATTGAGATCCCGGAAGAGAAAGTTGTAATCAGGGACCATGGGGCACAGGGGATAGGACTTTACCGTTCCGAGTTCCTTTTCCTTGAAAAATCACTCCCTGATGAGGAGAAACAATTCCAGGAATACAAAAAGGTTGTTGAATACTTCAACCCCCTGCCTGTTACAATCCGAACCATTGACATGGGGGGAGATAAGATTTATACCGACACAAAACCGGAGAAGGAGAGAAATCCTTTCCTGGGATGCAGGGCAATCCGCTTCAGCCTTGAACACAGGGAAATCTTTAAAGTGCAGCTCCGTGCCATTCTCCGGGCCAGCCATTTTGGAAATACCCGGCTGATGTTCCCGATGATAACAACAATTGATGAGTTCCTGAAGGCAAAGTCCATAACACGGGAAGTAATGGATGAACTGAAAAAGGAAAGCATACCTTTCAATGAAAAGATACCCATAGGACTCATGATTGAAGTTCCATCAGCAGCAATAAATTCAGATGTTCTCTCAAAGTACGCGGACTTTTTCTCGGTTGGCACAAACGATCTTGTCCAGTATACTCTTGCAGTGGACCGGATATATGAAAAAATTGCCTATCTCTATAATCCCCTGAACCTTTCAATTTTGAGGCTGCTGAAAAACGTCGTTGAAGTATCAAAAAAATTCAACATTCCCCTCTCTATCTGCGGGGAGATGGCCGGTGAGCCCCAGTATACCATGGTACTCATAGGTCTCGGATTCAGGCATTTCTCCATGGGTCCCGCTTATATGTACCAGATTAAAAAGATCATCCGGTCTATAACCATCGAAGAATGCGAAAACCTGGTCAACACCCTTCTTGAACTGGAAAATACCGAGGAAATTGAGAAAAGGGTCAGAGCAATCTGCAAAGAAAAATTTCAAGAGATCCTTTTTTAAAATGATATTATACCACAGGCTGGCTGAATACTACTTCGCCATTGAAAATATCAACAGGGAGATTGAGAACGATATATCCCTTGTGCGCTCATACCTTCACGGAATGAAATCCCCTTCTCTCCTTGACCTTGGCTGCGGGACCGGAGAACATCTTATACAGCTCTCCAGGTATGGCATACACTGTGTTGGCCTGGACAGCAGCGAAGATATGCTGGAAATTGCCCGGGAGCGGTCCCCGGAAAAAATTGAATATATTAAGTGTGATGTAACAGATTTTGATTATTATGATGATTTTGATATGATTATTTCCTTTTTCGGATCTCTGAACTACCTTCTTAACGACAGTGAAATCGACGCTGCCATGTGGAATACGTGGCGTGCCCTGAAGCCGGGGGGAATTGGGCTTTTTGAGATATGGAGTTCATACCCCATAGATAAAATACACGCAAAGGATATGGACCATGTTTCAACAACCAGCTACGGAGATAAGAAAATAAAACGGAACAGGGGATTTGCCCGGATGGATCATCCTGATAAAACGATTGTGGAAGTGAATTACAGGTACGAGATAAGTTCCGGAAGCAGTACCGAGTACATTGAGGACAGACATGTTATGAGGGCTTTCAGTAAAGATGAAATAAGCCGCTTCATGGAAGAAAACGGCTTATCAATAATCTCAATATATTCAAATAACCTGAAAGAACCCTTTAAAAAGTATTCCAACAAGATGATGATTCATTTTACAAAGGATTGACCGGTTTCACATCTCCATCCTCTTATCATCACCTTCCGACGGTATATCGGTCTTGTTCTTTTTAAAATCCGCTTTCCAGTCGTCAATTGTCTCTTTCCATTTATCGAAGAGTACCTTTGTTTTTTCCGAATCCTTAAAAAACTTCTCCGGATTTTTTAACGCCAGGAAGAGAACCTCTTCCATGGTTGATACCGGGTGAAAGACCATCTGCTTTTTTACATAATCGGGTATCTTTTCAAGGTCTTTCTCGTTTTCCTTGGGAATAATAACATGTTTGATATCTCCCCTGTGGGCCGCAAGGACCTTTTCTTTAAGACCGCCGATCTGGAGGACCTTCCCCCTGAGTGTAATTTCTCCTGTCATTGCCAGATCACATCTTACGGGAATATCACTGAAAATCGATGCAACTACAACCGCCATTGTAATCCCGGCAGAGGGACCGTCCTTTGGGATACCCCCTTCAGGAACATGAAGGTGAACATCATAGTCACTCAGATATTCGTCTGCAAGGTTGAAGAACTGCTGGTTTGCTTTAATATAAGTCATTGCAGCCTGTCCCGACTCCTGCATAACTTCACCCAGTTTACCTGTCAGTGTCAGTTTTCCTTTCCCCTTTATCAGCAGTGCTTCAACATTGAGCACTTCACCACCCACAGATGTCCATGCAAGTCCTTTGGCAAGCCCTATTTCATGCTCCAGTTCCTTAACGCCATACTTGAACTTTATGGCTCCAAGGTACTGGTGAAGGACTTCCTCATCAATGACCTTTTTAAAGTCTTCTCCCTGTTCTACCACTTCCCGAGCGGCTTTACGGCAGACTTTGGCAATAACACGTTCAATGTTTCTCACCCCGGCTTCCCGGGTATAATGCCGTATGGTATAGAGCATGGCCTCTTTGCCATATTCAATGTTTTTATCCCGGAGGCCGTTTTCCTTTATCTGTTTTCCCAGGAGAAAATTAAGGGCGATATTCAGTTTTTCCGGCTCGGTATAACTTGTAATTTCAATTATCTCCATCCTGTCCTGGAGCGGCAGGGGAATCTCATGCTGGACATTGGCAGTGGTAATAAACATGACATCGGTAAGATCATACGGAACTTCCATATAGTGATCAACAAAGTTGAAATTCTGTTCCGGATCCAGCACTTCCAGAAGTGCAGATGAAGGATCACCCCTGAAGTCCATGGACATTTTGTCTATCTCATCGAGAAGGATCACTGGATTTACAGTACCGGCTTTTTTCATCATCTGTATAATGCGCCCGGGAAGCGCTCCCACATAGGTTCTTCTGTGGCCCCTGATCTCGGCTTCATCCCTGACGCCGCCAAGTGACATCCTGACAAATTTCCTTCCCAGGGCCCTGGCTACCGATTTCCCCAGGGACGTTTTACCCACACCCGGGGGGCCGACAAAACAGAGTATTGGACCTTTCAGTTTTTTTGAGAGCTTGCTCACTGCGATATATTCTATTATCCTCTCCTTGACCTCTTCCAATCCGTAATGATCTTCATTGAGGATATTCATGGACTGCTCTATCTTCTTGTTGTCCTTTGTTTTCTTCTTCCAGGGGACATCTCTCAACCACTCAATATATGTTCTGACGACCGCGGATTCCGCAGACATGGGGGGCATTTTTTCAAGTCTTTTGAGTTCCTGCAGGGCCTTCTGCTTTGCCTCTTTGCTCAGGCTCGTACTCTCGATGGATTTCCTCATTTCCTCAATTTCGTCACCCTCTTCACCGGATTGGCCAAGCTCTTTCTTGATAACCTTCATCTGTTCATTGAGGTAGTACTCTTTCTGGGTCTTTTCCATCTGCTTCCTGACCTGGCCCTGGATCTTCTTCTCAATATACATGACCTCGATTTCACCGTTGATCAACTCTATGAGCTTCTTAATCCTGTCATAAGGATTGCCAAGTTCAAGTATTGACTGCTTATACTCAATCCTCATCTCGATATGTGATGCGAGAACATCAACAAACTGCGATATATCATCTATCCCCGATGCTGTGGTAAGGGCTTCTTTGGGGACTTTTTTGTTCAGCTTAATGTACTTCTCAAACTCCTTCATGAGGGTGTTCTTGAGTGCGGCTATATCAGTTTCCGTGTCCGGTTCCCTTTCGATATCTTTGATTGAGACACTGTAAAATTCACCTTCGGTTTCAAGATCTGAAATATAGGCCCTCCGCTTCCCCTCTACAAGGACTTTTATTGTCCCATCGGGGAGCTTGAGAAGCTGAAGAATTTCTGAAACTGTTCCAACGTCATAGATGTCCTTCTTTTCAGGGACAGTAACATGCGCATCAATCTGTGTTGCAAGGATGATCAGCCTGTTCTCTTTCATCGCGCTGTCAAGGGCTTTAACAGACTTATCCCTCCCTACAAAAAGGGGAATGATCATATGGGGAAATACAACGACATCTCTTAACGGTAACAGGGGATAGGGTTTATCAAATTCAATATTTTTTTTCATTTTACACTCTTTTTATATGGGTCATTAAAAAGAAGCAGTTTATGCTGACTTTTCTTCTTCACTGTATGTAATGAGAGGTTCATCTTCACCCTTAACCATTTTCCTGGTTATGGTGATCTTTTCAATATTGCTCACAGAAGGAACATCGTACATTAAATCGAGCATCACCTTTTCAAGAACTGCCCGTAAACCCCGGGCTCCCAGTTCCCTCTCCATGGCGATATTCGCTATTTCCTCTATTGCTTCGTTTTCAAAAACAAGCTCAATATCCTCAAAGGAAAATATTTTACCGTACTGCTTCACCAGGGCATTTTTCGGTTCGGATAAAATCCGTATAAGTGCGTCCGTATCCAGGCTGTTCAATACTGCTACAACCGGGAACCTGCCCACAAATTCGGGTATGAGGCCATACTTTATCAGGTCTTCCGGTGCCACCTGTTTGATGATCTCTTCCCTGTTAACATCTTTTTTGGATTTAATCTCCGCGCCAAAACCGAGGGTTTTATTTCCTATCCTGTTTTCAACTATTGAATCCAGGGATATGAAAGCTCCGCCTACAATAAAGAGGATATTCCGGGTATCGATGGAGATAAACTCCTGGTGCGGGTGTTTCCTCCCCCCCTGGGGCGGAACATTTGCAACTGTGCCTTCAATAATTTTAAGAAGTGCCTGCTGCACTCCTTCACCGGATACGTCCCGGGTAATTGAAGGATTATCTGATTTTCTTGAAATTTTATCGATCTCATCTATGTAAATAATTCCAATCTCGGCTTTCTTGATATCACCGTTGGCATTCTGTATCAGTCTGAGAAGGATATTCTCAACATCCTCGCCCACATACCCCGCTTCTGTGAGTGATGTGGCATCGACTATTGCGAAGGGCACCTTAAGGATCCTGGCCAGAGTCTGGGCGAGGAGTGTTTTCCCCGTCCCGGTTGGTCCTGTGAGAAGGATATTGCTCTTATCAAGTTCAACATCATTTTTTTTGAGTTTGTTGTTGCTGAATATCCTCTTGTAATGATTGTATACGGCAACAGAGAGAATTTTCTTGGCTTCATCCTGCCCGATCACATACTCATTTAATATCTCATAAATATCCTTGGGCTTTGGCAGACTTTTGAAATCTCCGTCAAAATCAGAATCGTGCTCATCTGTTACAATTTCATTGCAAAGCTCGATACATTCATCGCAGATATATACATCAGGTCCTGCCACAAGCTTCTTCACAACTTCCTGACTTTTTCCGCAGAAAGAACAGAAGAGCTTTGTTTTCGTATCCTTCTTTTTAGATGTCATATAAGCCTCTCAATAATCATTTTCTCTCTATTACCTTGTCAATTATCCCGTAATCCCGGGCTTCCTCTGCACTCATAAAATAATCTCTATCTACATCTTTGGCAATCTTTTCCACAGGTTTTCCCGTGTGCAGGGAATAAATTTCATTCAATTTGTGCTTAATCTTAATAATTTCCTTGGCCTGTATCTCAATATCGGAGGCCTGGCCCTGGAACCCCCCAGCCGGCTGGTGGATCATGATCCTTGAATTGGGGAGTGCGGACCTCTTCCCCTTTGCTCCCGCGGAAAGAAGAAGTGATCCCATTGAAGCTGCCTGTCCTATACATATTGTGGCAACATCCGGCTTGATATACTGCATGGTATCGTAGATAGCCATCCCTGATGTAACAACTCCCCCCGGTGAATTTATATAGAGAAAGATGTCCTTATCCGGATCTTCTGCTTCCAGAAAGAGAAACTGCGCAATAATCAGGCTCGAGATATGGTCATCAACCGCTTCTCCAAGAAATATTATCCTGTCCTTTAACAGCCTTGAATAAATATCATAAGACCTTTCACCCCTGCTTGTCTGTTCAACTACAATAGGAACTAAACTCATCGATTTCTCCTCATTTTTCTATTGATCAGTCTGGAATGACAGGCTTCCTGATTTTTTACATAAGTATGCCGAAATGACTTTTATATTTTATGAGTGCTTCGTGCACCCGTTAAGGAACATCAGAAAAAATATTTATTGATGTTCCCCTCTATAAATAGAATCGGCACTATCAGGCTGCCATCCTCATCCTTTTTTTACATTATGCTCAATTAAATACCCGGTCCTTATCAGCCGGATACTCTGACAATTCACTTAATTATCTTTAATACTGACATTATATAATCTATTATGTTACTTGTTCTTTGACAAGTTCTTCAAGTGATACCGGTTTCATCTTCTTTATTTTAGCATTATCGTAAAGAAAATCCAGTGTTTTTTCTATAATAATATCACTTTCCACACTGCCCCGGGAATTGTTCTCATTGATGATCTTCTCCAGATCCTCAACTGTATTATTGTTTCTCAAAGCCATTTTTTCGAGAAAAGCCCTGTAATCTTCATCCGAAACCTTTACCTCTTCAACTTTGGAGATTTCGCTGAGGCATACTGAAGTTTTTACTGATTGTTCCGCATCATCCTTCAGCTTTTTCTTATAATCATCGGGATTCATACCGATCATCAGGGCAAACGCATCTATGCTTTCGGCATTGGAGCCTATTCTCTCCTGTGTTCTCTGGAATAACCTGTACATCTCATTGAGAACCATGGTTGAAGGAATGTCAAACTTTGATCCTTCCACAATTGTCTTGAGTATTTCACCCCTTACGTCACTTTTAATTTTCTCATCAGCATAGTTTTCCAGACTTTCTCTGTTCTTTTTCATCATTTCTTCAAAAGTATCAAAACCTGCTTTTTGTGCGAATTCATCATTTCTTTCAGGGGGGATAATCCGGTTGATGGTGTTTATCATCACCAGGTATTTCACTTTCTGGCCGGCAAGATCTTTTACCTGGTAATCCTTCGGATACCTGACCTCAATCTCTTTCTCTTCATCCTTTTTCATTCCAGGCAGGTATTTATCAAGAGCATGTTCATCCTGGCTCTTCCCCGCAACCACCGTATAATCTTTATATTCGAGACTTTCCCTTTCCGATTCATCAATATTGTCGACCCGCTTCATCTTGAAATTAACCAGGTCTCCTTTTTCAATGGCACCATCCTCCTTTCCTTCAACAGTGGAGTAGCGTTCACTTATGGTATCAATCTCCCGTTCAACATCGGCATCCGTGACTTTGCATGACTTTTCACTGGCAGAAACCTGCTTGTACTTACCCAGTTCAACAGTGGGATAAACTTCAAATGTCGCCTTAAACCTGAAGGGCTCATCTCTGCTGATATGTTCATAATTATACTTTGGTTCCGATATGGGTTGAAGCTCCTTCTCCCTGATGGCTTCCACTACCATACTTTTGGCAAGATTGCCGGCAACATTCTGGTCAGCGTATTCCCGGTACTTTTTTTCAATCATCTGAATAGGGGCCTTCCCCTTTCTGAATCCATCTATTTTTGCTGATTTTTTTACATCGTTAAATACTGCTTTATATTCCTCTTCAACATTTTCCAGGGGAACTTCAATCTCAAGTTCTACAACAGCATTTTCCAGTTTTTTTTCATTTAATACCAATTTACTTACACCTCTTTTATGATTTTATCCAGATTCATTTTTTCTTCTCTCGACGGGTCCTTGTGTTTTTTATATGATCTGTTCGAAGTCGGGAAATTTCTGCTGGTCTCACTTAATACAGAATATTCAAACCATGTGAGAGTCAAACATTTTTTCGTAACATGAATCCCTTACGCGTATGGATAAAAAAAAGGCCACAGGATTTTCTCCGTGCAGCCTCTCTGAGCGGGAAACGGGATTCGAACCCGCGACGTCAACCTTGGCAAGGTTGCACTCTACCACTGAGTTATTCCCGCACTATTGCGAGCGAAGGGAGTCGAACCCCCACACCCGAAGGTACTAGATCCTAAGTCTAGCGTGTCTGCCAGTTCCACCACGCTCGCTAAACTCATTTAGTGGAACCAAGTATTTTTGCAGAAGGAAATAGTTCAAGCAATTTTCTTTAAAAAAAGATACTTTTTTGATGTGTGCGAATTATTTTTCGGGCAAAATAATTCGCGTCCATTTCGATTCATCTTTCGCTTGACCGTTTGCACATGTTAACCTCTAAGTGTTACATGGACCTGAAAGTTATCTATGAAGACAATCACATCCTGGCCGTTGAGAAACCCGCAGGAGTTCTCACCCAGGGCGACCATTCAGGTCAGATACCTCTCCTCCATGAGGCAAAGGAGTATATCCGATTCAAATACAATAAACCGGGAGATGTCTTTCTTGGCCCGGTCCACAGGCTGGACAGGAACGTCTCCGGGATTCTTCTCTTTGCAAGGACCTCCAAGGCGGCCAGGAGACTCCACCGGCAGTTTCTCACCGGTAGTGTCAAAAAATATTACCTGGCTGTTGTCAGCGGCACTCCTTCACTTCCCATTAAACAACAGGAATGGATTGAACTGGTCCATCACCTGAGGAAACAGAGAGGTTTTACAGAGGTTTTCACCATTAAAACAGGGAATTCACAGGAAGGAAGATTGAAATTTATGGAGATTGCGGAGAATGGCGGGCAACGACTTCTTCTGGTCAGGCTGATAACAGGCAGGAAACACCAGGTGAGGGCCCAGCTTTCTTCCATTGGTCTGCCCGTAGCAGGAGATACGAAGTACGGGTCCCGGGACGAATTCCCCCATGAGAGGATCTGCCTTCATTCTCTGGCTCTCTCATTCAAACACCCGGTAAAGGATGTCTGCCTGGAACTCTTCTCCCATATCCCGGATCTCTTTCTGAGCAGGGGATTTAATGAAAAAGAAATTATGAAAAGAACCAGGGAGCTGATATCCGAAGAGATCCGGGGAGAAAAGACATTGACATAATTGCCGGTTTAAAATTCTGATAACCTCTAGTACTTCGACTACGTGATTTTAAACTAATCATGGTTGGTTAACTGCTGGAGCATATTCATGTACAGAAAAACCTATGCTGAGATAGACCTCGGGGCAATTGCAGACAATCTCAGGGCATTCAGAGAATTTACAGGGGGCGGTACCAGGATACTTCTGCCCGTTAAGGCAAATGCCTACGGACATGGAATCATTGAAGTTTCAACATATGTGGAAGAGACAGGCACCGCGGATATTCTTGGCATAAGTTCACCTGATGAGGCAAAAATACTCCGGGAGGCCGGCATAACCCTCCCCCTTCTGAACATGGGAGTGATACTGCCTGCAGAAGACCAGGTTAAAGCAGTCCTCGACTATTCTATTACTCAGACTGTTGCAGATTACAGGATAGCAGAAATGATATCGGAAGAAGCTGCAGGTTCAGGTAAAGAAGCCTTGATTCATGTTAAGATTGATACCGGGATGGGCAGAATCGGGTGCAGTGCCGATGATACTGTTACTCTCATACAGCGAATAATGGCCCTGGACAATATTAACCTGGAAGGTATTTATACACACTTTCCCGTTGCAGATGAGCCAGAAAGAGATATGAGCAGGCAGCAGATCCGCAGGTTCAGGGAGATTATCCATGAACTTGTCAGACTGAAAATCGAGATCCCCCTGAAGCATATATCACACAGTGCAGGTACCATGAATTTTTCCCATGATCTCTTTGATATGATTCGACCGGGCATCATGTCTTACGGCTACCAGCCATTATACGGAATGAAATCCGAAATAATGGTTACACCGGCCATGACTTTAAAAAGCTGCATAGTGTTTACCAAACGGGTAAAAAAAGGGACCGGCCTCTCCTATGGATTGACATATTTCACAAAAACCGATTCGAATATTGCCACTGTAGCAATCGGGTATGGAGACGGATACAACAGGGCTCTCTCAAACAGGGCAAAAGTCATCATCCGGGAAAAAGAATACCCTGTTGTGGGCAGGGTGACCATGGACCAGATCCTTGTCAACCTTGGAGATGATAGTTACGAAACAGGAGAGGAGGTGATACTTTTCGGCAAGGAGAAGATTACAGCTGATGATATCGCTCATATCTATGATACAATCTCATACGAAGTTACCTGCCAGATCACATCACGTGTCCCCCGGATTTATATAAGATAGTTGTAAGTACACATTTTTCAATAGTGCCATTTTTGACAACAAAACGGGTAACAACCATTATTTTCAAATATGCCCTTTATTTGCCTAAATCGGGCTTGACATAAATATTTTATGATAATATGTATCCAGCAATCAACACTAGTGCCGAGCCCGCGTGATTTTGCACCAATAAGATTTTGTAACAGTCGTTACATTTTGAAATGAGTTAAAAATCACGCAGTCGAAGTACCGGATGAGTATCAATTCTCAAAATGATGTAATTTACTTTTTTTTATAATAAAGAACTTTCAAAGGTTTACACTATGCCAGATGATGATTTTTCATCCCTTTTTGATGATGACGATAATATTTCTTCCCCTCCCGGGGAATCTGAAAAGGGCTTTTCCTCCCTGGACGATGAACTCAGCTCATTTATGGGAGAAGATGATAAGGCAGCTCCCCAAAAAACAGATTTGAATAAAAAGCTCTACGATGAAGTTGGTGATGAAGGAATTCATAAAACCGACAAAGTCAAGGTGGAAATACCTCCTGAAAAAAGAAGGTCATCTCAGGATTTCGAACCTGATATGGATGCTCTTCTCATTACTGCTCAGTCCCCCCTGATACTGGAAGGGATGAAATGTCTTTCTGCCCGAAATTTTTCATCAAGCACACACCAGGTCTATTCCGAAGCGATTAAGGGGATAGATCTCTATATAAAGATACTGAACAGAAACCCAAACAACTATAAAAAACTGTCACAGATAATCAATCAGGACATAGACTGCAAGGAGGTTGAAAAAATGGCTTTTAACCTCTATACCATGACATATAACGACGGGCCTGTCACCGATGACCAGAAAGTTGTTGCCTTTGAAATACTCAGAGAGGGCCTGAACAACGGTCTGAAAAAAGTTTACATCAGTAAATCCATGATATATATAAAAAAGTTTTTTCTCCAGTCAGGAAGCCTTGACGAATACCAGATCACGCAGCTTTATCAGAAAAACGATGCGCAGTTGAAGCGGGACATATCCGATATTAACCAGCTTCTGAAATATGCCATCAAACTTATTAAATCGGGAAAAGGGGAAATCGCCAAGGGAGTTAAGGGAAAGGACCTGAATATCTATATCATTAAGGCAAGTGAGATCCTCTACTATTATTGTAATATTTCGGGGAAGCTGCAGGAAGCCAAATACTTTAAACGTATCATGGAAACCCACAAGAACTATTTTGTCATAAGAGAAGACTCATAAAAGCGATTCAACCGCGTCAAAGATAACCGCATCAGCAAGGAGAATACCCCTCTCTGTAAGTTGTATCTGATGCTCACCGGTTCCTTTCTTTATCCTTACAAGGCCGTCTCTTTCAAGCTTATGAAATTTTTCGGAGACTTTTTCGGGGAGTCCAAATCCCGTCAACTTCTTCATCTTCTCCAGTGAAAAACCTTCTCTCAACCTGAGGCCTGTGAGGATATACTCAACCAGGGGAGCATATCCGCTCCTTACATCTTCTCCCAGTTCCAGGTCCACCGATTCAAGGTATTTTCCAATACTCATCCTGTTTATATATCTCCGGTTACGGATAAATGAATGTGCTCCGGGCCCTAAACCGATATATGGCTGAAATGTCCAGTATTTCATGTTGTGTCGTGACGCGAACCCTTTGAGGGAGAAATTGGATATCTCGTAGTGGATATAGCTCTTCTCATTGAGATACTTCATTGCGGTTTCAAATAAATCCCGTTGCAGTTCCTGGAAGGTGTCATCCGGATCAATCTTTTTATAAAGGGGGGTCTTTTTATCAAGAGTAAGGAGATAGACAGAGATGTGTTCCGGATTATACGATGTAATGGTTTCGAGATCTTCAGAGAGTTCCTCGGTACTCTGGCCGGGTATTCCGGTTATGAGGTCAAGGGAGTGGATTATCCCTTTTACTCTGAAAAATTCATCAAGATGCTCTCTCTGTACCGGGTCTCCGCGTCTTCCGATCACCCGGTGGAGCCTCCTGTTTAACGTCTGCACGCCCAGTACTACCCTGTTAACACCTGCATCCCTGTATCCGTCAATTTTCCTTTTCGTTGCATCAGCGGGATTTACTTCAATTGTAATCTCAGAATCATCCGCAATCCTGAAATTTCTTCTCAGGCTCTCAATGATACCGGATATTTCCACCGGTTCCAGAAGTGACGGCGTCCCTCCCCCAAAATAGACGGTATCAACCTCCACGTCACCGAATCTCCGGAACCACCAGGACGCCTCATCTTTCAGCCTCCGGGTATACTTCCTCACAACATCTTCCTGTGAATTGTCAAATACTGAGAGAGGATAAGACCTGAAGCTGCAGTAATCACACTTCTCCCTGCAGAAAGGGATGTGCAGATAAAGACCGGTTTTCATTTCATCTTTTCAATCCAAGTTGCAGACTGCTCTTTGTCAGCGGAATAAAATTGCCGTTCAGACATTGGGCAAGCTGTTTTATGGACTCATCGGTATTGGAGAAAGATATAAGCATATTTTCCGCAAGTCCGGAACGTGCCACCGGAAAGGGATTACCGCTGGAAAGGACAAGCAGTTCAAGACGGTTTTTTGCGCTGTATTCTTTCAGAGCTTTAAGTTCTTTGATGTCCGGCTTCAGCCTGTTTATATGGTATAAAATGGTAACCCGTCCCTTCATCCTGCCCACTGAAATTCCCCGAATAAGTTCTGAGGCACTTTTAAGGAAAATATCCCCGCTCTTCGGTTTAATGTTCTTTTTAAGAAGTTTGCTCCCTCTGATAAAGATTCTTCTCTGATTTTTTCCGTTTATGAGCCCGGTCTCTTTTCCGGTGAAAAAGATGGCCCCCCGGGAGATCTCCCTGTTCAGGGCCTCTGCGTGTTCAAGGATCCGCCTTTCACTTTTTGTGAAATAGAACCTCCCGGGAGTGACTTTTCTGTTAATAAATGAGATGATATTGTACCTGAGCTTCATGTTGATAATTCTTTTTACCGATTCATCAACTCTCTTCATCTCTATTTTCCCGCTCTTAATGCTCTTATAAAGTGAATTGTAAATCCCAGCTGTGTTCTTTCCGAATGTACTGATGAGGATAATATCAGCCCCGGCACTGAAAGATTTCACTGCAGCTTCACCGATATTCATTTTTTTTGATATGGCCTTCATCTCAAGGTCATCGGTAAAGATCACACCGTTGAATTTCATCTCACTTCTCAGGATGCCGGTGAGGAATCTCTTCGAGAGGGTTGCAGGTTCACTGCTTTTTAAAATACCAGGGTATGATATATGGGCCGTCATCATGCATTCTACGCCGCTGCCAATTGCCTTTTTAAAGGGGATAAATTCAAGCTTCCGGAGCCTCTCCAGCGAATGCCTGATGACCGGAAGAGTCAGGTGAGAGTCCTTATTGGTATCACCATGTCCGGGAAAGTGTTTCCCTACGGCGATGCAGAGAGATGATTGGAGTCCCCTGATATAGCTGCTCCCCTGTTTCGCCACGAGAAGGGGGTCTGATCCGAATGACCTGAGGTTTATCACAGGATTATCAGGGTTATTGTTTACGTCAAGGACAGGTGCCAGGTTCATATTGATACCCAGATCCCTGAGCTGCAGGCCGAGAATCTTTGCCATTTCATAGGTTTTCTCACTCCTGTTATAAATGCCTGCTGCCATGTTTCCCGGGAACTGCGTCACTTCGCTTTCAATCCTTTTTACCCTCCCCCCCTCCTGGTCAATTGAAACGAAAAGGGGAATGCCTGAATTCCCCATGGATATTGACTGCATTTCATTGATATATTTTTTTACCCTGCTCCCCTTGTCAAGGTTGTAACCAAAAAGAATAACCCCGCCGGGCCGGTACTCAGAGATAATTTTTTCGGTTTTTCTGTTCATCTTTTTTCCCGGTATGGCAACCATGATAAGCTGCCCCACTTTATCCTTGAGGTCCATTTTTTTCAGGATATGTTCGGCCTCCTCCTTTTCGATGTTGATTTTACAGGAGATGTTTGATGTAATTAACAAAAGTACGGAAAGAGAAAATATTTTAAATTGTTTCATATATAATCCTTAAGTTGAGTTATTCGTTGCCAGTTAAAAAGTTTTGAGTTAAAGTCATCATGAGGAGCAGCGCGACGCAATGATCTGTTTATTCAATAAAAAATGTTTCTCTCAATACCGGGGATTTCATAAACAGACAGCTTCGCATTGCTCGTTAAAACAATAACAATCCGGAACAGATAGCCACGCTGCGCTCGCTATGACAATAATCCGAAGCCCAGGACTTCTTTACTCGCAACTTTTCTCCATAAATCTATTAGATCAAGTCTTTTATAGGGATCCGTGATAATTAAATTTTATCCTTAATAATAAACAACCTGTTTCCTGAAATATCAACAATATATCCCCGCCGCCGAAGGCGGCGGGGATATATCAGTTATCTTTTTTAATGGATATGATTATTCATATCATATAGCTGTGTAGTTACAAAAATAATTTATAAATGTTATTTATGAAATATTTATCTCTTTTAATAATTTCACCTTGATTTTTACGCTTAATTATCCAACTATAGTCAAGAACATTCTCGTTCAATGGCGGTTGTATAAAAATATGAAACCTTATAAATCTAAAAAAGCATTTGAAAATCATGAATTCCTCAATTCAAGGGAAGCAAGAACATTGAGAATCCTCAGTGAATACCTTGAACCAGAAAAACGATTTAAAGAACTGGATATAAAGCATACCGTTGTTTTTTTCGGATCAGCCCGTTTTAAACGGGATGAAGATGGGAGCGGGACATCAAAATATTACAGGGCAGCTGAACAATTTGCCGGGAAACTGGCAAATCTGAACAGGGAAATAAAAGAAGAAACCGGAAACACTTTTTATATCTGCACCGGCGGAGGACCGGGTATCATGGAAGCGGCAAACAGGGGTGCTTCGGAAGCAGGGGAACCGACCATAGGGCTTAACATTGAACTCCCCTTTGAACAGTTTTCTAATCCCTATATAACCAATGTACTGAATTTTGATTTTCACTACTTTTTCATGAGAAAACTCTGGTTTTTGTTTCATGCCAAAGCGGTTGTTATTTTCCCGGGCGGTTTTGGCACAATGGATGAACTTTTTGAAACACTGACACTGGTGCAGACAAAAAAAATGGAAAAACTCGACATACCCATTATGCTCTATGACAGGGAATTCTGGGAAGACCTGATAAATTTTAAAAAATTTGTTGATATGGGTCTTATATCGCCGGAAGATATCGATCTTATGCATTTTTTTACTGATATCGACGAAGGAATTGAATATCTTAAGCCGAGGCTTATATCCAACATGATGAATCTTGACAATATACTCACCCGAAGGAAAATCCAGTTTTAATCATGAACAGAATAATAATAACATCTTTTATGGCTATCCTGCTGATTTCTGCGGAAGTTTTTCCTCTCACAGACTTCGTGAACTACAATAACAGCAGGTTTAACTACAGCTTTAACTATCCCGGAACATGGGAAAAAAAAGAAATTGACCTTGTCTATAAACATCTTTTAACAATTTCTCTGGATAACTATACTGAGATTAAAGTTACGGCCTCAGAAGCTGATGACGAAGAAAAAGAAAAATGGCAAAGCATCGGGGAATGGTATTCAAAAGGAACCGGCTCAAAGATGAGGCTGATACTGGAGAAGAAGAATTTTAAACTGAACAAAAACATTGTTTCCCGGCTGCTGGTTTTCCAGTACCATCTTGATAAAAGAAAGATGCTGAAAAGGATGACTATCACCGACACGGGAAGGAGCATTATCGTCATAGAATGTTCCGCTCCTGTAAAAACTTTTTACAAATATGACAGCTTATTTAATGCGGTCCTGAGAAGTATCAGGATAAATCCCTGATTGGGCTCATTAAATTCAAACCTCTTCTATTACACAATGCTTCTTTTAAAAAAACAAAGTCTAAAAAAATTCATAAAATACCTGTTGAAAATTCTTGCAGTTCTTCACCTGATACTTTTTATCACCGGTCTCATACTCTGTTTTAGAATCTGGAAGAACAATCCTGAGAAGTCCGCACTGATGATTTACCGGAAGCACTACCAGAAGGTTATTCCGTCAGAAAGAGTACCGGTTCCCATTGATGAAATTCCTGTAAATGTCAGAGACATGCTTATATTGGTTGAAGATCCCGGTTTTTACTCCCACCATGGAATTCACCCTGGAGCAATATTCAACGCATTAAAGCTTAACTACCAACTGGGGTACATTAAATGGGGAGGGAGTACAATAACACAGCAGATTACCAGGACTCTTTTCCTGGTCCCTGACAAAAGATACCTCCGCAAATATATTGAGATAGTATTTGCACTGGCAATGGAAGCGGCCCTCAGCAAAGAGAGGATACTTGAACTTTATTTTAATTATGTTGAGTTTGGACCGGGAATATATGGTATCGGGCAGGCATCAATTTATCATTATGGAAGAGAATTTAAAGAACTTTCAATGGATGAAATAATGAGATTGATAACAATACTGCCAAACCCCATAAAATATAACACCTTTAACTTTAGAAAAAGCAGCCACCTTGCAAAGAGGTATTACATTCTTCTTGATAAATTTCAGAATTACGAATATAATGAATAGATTGCGAAGGATTATTCTCCGCCCAGGACGCTGGACGAGGACACGCATAAATATCTTTTAACCCCATATCTTTCAAAGCACTTTTTTCTTCTGATATATTACATGATACGGAAACCGGCAAACTACCAGTTTCTGATCGATCAGTTTTTGGTTAGAAGATTTTTTTAAAAATAATATTTTTATTATCTACTCAACTATTTAATAAAATATCAACAATGTATCTACGCCGACTTCTGCAGCGGAGAGACATCAGTTATGTTTTAACATGCTAATTTTTATACATAGCTGAGTAGTTAATAATTTTATTTAGAAGGAGAGATTATTTCGATGAAAGGAAAAGCAACAGGCATTGTATCAATTTTTGTATTAACATTACTGATAGCATGCAAACCTGACGTAAAAAACGAGACAGAAAAGTACAATAATAATCAAATTAGTTTAAAGAAATTTGCTGCAAAATACCCAGCATTTAATTCCCAGCTTGTCATCGTATCTCAGAGTGCTGCGAAACTTGTTGAAGAATCTAATAAGATCAAGGATGAAGAGCAAAAGGCAAAAAAAATGGCTGAAGCAAACAGTGTTTTTACTGACAGTGTTGTCTTCAGACAGTTAAATTCCTATGACGGCAGGAAGGAGAGGATTATCGATCTCAAAGTTAAACTCCAGTCATACAAGAAATTGAAATATCGCAGTACGGTAAAGAATGCTACTGATGCTGCCAACAGAGGATTGAGTGAGTCCGGGCAGATTATGAATGAAGCAAAACCTGCAACCAAAGAAGAAGCGGAAGAGATCCTTAAAAAAGCCAATGGAATTTTAATAAGCACTGAAGGAACTCTTGACAGGGCAATGAAAAAAATTAAAGGAAAAAAGAAAAAGTTTAAAAAGAAAAAGTAATTATTCAAATAATGACCAATATAATAGGCGATGATAAAAATCATCGCCTATTTTTTTGTTTGATTTTTTTATTTCATCTCTTTGGAAGGTCTGCCCTCACGATTTTGAATAAATTCATGAAAATGAATATGCACCCTCAACAAAAAGTGTTATTTTGATAATTTTTATGGACATCTAGTCCAATATACGCTATTATTTTACACACGAGTTTAATTCATCCTTTATTGATTTGTTCACTATTTTTATCATAGTATTAACTGGTTTGCATAGGGAAATCTCGAGGATCACTACACACACCCATACTATCGATAAAAAAATAAATGAAAGGAGGTTGATATGCTGTGGAATAGATGCAGGATATGTCTGATACTTGCCGTGTTTTTGCTTATGCCCTTACAGCCACAAATTGTGACGGCGGACAAGGGAAAGGTTTATTACATCGGCATCATTCCTACCTGGCCCCCTGTAGTCACCCATACAAAATGGTCGCCGTTCGCTAAACGGCTTTCCCATGTCACCGGTCTTACCTTCCGGCTAAAAGTATACGAAAAAATGCGTGATTTTGAGCGGGACATCATTTCACCGGAGGCCCCCGATTTCATCTTCGCAAACGCCCTCCAGATCGTTGTGGCCCATAAGTTGCAGGGCTTTATCCCGCTGGTCCGGGGCGGTCCTACCGTCAAGGCAATCATCTTTGTGCGCCAGGACTCTCCCTTCAAGGTCATCGACGACCTTGCTGGCAAGCGAATCGCCTTTGTCGGAGAAAAGAACGTCTGAACCATCTTCCTCAGACACGTGTTGTCTGTGCAAAAAGGGAAATTGGCTTTCGATACGAGCTACAGCGGTTCGACGAAGAATGCGATCATACAGGTGTTGCTGGGTAAGGCAGACGCTGGAGTGACCGTCGGCCCGGCGCTCGCCAGAGAGACGAAGAATATTCCCGGCAAGCTCCGGACTTTGCTTGAGTCGCCAGGACTCCCTTCTCATCCGCTCTGTGCTCACCCTCGTATTCCGGAGACCGTCCGGGCGTCGGTCAGGAAGGGCATATTCACCATTGTGAAAACGCCCAAAGGTGAGGAACTCATGCGTCAGGTCAGAATGCCGGATCCGACAATCGCCAATTATAAAAGGGACTATAAATCACTGGAGAGTATTGATATAAAATTTCTGTCGAATTGGGGTAAATAAGATGTCACTGTTGTTATTCCGTTTTTATGGATTCAGGAGATTTTACCCTAAAATCTCTGAAAGAAGAAGGAGATACAGCAAGGATCTTTATGAGAAACTCTGCCCAGGGCGGGACTTGAACCCGCACGCCCCGAAGAGCAAGGGATTTTAAGTCCCTTGTGTCTACCAAATTCCACCACCTGGGCTTTTATGCAGAAAACCGATCTATTGATATAAGAGGACTTCAACTGCTCACGTTTCGCGAAAAAAACTATATTTGATGCCCCCTTGTGGGCACAAATACTGATAAAACCAGTAGTGAGAATATTTGATAACCCGTTAACTACTGGTTTTGAGAGGTGCCCATAAAGACATGTGTTTATAGGCGTCGAGCGGATTCGAACCGCTGAATAAAGGTTTTGCAGACCTCTCCCTTAGCCACTTGGGTACGACGCCGCTATAGGAAAAACCATTAACGTATCATCTTTACTGTTGTCAACTTAATTTAGCAGGGGCTGTTTAAAATATATCCGGATAGAGGTTATGAGTAATTTTTTATTTAATAGTATCTTATTTTTTTCTTAAACTGTGAGTAAATTTTCCCAATTTTATTGACCTTTAAATGTATGTAGTGTAATATTGAAACCTATAAGACTTCAAGCATTGCCCACAGAAAGAATACTATAACAACTATTATTAATTATAATTTTTTTTATTGATAGTAATATTTTTATCAATTTTCTATTGACAAATATGAATATATATAATTAAATTTAACTTGCTGTAAGATATACTACGTTAAAGTGCAGTTACTGCAAGGTTTATAGGAAAATTGGATACTATTTTAAAAAAAGAAAGCTCTAATATCCCCAACAAAGCTGAAAAACGCAAAGAGCATATTATGAACTGTGCCGAGAAGGTCTTCGCACAGAAAGGCTACCAGGATGCAACAATATCAGATATTGCCAGGGAAGCAAAGCTATCCGATACAACTATTTACGAGTACTTCTCAACCAAGGAAGAACTTCTTTTTACCATCCCGGAAGCAACAACAGAGAGATTTAAGGAACTTCTCGAGTTCAACCTCAAGTCAGTCCGGGATGCGGGAAACAAAATCAGATCATTCATCTATTTCTATCTCTGGTTCTATAAAAGTCACCCGGATTATGCATCACTTTATCTCCTGACACTGAAGAGCAGCCGGAAATTCAGGGAAACCAGGGCCTACCAGATAATCAGGGGCGTATTCAGAAACCTGCTTACGATCATAAACCAGGGAATTGAGAGCGGTGAACTGAGAAAGGAGATCGATCCCTATCTCCTCAGGGCACAGATCCTCGGTACAATTGAACATATAGTGGTCAGGTGGCTGCTGATTGATAACTCCAAAGACCTGATGGATAATGTGGACCCGGTCTATGAGATGATCATAAATGGGGCAGGAAAGATTAACAGGTCCAGGGGACTTCGTCTCAGGGTAGAAGTTGAAGATGATGAATCTCCAGAGGGAACTGTTAAACATGATCTTTGAGAATTGAAATACAAGTGGTAATCTTTGATAAGTTCGGATATTATCAGGACTACTGTTTTTGTGAAAATTATTGTATTAACCGGAATAAATATAAGGAGGCCTAAATGAACAGACGAATTGAAAAAATGGCTGTAATCGGTTCGGGCATAATGGGAGGCGGAATTGCCGCCCTTTGCGCATCAGCCGGTATCAAGACAATACTTCTTGATATCGTTCCCTTCGACCTGAAGGATGAAGAAAAGGATGATCCTGCAGCACGAAACAGAATAGTAAATGCCGGTCTTGAAGGCGTTATCAAATCAAAACCGCCGCTTCTGATGGATAAGTCTCATGATCTTGAGTTCCTCAGTACGGGTAATCTTGATGATAACCTTAAGGAACTTGAAGATTGTGACTGGATCGTGGAAGTTGTTGTAGAAAACCTGAAAATCAAACAGGAATTGTTCAAGAAGATAGAAAAAGTCAGAAAACCGGGATCAATTCTTTCTACAAATACATCGGGACTTCCCCTCCATCTTATTTCTGAAAAGTTCAGCAAAGAGATGAAAGAGCATTTTATCGGAACACACTTTTTTAACCCCGTGAGATATATGCACCTTCTTGAGATCATTCCCGGCAAGGAAACAAAAAAGGATATTGTTCAGTTCATGGGACAGTTTGGCGAGAAGATCCTTGGCAAGGGGATTGTCTGGGCAAAGGATACACCGAACTTTATCGGGAACAGGATCGGTATTCAGTCCATGGTCTACACAATGCAGGTGATGATGGAGATGAGCATAAGTATACCGGAAGTTGATGCTGTGTTCGGCTCCCCTATGGGAAGACCCAAGACGGCTGCATTCAAGACAGCTGACCTTGTGGGACTTGATACGTTTTTACATGTTGCTGATAACTGCTATGAACTCTGTCCCGATGATAAAATGAGGGATATGCTCAAGATACCCCAGTTTGTCAAAGATATGGTCGAGAAAAAGTTACTGGGCAACAAGACACAGGGCGGTTTCTACAAGAAGGAGATAACACCTGAGTGGAAGACCCTGAGGAAGGTCATGGACTATAAGACCATGGAATATATTGATCTCGAAAGACCTAATATACCGGTACTCAACGATGCAAAAAAGAAAGAAACTCTGCCGGAGAAAATGAAGACCATTATTTACGGTGAAGATAAAATCTCCCAATTTGCCTGGAAAGTTATAGCAGGCTGCCTCCTCTACTCTGCCAGTATGATCCCTGAAATTTCCGATACTGTGGTTGAAATTGACAACGCGATGAAGTGGGGATACAACTGGGAATTGGGCCCCTTTGAGACCTGGGACGCCCTGGGTCTTAAAGAATCTGTGAAGAAGATGGAGAAGGAGGGGATGAAAATTCCCGCAAATATAAAGAAGATGCTCGATGATAAGATCAGCAGCTTCTACAAGATCACCAAAGGTGAGAAACAGTATTACGATTTCAAATCAAAGAGTTACAAGAATATTGAAACAAGTGACAACGCTATCACCCTTGCTAACCTCAAGGCTCATAAGAAGACAGTTTTTTCCAATCCGTCATGTTCTCTTATTGATATTGGAGACGGAGTTTTCAATATTGAGTTTCACTCTAAGATGAATTCCCTGAACCAGGGAATCGTTGAAATGATAGCGAAATCTTTTGATTATGTGACAGATAACGGG
Source organism: Spirochaetota bacterium (assembly GCA_050298055.1). Classification (GTDB taxonomy): domain Bacteria; phylum Spirochaetota; class UBA4802; order UBA4802; family UBA5550; genus JBNKTL01. Next base: position 54,220 of record JBNKTL010000016.1, read on the forward strand.
ATAGGTGTTGTCTACGGCAACCAGGCCCCCGGTATGCCGGGAGCATTTTCCGCAGGAGCAGACCTCAACCTTGTACTGGCTGCGGCAAAGGAAAAGAAGTGGGACGATGTTGACAGGATGATAGCGGAAGGACAAAAACTGATTCCAACTGCAAAATACAGGCCATTTCCTGTTGTTGCGGCTCCCTACGGACTTGTCCTTGGAGGTGGCTGCGAAATTTGCCTCGGCTCCGATAGGATTGTTGCACACCACGACCTTTTCATGGGACTTGTTGAGATAGGCGCAGGTCTTCTTCCCGGCTGGGGCGGAATTAGCGGTCTCTGGAGAAAATTCATTGAGAACAAACCGGGTATAGTGGAAATAAGCGACTATGGCGCATACTATGTTCCGGCAATGATGAATATTGCCCAGGCAAAGGTCTCATCCTCTGCTGCAGATGCACGGAGAAACGGGTTCCTGGGCCCCAGGGACAGGATTGTATTCAACAAAGATCACCTCATCGGCGAGGCAAAGAAGGAAGTCCTTCGAATGGTAGAAGACGGGTATACGCCTCCTGCCAGGACAAAGATTCCGGTAATGGGAAGAGATGCCATGGGCATGGTCTATGCCAACATGCTTAATATGAGAGAGGGCGGATACGTGACTCCTCATATGAGTGAAATAGCCCTTAAGATAGCCTATGTTATGTCCGGCGGTGATGTCAGCCAGGGAACTCTGATAGATGACGAAGAGATGATGAAAATGGAAAGAGAGACATTCGTTGAACTGATTAAAACAGAGAACTCACAGAAAATGGCTGAGCATATAGTTACTACCGGAAAACCTTTGTTTATATAAAAAGGAAAACGGAAAATGAGAATGAGAATTACAGAACAGGAGGCAATTAGATGAGAGATGCATATATAGTTTCAGCAGTACGAACACCGGGCTGCAGAAGAAAAAAGGGCGCCCTGGCACAGACCAGGCCCGAAGACCTCATATCCTTCATACTTGGTGCTGCTGTTGACAAAGTTGAAGGACTTGAGAAGAAAGATGTGGAAGACATTATGATCGGCTGCGCTTTCCCCGAGGCAGAACAGGGCCTCAACATTGGAAGGATAGCCCCGCTCATGGCAGGTTTTCCTGACACAGTAACAGGAGCCACCGTGAACAGGTTCTGTTCTTCAGGACTGGAATCAATAGCCCTCTCTTCACTCAGGGTTATGAGCGGTTGGTCTGAAGTCACCATGGCGGGAGGAGTTGAATCCATGTCTAAAGTTCCCATGGGAGGAAACCTGCCCAGGCCTCACCCGGGCATGGGAAAGGACAATCCTGATGTCTACATATCCATGGGGGTTACTGCTGAAAATGTCGCGAAGCGCTACAATGTTTCCCGGGAACAACAGGATGAGTTTGCCTATAATTCGCAGATGAAGGCGGCAGAAGCCCAGAAGAATGGTCTTTTTACCGAGATTGTACCAACTCCGGCCACCCGGTTTGGGAAAAACGGCTCTGAAACATTCCTGCAGGATTTTGATGATGGTGTACGTGATTCCACAACTGTAGAAGGGCTTGCAAAACTGAGGCCGGCATTCTCAACTACCGGATCAGTAACAGCGGGAAATTCTTCCCAGACCACTGACGGTGCAGCTGCGGTTGTTATTATGAGCGAAGATGCCCTGAAAAAATTTGGCGTTAAACCCATCGCAAAGTTCAGGTACTATACAACCGCAGGATGCAGGCCGGATGAGATGGGTATTGGACCGGCACTGGCTGTTCCCAAACTCCTTAAGATGGCAGGTCTCAGTATAGATGACATTGGGCTCTGGGAGATAAATGAAGCTTTTGCATCACAGGCCATATACTCTGCAAATCAGATCGGGATAGGAGACAAGAAACTCTGGGCTTTTGACAGCCCTGATAAAAAGCTCAACATTAATGGCGGAGCAATCGCCCTGGGACACCCCCTTGGATGTACCGGCGCAAAACTTGCATCCACTCTCCTTGCTAACATGAAACGACTCGGCGTTAAATACGGTGTCGAATCCATGTGTATTGGCGGAGGAATGGGTGCAGCCGGATTATTTGAGCTGATAGATTAGCCCGTATTTTCAGGTTTCGGGTTTCGAGTTACTGACATACAACTCGGAACCTGAAATCGGAAACAGGGAAATTTTTAAATACTGTTCCCCCCTCCCCTTTATCATTCAGCCACATGGATCTTAAAGTGATCTCGAAAAATTGCAGACACATTCGGGATCACTCTTATATTTCCTTATTGACATGGTTCAGGGAAAAAGCTACAATACGCTCAATCAATTTAAAGTATATAGAATTATGGTGAAGATTAAATCTGCTGAAAAAAAGAAGGTATCGAGAATAAGTTCAACAATTGACATTCTCTCAGAAAAAAAATATTATAAGCTTCTTGTTTCTGTGGCATTCGGTTTAACCGGATTTATTATCAACTTTTTTCCTGTGAACTTTATCATACCCCCCTACAAAGCAAGTCTCGTAATGGGTCTTGTCTTTCCCATGCTTATATCAGTCTCATGGGGGTGGAAATACGGTTTTGTTTCTCTCGTACTTGGTCTTGGAGGGCAGACCATGTGGTTCCACTGGCTCCCTCAGAACGGATGGGCCCCTTTTGTTGCAATCCCTGTATATAATTTATGGGTAATATGGCATGGATGGAGTTCCGGTCAAAAGAAAAGCAAGCTGCTTTCAAATTTCTACTTTTCTGAAATCCCCTTTAGAATTTTCAATACACTGATCATTTACACTCTCTTTACCTGGTCATTCAGGTTTAATCCGAGTCCCTGGTCTCCTCACCTGACATTAACCGATCCGCCAACTCAGTTTATTAACTTTATCGCAATCAAACAGCTGGCAGAGGGCATAATGATTTTACTGCTCACTGATGTGTTGCTAAACTTCCACTTTGTCCGTAAAGGACTCCTTCTTGAAGAAAAAAGAAGAGGAAAAACCGGGCATATAATCAGCACATCTATTCTCTTCGGATTTATCTTCTGGTTGATATCCGGCCTTGCCGATTATCTTTTTTCCGAAAGCAAACAGGATTTTTTCATTAACAATCCCAATCCCCGTCTGGCTGACACCGTTGTATTGAATGTCCCGCCCTATGAAATATTTACCCGGCTCATGTTTCTCCTTGTCTGCCTTATAGCCGGGTTGATAATTTCAAGATATGTGATAAAATATAATGAAAGATCTGTTGATCTTGAAAAATCGGAAGAAAAGTACCGCATGCTGATTGAATCAATGACTGATGGAATTACAATTGTTGACAGGAACGATGTTCTGATATATGCAAATCCCAGTCTTCTCAGAATGCTCGACTACGGAAGTGATGAGATGTGCGGTCAATCACTTCTTAATTTTTTCGACCAGAATGATTTATCCATAATGAAAAACAGAAAGGAAATAATTGAGAAAGGAGAAAGTGAAAATTTCGAAATTGAATGGACAAAAAATAATGGCGAGAAAATCCTTTCGACAATTTCTCCGCAAACACTTTACGATGAAGAAAATAATTATAACGGGTTCTATTTAGTTGTGACTGATATCTCTTTAAGGAAGCAGGCAGAAATTGAGAAAGCAGAACTTGAAGACCAGCTCATGCACTCACAAAAAATGGAAGCTATTGGCCGTCTTACCGGAGGTATCGCACATGATTTTAACAATATACTTTCAACAATTATCGGATACAGCCAGCTTGTATCCAGGGACATACCGGATGACAGTCCATTAAAGGAGAAAATTGAAATGATCCAGTCAGCGGGAATAAAGGCAGGTGAACTTACCCGTCAGCTGCTTGCATTCAGCCGGAAGCAGGTTCTGGAATTTAAAGTCATAAACCTGAACAATCTCATAAATAACCTGGTTAAAATGCTTGAAAGACTGATCGGTGAAGATATCAAACTTGACTTTATCAGCAAACCGGGCAGCACCAATATCATGGCTGATTCTAGCCAGATTGAACAGATAATACTCAACCTCTCTGTTAATGCCAAGGATGCCATGCCTAAAGGAGGGAAGCTGATAATTGAGACAGACCAGGTCCATCTTGATGAACAGTTTTGCAGCGAAAGGGAAGGCCTGAGACCCGGCGACTATATTGTATTAAATGTAATAGATACAGGGATTGGAATTCCCGATAAAATATCAGATAAAATATTTAATCCGTTTTTCACGACTAAAAAAAAGGGGAAAGGAACAGGTCTCGGACTTGCTACGGTTTATGGGATCGTCAAACAGCATAAGGGCTATATAAGTGTATACAGTGAAAAAGACCTTGGGGCATGTTTCAAGATCTATCTCCCTGCTGTTTCAAAAAAACCATTTTCTCCCGAAGAGAGTACAAATGAATCCATGCCCGCGGGAAATGAAAAACTGATAATTGTTGATGATGAACCTGATGTTATCAGACTGCTTACTGACCTGCTTCAACCCCTGGGATACACCGTAGAATCAGCCCCAAACGCGGAAAAAGCACTTGATTTTGTTCGTTCAGCGGGAGTAAAATTTGATATGCTCATTACCGATACAATTATGCCCGGAATGAACGGTCAGGAACTTTCCAATTGTCTTCTCAAAATACTACCCGAACTTAAATGCATTTATATGTCCGGCTATACAGATGATGTCATAACAGAGAAAGGGATCCTTAAGCCTCACTTACACTTTATCCATAAACCTCTGATTCCCAGTTACGTTGCAAATAAAATACGAAACATTCTCGATAACAAGTAGTGCACAAACATTATTTTTCTGTATCAAACCATAAAATGGTTAGACAAATGATATTTATTTTGAATATTGTGTAATTATGCTATTTGGAAAATTGAAATTTTATTATAAAACAGGATTATATAAAGAGTATATATTACTATTCAGCTGAGTATAAGAAAAAACATATTTAACAAAAAAAGATAACCAATATGTCCCCGCCGCCTTCGGTGGCGGGGACATATTGTTGCTATTTATGAAATACGCAATTTTATTCAGATAGCTGAGTTGTTACTATATTTTTTATACAAGCATTTCAATCTATGCATGAGAGATTATGGGTAACAGTGAAGAATTTAAAGAGAGGGCGCTGAGAAAGATCCGGTCAAAAGAGAGCTTTAATGATACCCGCAGAAAAAGACGACTTTCCAAAATATTCCTGGTCGTAGACGCGGTAATCATACTGCTGGTGATGCTCTATTTTTATGACGGGGATGGGCCCGAAGAAGCCTATTATACCACTAAGCTTGATTACAAAAAAATGGAATTCAGGTTTTCTGTGGCCACCGTGAAAAAAAGTAAAAGCTACCTCTTTACACTTTCCATTAAGTCCAACAGGAAGAGGGAGAGTGAGATCAGTTTTAATAATTCTATTGCCCGGATTGAAATTTTCCAGGATAAAAATAAACTTCTGGAAAAGGGACTGGGAAACGGTGTAAACAGGTTAAGAATGCATCCCAGTGAAATAAAATCATTTGCAGAAAACATCGACTATCGGCTTATGGATAACTATATAAAGGAAAACAGTGATCTGCTTCAGGTGAGGAAAAAGTCACTGATCCGGTTCAGGAACCAGGAAGTAAACTTCACCGCAAAGATCACTTTAAATACTTCTGAAAAGATTACTGCAACTGTAGATTTTAAACACGGGGTAAAGTAGTGGAAGAGAGAATATCATGGGACAGGTATTTTATGATGATTGCCGAAGATGTTTCAACCAGGGCCACCTGCATAAGAAGAAGGGTCGGCACGGTCATCGTAAAGAACAAGAGAATACTCTCAACAGGTTATAACGGACCACCGTCAGGGATTTCACACTGTGATTCTGAAAAGTGTCTTCGTACGAAATTCAATGTCCCGTCGGGTGAAAGGCATGAACTCTGCAGGGGGCTTCACGCGGAGCAGAACGCGATTATTCAGGCAGCACAATACGGCGTCTCAATAAGTGACGCACAGATATACGTAACTCATCAGCCATGCTCCATTTGTACTAAAATGCTGATAAACAGCGGAATAAAGAAATTCACCTACAGGTCCCCCTATGATGACGAACTGGCAGCAGAAATGGTCAAAGAGGCCGGCGTCGAAATAATCATTCTTAATGAAAAGAATTAATTTATATATTATAACTATGTATAAGAGCAACCATTTTCATTAAAAAAGATAAGTGATATGTTCCCGCCGCCGAAGACTGCGGAAATATATTGTTGATATTTTAGTCAATATGTATATTTATAGCTATAAAGCTGAGTAAGTTACTATTTTATTATTGATTACTGCGGTATATATTAATATCTTATAGTCAGCAGCCGATATGAATTAAGATTAACCCTTAAATGAAAATAATGAGAGTATATAAAATAATTACAATACTTGCAGTAATCATCTGCTTTCTCCCAGAGGGAAACATTTTCTTAAAGGAAAAAAGTGAAAATGACCCGCTCTACCAAAAGGCTACCGGGTACTTTTTTCAGAAAAAGTTCGAGATGGCAGAACTTCTCCTTCAGGAGGTCATAAAGAGAAACCCGGAAAATGTCATGGCCTACTCCTACCTTGGTGATATCTTTCTTAAAAAGAAGAGATACGACGGCGCCCTCAACCTCTACAAAAAGGCACTTGACCTGAATCCTGATATGGCGGAAAACCACTTCAGGATTGGGCAGATATACTACTATAAAAAAATGGGAGACCTGTCAATAGAGAGCTTCAGGAAATCACTTGAACTTGACAGTAAGATAAAGTACGCCTACTATCATATCGGCCTGAGCTATCTGATGCTTCTCCGCGATAAAAAGAATACAATTGAAAACTGGGAAACCTATATCAAACTTGCACCCGAAGATCCCCAGTATGAGAAGATCAGGCGGGTTATAGAACTTCTAAAAGACCCGAACTTTATCATACCTCCCGTGGGAAGCGATATATCCATCGAAGAGGCACTCCTCCTGGGAGGAGTGACACTCAATGAGGTTGAGAGGAAAGCAAGAGATAAAAAAGCCGGTCATGAGGTAAAAAAAACAAAGGAAAAGATAGAAGAGATCTATAAAGACGATGATCTTTAAAGCACCTACTATCATTACCAGGAGGAGTTATGCTTAATAATCTTGACAACAAAACGATAATTGGCGGAGGAATCGGGATAATCCTGCTCCTCCTTCTTTCAGGTTATTTTTTCTTCGGTTCGGGAGATAAGCTGTCTGATATTGAAGACAAGCGGATGAAACAGATTGAACTCTATACCGAACTCCTTGAGACGGATCCTTCAAATATTGATACCCTCATAAAACTCGGGAACCTCTATAAGTCAATCGGTGAACTTGACCGCGCCATTGATCTCTATAAAAAGGCCCTGAAGAATGATCCCGGGAACTACGATGTACTCAATGAACTGGGCCATGCCTACGCCCTTGCCGGTGACTATGAAAATGCAATAAAAACATTCAGGCTTGCCCAAAAGTCCAAACCGAAATATCCGAAAGCATACAACAGGCTGGGAAATGTATTTGATGATCAGGAAAAGCACCGTAAAGCTTTAAAAGAATATGTTTCCGCCCGCAGGGTTGATCCGTCAGATCCCGACAGCTACAGAAACATCGCCCGTCAGAAATTCAGGAGGGGTGATGTTAACGGGGCCATCTCTACCATTAAACGCGGGATAAGGGCAAATCCCCGGGAAGCGGAAGGATATTACAACCTGGGAAATATCTACTACGATCTTAATAAGTACAAGGATGCTGAAAAATATCACAGAAAGGCCATTGCCCTGAATCCAAACAGGGCCAGGTATCACCGCGGCCTCGGGGAAGACCTCATCAGGCAGGGAAGAGACACCGAATCCATCAATGCCTTTAATAGGGCCGTTGCCTTAAACCCTGCCGACGCGAAGGCATCAGAGAGAATCGGTGACATCTATGGGAAAAACAGAGATTACAGGAATGCGGCGGACAACTACAGGCGCGCGCTCCAGTATAACAGCAGAGACAAGAACCTCAGGAGAAAATACCTTGCCGCACTGAGCAAGCTGGGTGATGCCCGCAAAATCGCAGGTAACGGAGGAAGAGGTGATTCCGGGGACAGGGGAGATTCCGGAACAGGGAGAGGTACGGGAACAGGAAGAGATACCGGTGTTGCCGATACCGGCATGCAGGACACCGGAAGCGATATCTCCGACACAGGTACGGGAACTGCACCCCGGAAGGGCAAGGACCTGAAGAAGGAAGCTCTCAAGTGGAGAGAGATCGGTGACAAGAGGAGACGCAGCAAGGAGTACAAGGACGCTATAAGCGCATACAGAAACGCCGTAGATGCCGACAAGAACGATGACTATTCACACTACTGGCTGGGCAGGCTCTATATGCACAGCAGGATGAACGATGAAGCCAAGGAGTCTTTTCATAATGCGGTTATTGCAAATCCAAAGAATGCGGATGCTCACTACAGGCTGGGACTCATATATTATATGGAGAAAAAATACAGTGCTGCCATAAAGTCATTCAGCAAGGCCATTCACATGAAGCCGGACTTTCCCAAGGCCTATTATTCCCGGGGACTTTCTTACTACAAGCTTAATGACAGGGCAAGCGCCATCAAGAACCTGAAAAAATCCATACAGCAGGATTCAAAGCTTGACAGGGCATATTTCAACCTGGGCAATATCTACCTCAAGAGCAAGAACTACAGTGAAGCCATGAGATACTTTTCCAAAGACAGGGAACTTCGCCCCAACAATCCCGATACAAATTTCAAGGTTGCGGAAACCTATCATGAGATGAAGTCATTTAACAATGCAGTACAGTTTTACCAGAAAACAATCAGCCTTGACCCGCAGTATCACCAGGCATATTTCAACCTCGCTCTCATCAAACATAAGAGAAAACATTATGCCGAAGCAATACAGCTCTTTAAAAAATCCGCATCGATCAAAGGCAACGATTATGCATCCTATTATGAAATTGGAAAGGCATATGAGGGAGCCGGAGATGACAACAACGCAATTGAAAACTACAACAAGGCGATATCACTCAACCCAAACTACACCAAGGCATATATAAACCTGGGCGAACTCTATGCAAAGAACAAACTTTATGACAAAGCCATGCAGCTTTACCGGAATGCGACACTGAACAATCCGAAGTCTTTCATTGCCCATTTCAACCTTGCGAACGCATACAGGGAATCGAAGATGTACGACGATGCCATAGAGGAATACAAGACATGCATAAACCTTAAACCTATTGACTACAAGTCCCACTTCTTCCTCGGCATGGCATACCGGGACAAGGGGAACTACACTGATGCCGTTAAATCTTTTGAGAGGTCCGCAAGCCTGAACAGAGGACTTGCCGATGCCCACGAAGAACTGGGGATGATCTATTACAGAAAGCTGAAAAATAATCAGAAAGCGGTTGAGCATTTCAAGAAGCTTCTTTCCCTGGAACCCAATCATCCCAAGGCGGACAATATCCAGAACATCATTAACATGCTTCAGAAGTAATAATAGCGGGTTGTGAAACTGCAGATAAAAGTGATCAGAGTATTTTTATTTTATATACTTTTTTCCATTTTAACGGTATCGTGCACCTTTAAAAATAAAAGTATGGAGACCGTTGATTTTAATACCGAGGGTTTCCTGAACGGCAACTACTATCAGTATATTATAAAAAAATCCCCAGAGAAAAACACTTCAAGCCTTGTGGAGAAAAGGGAGAGCGCCTACCTTGAGGCAAAAAACAGTGCCGGGGAAATCGCACGGAAAAAACTTATCCGGTACTGCTACAGTTTCTATCTCTCAAAACACCCGGGATCAAAAACTGCTCTCTCTACATTTAATAGCCGTAAACGGGAAGAGAAGCTGATACCTTTTATCAAGAAAGCTTATCTCTACCAGGAGTATTATACCCATGAAGCCGAAGCTGTTCTTGTTTTCCGGATATATAAGCATGGCCTGAAAAGGGAGATAGATTCACTGGCTCTTTCTCCTGAATAACTGCAGGAATCAATCAGTTTTCAGCATACTTTTCCTTGATCCTGAGAATATCCGGCATGACATCTATAAACGCGTCTACCAGTTCCGGATCAAAGTGTTTTCCGCTTTCTTTTTTGATTAAATCAAGTGCCTTATCAATTTCCCATGATTTCTTATAGGGCCTCTCACTGGTCAATGCATCGAAGACATCGGCAATAGCGGTTATTCTGCCGATAAGCGGAATTGTATCACCTTTGAGTCCTCTGGGATACCCCGTACCATTCCATTTCTCATGATGGCTCTGCGCTGCTGTCCCTGCATTTTTCAGTAAAACTGACGAGTGTTCGCCAATGATTGTTATACCAAATTCACAATGCATTTTCATTAAGCCCCACTCGGCATCATCTAGCCTACCCGGCTTTAAAAGAATCCTGTCCGGGATACCTATCTTGCCCACATCATGCATGGGTGCCGCATTGAGGATAAGCTCGGCGTCATCTTCACTCAGCCCATATGCAAGCGCGATCTTTTGGGAATATTTGCTCATTCGAATAACATGAAGCCCTGTTTCATTGTCTTTGTATTCTGCCGCACGGCCGAGCCTCCTGATAATTTCAAGCCGTGTATCGTTCAGTTCGAATGTGCGTTCTTTTACTTTTCTTTCAAGTTCCCTGTTCTGGTCATAAAGTGCAAGGTGTGTTTTTACTCTTGCTTTAACAATCGGGGGGCTGACCGGTTTTGTGATATAATCAACGGCACCAAGATCGAAACCTCTCTTCTCATCGATAACTTCATTTTTTGATGTCACAAAGATTACCGGAATGTTCTTTGTTCTGCTGTTGCTCTTTAAATGGCTGCAAATTTCATACCCGTTCATTTCAGGCATCATTATATCGAGAAGGATAAGATCGGGAGAATTATCTGATGCTGCAATTTTCAGAGCCATATCACCGCTTATAGCTGCCCTGATATTATACTCCCCGTTTAAAATAGTATCAAGAATATCAATATTATCGGGAACATCATCCACAACAAGGATTGTCATTTTTGATTGATTATCCATTCCTATCCCTCCAGATATTTCCTCACAATGGACAACACATCATTCGGTTCTACCGGTTTCATGATCGATTCAACGGGTCCAAATTTTTCATCGACTTTTTCAGCATCAACATCATCCTTTGCTGTCACAAAAATGACCGGAATTGTTCTTGTACTCTCATCCGTCTTTAGCTGTCTGTAAACTTCATACCCGTCCATCTCAGGCATCATTATATCCAGCAGTATCAGGTCAGGTTTATGCGATTTTGCAATTTTCAGGGCAATCTTTCCGCTTGTTGCAGCTTTAATCCTGTACTCTGATTCCAGAATGCCATCAAGCACATCAATATTTTCCGGTGTATCATCCACAACCAGCACTGTTTGCTTTGCATGTATACCTTCCATCTATCCCTCCCTTTTTTCAATACCCAGAATATTAAGAATATTATTCAACTTGATGAGCGCATTTTCAAAATCATATCTGTTTAATAATATCTCAAGATCAATTAATGCATGTTGGACTTTTAAGAGTCCGGGTTCTTCTTTTATCTCTTCAAAAAATCTTTTCGCTTCCGTATTGCTCTCTTCCAGGTAGTCCATTAACCTGAAAAGACCCTCTTTGAGGCCGGTGCTGAGAAGATGACTCTCTTTTTTTTCTTTCTTTTTAACCGCTGACTCTCCACAGACGGCTGTTTGACTGTATTCTTTAATGGAATTTATTACAGCATTTAAATTTCCTGACAAACTGTTCAGTATCACTGCAACTTCATCTCTGTCCCATATCTCATTTTTTAAAATGTCATTAAGTTTTCCTGACACCGCTTGAAGTTCATGCGCGCCGATATTCCCGGCAACTCCTTTCAGCGTATGGGCAATCCTCACTGCAAGTTCATGGTCATTATTTTCAACTGCGCTTTTAATCTCACTGACAACATTCTGATTATTGCGACAGAATGAAAGAAGCAGTTTCTCATAGAGATCATGGTTCAGGGATGCATGATAAAGCCCTTCATTCACATCAATCCCCTTAAGCCCGGCAAAGCTGCCTGTCACTCTTTTTTTTATTTCAACCGCTCCTTCCCGGATAAATTCGGTTTCGAATGAAGGTTTAATCCATTTTACAAGTGTTAAAAAGAGTTCCATTGGGTCAACCGGTTTGGTTATATAGTCATCAAAACCTGTTTGAGAAACCCTTTCCTGAACACCCGGAGCGGCATCGGCAGTCATGGCAATAACAGGAAGATCTTTGAAACGTTTATCTTTTTTAATTTCAGCAGTGGCTTCGTAACCATCCATTTCCGGCATATGGAGATCCATCAATACCGCGTTAAAAATTGTTTCCCCGTTCTTCACACTCTTTACCGCTTCATTTCCATTCCTGGCCGTAAAGACGTTGAAACTCTCTTTTTCAAGAAGCTCGGTTGCTACCTCAAGATTGATTTCATTGTCTTCCACAAGCAGGATCTTTGCTCCCCTGATAACATTGAGCCCGTCGTCCTTACTGCTCCTGTTCTTTGAAAACCATTTTCTCTTTTTATTTTTATATCCGAATAAATCCACTATTGTGTCAAACAGGATCGTGTTATTTACAGGTTTAACAACAGTTCTGTCGATATAGAGCGAATCACTGTATTGGGAAAACTCCCTGTTGCCGGAGTTTGCCAGAAGTGCAATGAGGGGAGTATCTATCTCATTCTTTATCTCCCTGAATGTCCTGATCCCGTCCATCCCGGACATATCGCAGTCAATAACCATTAAGTCATATTCAGTTTCGGATTTTGCAGATATCTTTCCTGCCTGCTCTAACATCTCATCAACGGACGACACTGCCCTGACATCGAAAGTCAGGGATTCAAGATACCGGGAGAGTATTACACGGGCAGTACTGTTTTCAATTGCAACCAGAACTTTCAGATTCAATAAATCTTCTGACGGGAGCCTGTATCTCCTCCTTTCCATTGACTGACGGTTTAATTTCAGGGTAAAAAAGAACCTGCTTCCCCTGCCCGGTTCACTCTCAACATTGATCCCACCCCCCATTAATTCAACAAGACTTTTGCTTATGGCAAGACCAAGTCCGATACCTCCATACTTCCTTTTGGTGGATGTATCTTTCTGGGTAAAAGATTCAAATATACTGGATACAATATCCTGAGACAGACCGATACCCGTATCCCTTATGGAAAAGCACAGCTCCACTTCCCGGCCCCGGTCCTCAACTAAATCGACCGAAATGACGATTTCACCTGACTCCGTAAATTTGACCGCATTATCGGCCAGGTTGTTGAGAACCTGCCCAAGACGGAACGGGTCTCCTACGAGACAAACAGGAACCTCCTTTGAAATCTCGAAGATAAGTTCAAGTCCTTTTTCAAAGGCCTTTCCGCTCACCATATTGGAGAGATTATTGAAAACATCATTAATATCAAAATCGATATTTTCAATCTTCATTCTCACAGCTTCGATTTTTGAAAAATCGAGAAGTTCATTTAAAAGAGACATCAGGCCCTTTGATGCCCTCTCAATTTTTTCCGTATAATCTTTCTGTTTTAATGATAAATCTGTATTCATGAGCAGGTGGTTCATACCGATTATCGCATTCATGGGAGTTCGAATCTCATGGCTCATATTGGCAAGGAATTCACTTTTAGCGCGGTTTGCAGTTTCCGCATCCTCTTTGGCCCGCTTCAATTCATCTTCCGCATTTTTTCTCTCTGTAATATCTCTGGCATTACCCACAATACCCTTAATGGCCGGATTATCGAGCATATTCAATCCTGTGGCCTCCAGCCACCTCCACGACCCGTTCTTGTGCAGATGACGGAAAACCACAGCATTAATTTCCTCAGGTCTTTCGATAACCTTCATGAATTTATTTTTAATCTCCTCATAATCATCCAGATGGACAAAATCAAGGAGTTTCCTGCCATAAAGATCATCATTTGAATATCCGAGGATTCGCTTATGGGAGGGGCTCGCATATCTATAGGTCCCGTCCGTATCGATAATGTATATAATATCATTTGAATTCTGAACCAGTGCCCGGAAGCGCTCCTCACTCTCCTGCAGGGCATTTTCTGCTTCTTTCCTCCGGGTGATATCCTCCTGCAGGCCGATAAAATGCCTTATGACACCGTCATCCTCTTTGATTGCCTTTATGGATGTACTGGCCCAGTAATTTTCACCGTTCTTCCTCCTGTTGTGCAACTCCCCACGCCATTCCTTTCCCGATTTTATGGTTTTCCAGAGATCTTCATATTCTCTCTTCGTGTTTTCCCCCGATCTTAAAATACTGACATTCTGCCCGACAACCTCATTAGCCGTATATCCCGTCATCTCTTCAAACTTAGGATTTACATACTCTATAACACCTTCTGAATCTGCAATAATCACCGAAGCAGGACTGAAACTTACGGCCTGGGAAAGTACCCTGATATCTCTTGTTCGGTTTTCCACCAGCTCTTCCAGGTGTTTTTGATAGTGAGCAAGGTCTTCTTCGAATTTTTTCTGTTCAATAACTTTACCGAGTCTTTCGGCAATTTCATCAAGCAGGTCCCTCTCCTCCTTGAGAAAAGGTCCCTGGTAGAGTTCAGCCTCCTCTTCAAGGTAGCAGACATCTATGGTCCCCTTTTTTTTGCCGTTAACCATGATATCTGCCATGAGTATCCATTTGGTCAGTTTATAGTTCCCTGTTCTGTACTCTTTGTCATCAAGAATTATCCGGGTACAGGTTATCTCCGGATACTGCCAGGAAAGGGGCATCAGGTTAATCAGTCCTTCAAGTATTTCATCCAGGGATATTCCGGGCTGAGCAACAAGCCGGGAAAACCCATAGAGACATTTGAGTTCCCTTACACGCTTTTTCATGTCATAGATAAGAGTTGTTTGTTTTCGCTCCAGAAACTTCCTCTTAGTGATATCCTTATCTACACCCCTGTAGCCCACAAGTTCACCTTCATTGATAATCGGGACCCCATTGGCAAGCAGGCAGACATCACTGCCGTCTTTTCTGATACTGTAGTATTCTAAATCGACAAGAGGTTCTTTTTTTTCAGAAATATCGTTGAATATCACTTCAGTCCGACCAGCTTCATCTCTGGACATTATCTGAAAAGGTGTTTTCCCGATCAACTCTTCCGGCTCATAACCGAGAATCTCTTTAACATTACCCGATACAAAGGTATAGACAGCGTTATTATCAACCTCCCATATCCAGTCCGCCATGCTGAGAGAAATATCCCTGAACCGTTTTTCACTCTTTTCCAGCTCACCAAGCATTTTTATCTGATCTGAGATATCTTCTTTTATTGCTATGAAATTTTTAATCTTTCCCGACTCATCTTTCACCGAAGAAACATGTGACGAGTCCCAGTAGAGTTCACCATCCTTCTTCCTGTTACAGAACCTGCCCGACCATTCCTTACCGGAAAGTATCCTCTCCCAGAACTTACGATAAAACTCATTACTCTGTTTTCCCGATTTAAGAATTCCCGGGGTTTCGCCAATCAGTCCTTTTAAGTCATAACCTGACATTTCAGTGAATTTCGGATTAACAAACTCTATCCGCCCACGAATATCAGTTATCATAATTGAAACAGGACTCTGCTCCACAACTTTAAACAGCTTATAGAGCATTTCTTCAGACCATTTTTTGTCAGTTATATCATTAAATATAAGGAGAGAACCGGTAATGACGCCATTGACATCAGTTATCTCAGATTCAATTTTTTCAACAGGAGTAACAGGCCCGCTTTTTGAAAAGAGATAGAGATCATCCCTGTAAGGGAGAATCTCCCCTGCTTTGATAAAATCTTTATCTCCGCCACCCTTTTTCGCATTCTTATTGTTATATGATACATTAAAGACATCACTTCTTGGTTTTCCAATGGCCTCTTCCAGGCCCCATCCTGTGAGACCCTGGGCATTTTTATTCATGTAAATAATATTCCCAATACTATCGGCGGCAATAAAGGCATCGTTGATATTGTCAAAAACATCATAATACCATTCTACTGGCAATTGTTCCTTTTTCATCCTTCTCTCTTAATGATCCAGGTTCTGCGTGATATTCCTGAGCTCTGCCAGCGCACTGTCAAAATCATATCTGCTGATATGGCTTTCAAGCTCCCTCAGTTCTTTGTCATCCCCGGAAGGATTCAGAGCCAATTTTATCTTATGAAAATACCTTCCTGCTTCGGCATCATAGTTTTCAAGGAGAGACTTTAACTTCTCAAGAAGAGTCCCCACATCCCCGCTTATAAATCCCGAATTTTCCAAAGACTCTCCTTCCGCTTCTTCGGATGCGTTTCTGCTCTCCTCAATACCGGCTATTGCTTTCAGGACAACACTCAACTCTTTTGACAGAACTTCAAAAAATTTCATTTGATCTTCGGTTTTATCACCTTTCAGAACAGTTTCAAGATCACGGGCAGCTGCTTGCACTTTATGAGCCCCGATGCTCCCCGATGTGCTTTTCAGTGTATGGACAAGGAGGCGGGTTTGTTCCCTGTTGCCCTTATTCAGAAGTACTTTTATATCCTCACTCAACTTTTCATTCTCTTTTTGAAATTTGAAAATAAGTTTCATGTAGAGCTTCCTGTTTCCTCTCATTCTTTCCAGACCTTTATTGATATCTATCCCTTCGATCACACGGGGGATATCCGTATACTCTCGTCTCTTATTCATGGGAGTGCATTTTTTACCGGCATCCTTCCTTTTTGAAGGCCTGATCCATTTAATTAATGTATCAAACATCTGCTCAATATCTACAGGTTTGGAAATAAAATCATTCATCCCCTTATTTAAATACTTTTCCAGATCATCTTTTAATACATTTGCGGTCATGGCAATAATCGGAAGTTCATCAAAACAGGGATCATTGCGAATTATTTCAGTTGCTTCAAGCCCGTCCATCACAGGCATATTTATATCCATAAGAACCCCGTCAAATCCCCCGGACTTTACAGCATGGATGGCCTCCTCGCCATTGCAGGCAGTCTCAACGGTTATTTCCTCCTCTTCGAGAAATTCCCGGGCAACCTGTTGATTTATCTCATTATCTTCAACAACCAGTATTTTTACTCCCCTCAGCCGGTTCCATTCACTTTTTAACGGAAATTCAAGGTTCCCCCGAATCTTTATTCTGCTCTCGAATTTACCAAATATATCCATCAATGTATTAAAGAGGAAGGAGGGGTTTACCGGTTTGATCAAATATCCGTCAAGTTCCAGTTCTTCGGCTTCACTTGCCACAAATTCATCAGTATACCCGGTCACCATAATGATTTTTGGTATATGTAAAAGCCGCTTGCTTTTTTTAATTTTACGTGACGTTTCGAGACCATCAATTCCGGTCATATGCCAGTCCAATAAAACAAGCTTAAAGGGATTACCCGCTGAAGCCGACTCGAGTTTAGCAATACTCTCTTCACCGGATGCAGCCTGTGAAACTTCGAACCCGAACGATTCCAGCATTCTGCACAAAAGCATCCTGGTTGTCGCGTCATCATCTACAACCAGTACTCTCAATCCCACCATATCGCCGGGAACAAGATACCTGTTTGCATAATGGTTTAACTTAAAGCTGGCAGTAAAACTGAAATCACTCCCAACTCCCGGTAAACTTTCCACAAAGATTTCTCCCCCCATCATCTGGACAAGCTGACTGCTGATGCTGAGTCCCAGACCTGTTCCTCCGTATTTTCTTGTGGTTGTAGTGTCTGCCTGGGTAAATGGTTTAAAGAGGCGCGCTTTCTGTTCCTCTGTAATTCCTATTCCCGTATCTTTTACGGAAAATTTTAAAACCACACTGGTTGTGTCAATACTGACTGTCCGGGTTGAAAGAGTAATTTCACCGTCACCGGTAAACTTGATCGCGTTATTCGCGAGATTCAACAGGATCTGTCCCAGCCGGAGAGGATCACCCACAATAAGGAGAGGAACATCTTCCGCTATAATGATATTTAAGCTGATACCTTTTTCTTCGGCCTTCTGTGAAATAAGTTCCGAGAGGTTGTCAAATATATCCTTAAGATTGAATTCATTTTCCTCCAGTTCGAGTTTTCCTGCCTCAATTTTTGAAAAGTCAAGGATGTCATTTATTATTCCAAGAAGTGACCTTGAGGAGCGAATGATCTTTCTCATATAGTCACTCTGTTTGTCTGTGAGATCTGTCCTCAGGCAGAGCTGAGCAAGGCCGCTTATTGCATTCATCGGCGTCCTGATCTCATGGCTCATACTTGCAAGAAAATGGCTTTTTGCCATGTTTGCCCTCTCTGCATTTTCCTTTGCTGTAATCAGTTCATTCTCGGCCCTGTATTTGGAAATATCAGCTTTAGATAATTTCCAGAAGATCATCCAGAGAATTATTCCTATGACTGACATAACAAGGGTAATGACTAACTTCCAGTAACTTCTTCTTACATAAAGAACTTTAGAGGGTATATATGAGATACATTTCCAAAAATACTTCCGGGCCAATCCCTCCTTGATTTTACTCTTATTATCAAGAGTGAACCCGGTTTTATTACAGGCTTTAAGAGGATATAATGTCTTAAATGTAAAAAGGCCCTCGCCTGTTTCAACCTGTCCTTCCTCCTGAGACATGATGATTTTTCCTGCCAGGGGAAAATAATTTGTAATAGTAAAATCTTTCCCACTGTCAAACATGAATCCCCACTCAACGTCCTTTTCCGGGCCTTTCAGCCAGTAACCTCCGGAGTTTACCAGTAAACCGATTGAATCCCTTGTCCTGAACAGAGATTTAAACCTTGCAAGTGTTTTTTTGCCATAATAATTTAAGATCATTATTCCCTGTTTATGTCCCTTCTCATTAAAAACAGGTGTCCCAAAGCGTATCATTGGCTTTAAAGGATACTCGATTTTTTTATGTTCAAAATTCAGATCAAAAGGTGAGATGAATATCTCACCTTTTTTGAGTTTGATTGTTTCTGTAAAATAATATCTGTGCTTTTTATTCTGAAGCTCAGGCTTATTCACAATTTTAGGATTGTTTTTATTATAATTGATCCTGATTATTTCCATCCCCTCTGTATCAATGAACCTGATCTGGTCATAGAGCTTACGGGAAGAAGAAAATTTTAAGAAATCATTGGACAGATCTCTCATTGCCCTCTGATCATAACTCTTGTCCGGTCTTATCATCTTTTTCATTTCATGATTCTTTGTCAGGTATATGAGGTCTGAAATAATATTGTCCATCTCCCCGATAATATTATTACCCTGCAGGTTTACTATTCTACTCTCGTTATTTTCAAGAGCGGCCCGTTCCGCTTCAAAGGTTGTGAAGTAAATAACCATAAGGATAACTGTAATGAGTGAAAAAGTCAGAAAAAAATTGACGCTTGTGCGCAGCAGGAGAATTCTTTTTTCACCGGAACCTGTATCATGAAGAATTTTAAACATCTTTTAAGGCCTGTTGTTTGTTTAAAGGATCATTATAATGGAAAAACTGGATACACCTAAAAACACCAGATAATTATACTCTTACTAAATCTTTATTATATATTAAAAATAATTTTAGTCAATTAAATTGCATTTTAGAATATTTTTTATTCCCTTAAAATAAATCTGCAAATATTTCCTTTACTTCTTTCGATAATTAATACAAATAATAACAATTCAGCTGTGTATGAAATATTGTATTTCTAAGAAATATCAACAAGATATCCCCGCCGCCGAAGGCGGCGGGGATATCTCAGTTTTGTTTTTTTAATGAATTAGGATGATTCTTATACATAGCTGAGTAATTATAACAGGTTTTTTAAATTCCTGAATTTACATTATCATTATAAAGACTGTTCTGAATATGAGATCATTAAAACTGATATTTATCCCCCTTTTTATCTTTTATACAACCGGCCTTTTCTCCCGGCAGGAGATAAAACAGCGCAAAACAGACTCACAGACAATATCCCGCATCCTGAAAACTGAAAATAAATTACACAAACAAAGAAAAATTATTGAGATTGTCAATGAGATTGACAGGATATACGGCAGGCTCTTCGAAAACATGAAAGAGAGGAAAAAACTGGTTGTGTTCTTCGACCCGGCCCACGGAAAGCTCCCCAACGGGATGTGGCAGGGGGGAAGGATCACGGGAAGGCTCAGTTGTACTAACCTGCCGGAAGAATATTACTCTGTCAAGATCTCACGGGAACTCTATAAACTGCTGGTAAAAAACCCATTCATCGATGTAAAGAGCACTGATGATTATATGGAAGTTCTCAGGGGAAATGCGGATTCTTACAAAAACATCCCCTTTCCGGAAACAGTCAAGCTGGCAAAAGAAGCCGGCTCATTTATTATTATATCCGAGCACCTTAACAATGTCTCCATGTTTCACAAAGCGGACGGCCGGGTGAACCTTTCGGGACTCCACATTACCCGGAACAGGTACGGTCACAGGATCCTCCGCTATGTTTCGAAAACATATGAAGGATTCCTCACCCTCTACAACAGGCTTGATACTTCAGGATTTTCACGACTTTATGCCCTTAAACTGAAGAACAGGCTGATCGCCATGGGATTGGCAGTAAATAACTGGCAAAAGGGAGCTGTGGCAGATGACAGGTTCTGCTATTTCGCTGACTTTCCTATCTCCATAATCTATGAATCCGGCTTTATATCCAATCCCCATGAAGAAAAAAAACTGAAAGACCCACTTTATATAAAGAACCTTGTAACAGCCCAGTATGAAACTCTCCTGGAAAACATAAAGGACACCTTTGGCGTTGATATTACCGGGGAAAAACCTGTAAAGGTAAATAAACCGGTTCACCACAGGCTCGAACTTCTCAAGCTTGCAAGAATTGCCGTAGATTACCTTAAAGACGGAAACACCGAAAGGTCCCTTTATACAATAAACAGGATGATCGAAAGATACGGGAAAACAGGTTACAGGTATTACATTGACTATTTTGCCTATATAAAAAATTCTCTTATCCGGGCGGAAAAATATTATGAACTGGGGAAAAAGTACAACAGCCTTTCCCGTAAATACAGGAAAAAAAGAAAATGGAAGCGTTCACGAAGATTCAGTTACCTTGCAAGAAAGTACTTTATATATGCGAAAAAATATACTTACAAACCTGTTTTTTTTACCTACAGGATTAAATATGCTAAAGCATTGAGACAGAGATACAGGATAACCGCAAGCAACACTTACTCTTCCAGCCCTTCAAGAAAAAAATACACTCCCGGAAACCAAAATAAAGTTATTGCCCGAAAACAGGCTGCGAGGTGGACACCGATAATTCTGCCAATAGAAAATAACCAGATTCTTGAAGATGCCGTGATGCAGGCGCTCTCTCCTGATAAAAAAAACCTCGAAAAACTTTTAAAGTCATTGAGAAATGCAAAAATGACTCGCTGGGTTAAAAGGCGCTACTACTCAAAAAAAAGAAAGAGATGGGTGATAAGCTGGAAAAAGAAAACCTGGAAAGTCAACTTCAGAAAAGGGATCTACATTGTAAAACTTGACAGAAATCTCAATGTCATTCTGGCAAGGCGGGTAGACAGCGTAAGACTCTCGTCGGTCAAATACCAGAACCAGCAATATCTCAACAACTCATACTTTGCGCAGAGCAGTATGATCAAATCACTCTGATTATTTGGCAGGGTATTATTATGACTCCCCCCTACCGCTTTTTTGGCACTTACCTGCGGGAAAAATACGGATACCGGGTACTCAAGCTTTCAATAAATGCGGACCTTTCATGTCCCAACAGGGACGGGACACTGAGCAGCGATGGATGCATCTTCTGTTCCAGTGACGGTTCAGCTTCACCAACCGCTCTGGGAACTGCAGGCATCAGAAAACAGATGAATGCCGCACGGGAAAGCTTCAGAAGATCTGAACAGGAAACCCGGTATATAGCATATTTCCAGGCATATACAAACACCTACGGTACATGCGAAAATCTGAAAAAACTCTATGATGAGGCAGTTTCCGGAGAGGATATTATGGGCCTCATGGTGGGTACACGTCCCGACTGTATTAACGACGATGTCCTGGACCTTCTCGCATCTTATGACAGGCCCGGTTTCGAGGTCTGGCTTGAGATAGGCATGCAGAGCATGCACAATAAAAGCCTTGATTATCTTAACAGGCACCACCGCCATAAATCAACCCTTGATGCCGTGAAAAGGGCTTCGGAGAGAAACCTCAAGGTCTGTGTTCATATCATCCTGGGAATTCCGGGAGAGACATGGAAAGAGATGATGGAAACAGCCGGGGAAGTCTCATCAATGCCGGTACAAGGCGTAAAATTCCACCACCTCCATGTAATACGGAACACAGAGCTGGAAAGAATCTATAACGAAAACAAGTTCAAAACACTCTCATTGAAAGAATATACATCTACTGTATGTGATTTTGTCGAGAGGCTCCGGCCTGATATTATTGTCCACAGGCTCATGGGAGACAGGGAGGAGAGTACACTTGTTGCCCCCCTCTGGGGACTTCATAAGGGCACGGTTCTTAATTCTATTGAGAGTGAGTTTGAAAGACGGGGAAGTTACCAGGGGATGCTCTTCCGGGAAGGGGACTCCTAATCCTCTTTATCTGTCCGGGAATGGGGATGGCAGCTGTCATAAATTCTCTTCAGCCGGGACCGGGTTGTATGGGTATAAACCTGAGTTGTGGAGAGACTGCTGTGCCCCAGCATCTCCTGAACGGCCCTTATATCCGCGCCCTGGTTAAGAAGTTCCGTGGCGAAACTGTGCCTGAATGTGTGGGGTGAGACCTTTTCCGGGACTTCACTCTCCCGGGACCTCCTTACAACCATATTGTAGATTCCCTTTTCAGATAACCTTTTACCGTTTTTATTGATAAAAAGCGGGCCTTCCGGTTCCCCGAAACGTTCACTTCTCTTCTCAAGATAGATTTTTAATGACTCAAGAGCATCGGGAGTAAGAAAGACAATCCTCTCCTTCCTTCCCTTTCCCTTCACCTTGAGCTGTCCGGGACCGGGTTTAAGGTCATTGAAGTCCGCTCCGGAAAGTTCCGACACCCGGCAGCCGCTGGCATACAGGGTCCTCAGAATAGCGGCGTCCCTATAGTCCAGGAAGCTGACCGTCTCAAACCCGATAATCTCATCAACCTGGTCCAGGTAGAGAAATTTCGGGAGCCTCTTCTCCTTTCGCGGGTACCTGATATTAAGAGCAGGATTGACCTCTATCTCACCGTTGTTAAAGAGATATTTGAAAAATGCTTTCAGGGTCGCGACTTTTCTTTCAATTGAGGACTTTTTGTAGTCTCTGTCGTAGAGATATTCAACAAATGCCGTCAGATCCTCACGGTCGATGCTCTTGACTTCAACATCCTCGCCGTCGGATTGAACATCCAGAAGGTAAAAATTGTCTTCTTCGGAATGACTCTGGGAAAGAAGAAAGTCGAGGAATAAACTGAGGTCGCCGCTGTATGAAGAAACCGTATGCTCCGAGGCATTCCTTTCAAACAGGAGGTAGCTCAGAAACAGGTCAATCTCATCAAGCATGGCGCCAGTTACTCGCTGTTGGAATCATCACCGGAGTTGCCGTTTTTCTCATCAAGGAGTTCCACGGTAAAACCGCATTCTTCATTGAGGCAGGTAAGCTTTTCACCTACACCCTTGATCCTCTTCTTGAAAAGGAGCTTCCCGCACCGGGGACAGCTCTTCTCCGCGGGTGTGTCCCTTGTGATAAAATCGCAGTCGGGATACCTGTTGCATGAATAGAATGATCCCCTTCCCTTACCGTTTTTGGCCTCTCTCTTTACAACATCACCTTCGCACTTGGGGCACTTTCCAATGGGGAGGGACTTCGCGTTTCTGCATTCGGGGAAACCGGAACAGGCCAGGAAAAATCCGAACCTTCCCAGGCGCTTGACCATTTTCCTGCCGCACTTTTCGCACTCCAGATCAGTCTCTTCATCAAGGACGTTTTTCATCTCCTCTATATTTTCTTCCGCCTGGTCCATGACTTCCTTAAAGGGCCCGTAAAAATCACGGAGCATCTTTTTCCATTCGAATTTCGATTCTTCAATCTGGTCAAGTTTTTCTTCCATATCCGCGGTGAAGTCTATTGAGACAAAATTTGAGAAGTGCTTGACCATTATGGCATTAACCAGTTTCCCCAGCACGGTAGGAACAAGCTGTTTGCCCGACCGGGTAACATAGTATCTCTTCAGGATCGTATTTATGGTAGGCGCATAGGTCGAGGGCCGTCCAATACCGGAATCTTCAAGAAACTTTACCAGCGAAGCGTCATTGAACCGGGGGGGCGGAGACGTAAAATGCTGCTCGGGAACAAACTCTTCCACATCTACGTCATCTCCCACAGACATATCAGGCAGCTTTACTTTGTCGGATTTTCCCGGTTTTTCTACAACCGCAAAACCGTCAAAGAGGACTTTACTTCCGCTGGCCCTGAAAAGGCAATCCCCCGCTTCAAGATTGACCGTAACGATCTCCGAGACCTCCGGGTTCATCTGCGAAGAAACAGCCCTCTTCCATATAAGACTGTAGAGCTTGAACTGGTCCCTGGTAAGGTCAGCCTTAATACCCGCAGGGTCCCTTCCGATCTCCGTTGGGCGTATTGCCTCGTGAGCATCCTGCGCCCCCTTCTTGTTCTTGTAGGTAACCGGGCTTTCGGGCAGGTATTCTTTATTGAAATGAGTGTGAATATATTCTCTGATGGAGTCCACGGCGTTTGGAGATATCCGTGTAGAATCTGTTCTCATATAGGTAATAAGCCCCACGGGGCCTTCTCCTGTGATATTGACCCCTTCGTAAAGCTGCTGGGCGATCATCATTGTTTTCTGAGATGTAAACCCCAGCCTGTTCGCGGCATCCTGCTGGAGCTTGCTTGTGATATAGGGCGCCTGCGGTTTCCTCCTTCTCTCCTTTTTTTTGACATCGGCCACGGTGAGTTTTTTCCCCTCAAGGTCCTTGAGAATGGCATCCACTTCCTGCCTGTTCTTAATGTCAATCTTCTCCCCGGCGATTGAATGGAGTGAAGCGTCAAATTTTTTCTTTTTATAAAGACAGTGCGCGTCAAGGGACCAGTATTCCACAGGGATAAACTTATCTATCTCCTCTTCCCTGTTGCAGATCACCATAAGTGCAACCGACTGGACCCTCCCCGCCGAAAGCCCTCTCTTTACCTTTTTCCAGAGGATAGGGCTGATATTATATCCTACAATGCGGTCCAGGATACGCCGCGCCTGCTGGGCGTTGACCCGTGCGATATCGATATCCCGGGGATGTGATATTGCTTCATTTATTGCGTTTTTTGTAATTTCGTTGAATTCAATTCTCTTGATATTGCTGTTTTTCCCGGACAGGGAGTTAGAGAGGTGCCATGAAATGGCTTCCCCTTCACGGTCGGGGTCAGTTGCCAGGAGGACCTGTTTTGTCTCGCCCGCGTATTTTTTCAACTCATTGAGTATCTTTGCCTTCCCCCTGATGGTTATATATTCAGGTGTGAAATCGTTCTCAACATCCACGGCAAGCCTCGACTTGGGGAGGTCTACAATATGGCCTACAGATGATGACACAATATAATCAGTGCCAAGATACTTGTTGATTGTCTTTGCTTTTGACGGTGACTCAACAATGACAAGTATTTTATCTTTATTATTGACCTTCTTTGATGATTTTTTCTCTTTTTTGTTCATTCTCATCCTTTTGTTTCGGCGGATTTTTCAAAAGTCAAACCCAACAGAGTATTATGAATTGTCAAACATTTCTTTTATCTTTTTTTGCGGGTCCCATTTTACCAGGTAAAAGAGG
The DNA here is from genome assembly GCA_050298055.1 of Spirochaetota bacterium. GTDB lineage: Bacteria > Spirochaetota > UBA4802 > UBA4802 > UBA5550 > JBNKTL01. The sequence goes on from JBNKTL010000016.1 coordinate 80,026, forward strand.
AAAGCCGTAAGAATTATGGATAACAGAAAAAATAACAGTATTCTTTCCGAGCTGTAGTAAATATGTGCATCATATTTTCTTCTGAAACCCATAGCACCCAGCAGGTCCCCCTGATTCATCCCCTTATGGCAGATAAGACATCTCTTCTCAGCAAGGAGAGGTACTATTGAAAAATATTCAGATCCGTTGATACCCGATTCGGGTGCGGGTTTATACGCCTTGATAATAGATGCCGCATCCTTTTCTATCCCGCTTCCCCGGCTTCCCGGTTTCTCTATTACATAGCCGTTCCTGTCATAAATACGTGTCTCAATTCCCTCTCTTTCGGAAATTCTTTTCAGGAACAACCACCCGTAAACCGGCTCACTCTTTGATTTTATCTCAAGAAACGACTCCCTGATAATCTCAAACTCCCTGTCCAGTTCGGAAAAATACCCGGATTTATAAAAACTGAATATATCTCCCGAGTAAGGGGGTATTGAAAATACCTGCGAAACAGAAATTGAGAGTAAAACAAGTACAACCACTATAAGGATATATTTAAGCTTCATATTTTATTTCGCTTTCCGGTATATTTGAAAAAAAGCCAACAATCTGCCCCGCCGCCGAAGGCGGCGGGGACAAACCATTTAATACTTATCTCTTTATATATCGTATTCATTTTATCTTCGGTTAAGGTTTTTAAGAGACCTGGTTGGATTATCTTGACAATTTTAAGGAAATCATGTTAAGATCTGTTCTAATAGTTACACGAAACTTGTAACTCGAAACTTGAAACTATATTCTTATCACTGCACTTATTGGTCTCTGACATTTTTAAGAACTGGGGGGTAGAGAGTATGAGAATCTTCATAACAGGCGGTGGGGGATTTGTGGGGTCTTCACTGGCAAAAAAGCTCAGGGCAGATCATGTAGTTACACTTGCCGACAGGGGTTTCAGATCAAAACTTGAAGAGCCCAATATACGCTACGTTGAAGCAGACCTCCAGAAGAAGGGAGAGTGGCAGGAAGCACTCAGGGAACAGGATACAATCATAAACCTGGCAGGTGTTCCCATTTTCAGCAGATGGACGAAGAGCATCAAGGAGGCAATATACAGGAGCAGGATAAGCATTACCCGTAACCTCGTTGAAACACTGAAAGAGACGAGAGAAAAAGAGATATCTCTTCTCAGCGCATCGGCAACAGGTTATTACGGATTTCACGGTGATGAAACAATTAATGAAACCTTTCCCCGGGGCACTGATTTTCTGGCAAAGGTAGCGGCTGACTGGGAAGAGGAGGCAAACAAAGCCTCGGAGTCCGGTGTAAGAGTGATAAACTGCAGGTTCGGGGTTATTCTGGGCAGGGGTGGCGGAGCCATGAAGTCCATGGAACCGGTATACAGGTTCTTCCTGGGCAGCAGGCTGGGAAACGGGAGGCAGTGGTTCTCCTGGATCCATCTTAACGATCTTGTCAATGCCCTCATTCACATTATGGGAAACAGGAAAATCAGGGGCCCGGTAAACTGCACGTCCCCCAATCCGGTGATGAACCGGGAACTCAACAGAAGCATGCTCAGGGCATTCAGGCGCCCTCCCCTTGTTCCCTTTACACCCGGATTTATCATTAAGATCGTTATGGGTGAGATGGGCTCAATTCTTCTCAAAGGGCAGAGGGCGGTACCGGAAGTCCTTCTTGAAAACGGGTATGAGTTCAGCTTCCCCCGCCTGGAAGATGCACTGAAGAATATCTATGGATGAGACAGGGAAACTCTGAGGAAATTCCCCTCCCGGCAAATGACTCCGTTAAATTCAAGGGCCATGATCGCTTCCATGACCTGTGAAGTACCGGTTTCCAGTTTTCTCACAACCGCGTCAATATCGGGCGCTCCATTTCGAACAAGGTCAAGGACCTTCTCTTCCAGGGGTGTGAGATTATCCGGAAGGGAAGCTGTCAGAATAACCTCCGGGAGATCCGGTGAAAAAGGAAGAGTGGGTGAAAAATTAAGGTCACATATCTCAACCCGCTCCCTTACCGAATCGGGAAGCTCCGAGAGAATATCACCGGTTTCAAAAACAGGCACGGCGCCGTTCCTTATGAGGTTAATACACCCCTGGTATCCCCTGTCAAAGCTGTTTCCCGGGCAGACAAAGACCTCCCGTCCCTGTTCAACCGCATAGCCCGCGGTAATGAGTGCCCCGCTTTTTTTGCCCGCCTTAACAACAACTGTCCCTCCCGCCATTCCGCTTATGATCCTGTTCCGTTGTACGAAGGTCCACTTTCCCGGACTAACGGAAGGGGGATATTCGGAGACAAGGGAAGAGTTCTCCGACTCCTCCATCATTTTAAAAAGGTCCCTGTTCTTTGCCGGATAGATAATGTCCAGTCCGTTTGCCAGGACCCCCACCGTGCAGCCTCCCTTGTTAAGGGCACCCAAATGGGACGCCCTGTCTATTCCCACGGCCATTCCGCTGATTATCCCAAAACCCACCGTGGAGAGTTCCGCGGAAATTCGTGAAGCGATGTTCTCGGATACAGGGTCCGAATCCCTTGTACCCACAACCGCAACAAGCTTCGACTCGCTGAAACTGCCCCTCCGGTAGATTACGGGAGGCGGTGTGCCGATCTCCCTGAGAAGAGAGGGATAGTCGTTGTCAAAAAAAGTCAGGACATCAATACCCTTTTTTTCCGAGGCTTCCAGGATCTTCTCCGAGGCCTTCAGGGGATCGCTGCCATAAACCGGCACAATATAATCCTGGACTGTGAGTTTTGTTCTTTGAGAGAGATAGCGGTAGTATTCATGGGCCGGGTACTCAGCCAGATTTTTCCAGATACCCAGTTTTCCCGGATGAGAGAGTATTGAGAGTGCTACAGGGTAGAGCCTGCTGTTTTCACCGGTCATTGTTTCCTGGACAGCTCCATCATGACCCGGGAGATATTCTCCTTTGCCTTTTTCCGGTATGCCTTAATAACAGGTGAATCTTTCTTTTTCTGGAGATCGGAATAGAGGTCTTCGTAGACAGAGAGAGACCGGCTCGTCTTCCCTGTTTCATAGTAGAACCTTCCCAGGGCAAAGCGTGCCGAATAGTATTCCCTGTCCCTGCTGACAATGGTTTTCATGATCTCTATACCTTTACCGGTATCCTTCCTGAGGTAAAAGGCCAGTATTCCCAGGCCGTAACGGGCACTGTTCATCTTGTCATTGAGCTCAATGGCCCGCCTGTAGTGGATTTCCGCCTTCTTTATATCATCCATGCTGGAGAGTTCCTTACCCCTGTTGGCATAGGCGGCCCCGAGAAGATAATGCACCCGTGCGCCTGAACTTCCATACTCAACGGCCTTGTTGAGGGCCTCAATACCCGGTGTCCAGTTCCTGTTCTGGAGATATTTCCTTCCAAGCTTCTCGTAGGATTTACCCACCTTGTCGGCCTTTTCCAGCTGTTTCTTGTAGCGCCCCTCCGCCTCCTCCGCATTTTTTACAAGCTTTTCAATATTCTTCTCACGGACTCTCTTTACTGCTCCGGGAGTAAAGAGTGTCCTTAAGCCGAACTTATAGATTCCCAGTGTAATTGCGGAAAGAAAGAGGATTCCAATAATAAACTTTTTCATACTGTTTTCCGGGTTTTAATTTAAGTTACGTTAATTACGCTCTTACTGTATTTATAAAATAACTCAGCGATGTATGTGAATTATATTATATATCGATATAAATGTCCTTTTAGTGTCATTCCCGTGAAAATGGGAATCCATACAGGTTAAGAGATACACAAGACTCATTTTCTTTTAATTTCAAATATTAGCAACTGCTCAGCTATAGAGATAAAATAAACATTTATATACCAGAACAATAACATGTCCCCGCCGCCTTCGGCGGCGGGGACATATCAGTAATCTTTTTATTGAATATGATTGTTCTTATACATAGCTGTGATTAGTTACCTCATATTATTATATACGATTATAACTTCAACAATGTTAAATATTTTTTAAAAAAAACAAAAAAAAGAGGGGACAGTTTCTTTGGGGGATTTCAGTTGAAATAAAATGAAGAATAATTCACCGGAGGCCCGTCATGATGACCGGGCCTCCGGGACTGTTTCCTGTTATATCACCTACTCTTTGAGAGCTCCCGTAAAAGAGGGATCAGACGCCTTGAGTACGGCAGTCTCCCCAAAGAGAAGCGATTCAATCATCCCGAAGTATTTGGGGAACTCCGTTCCCAGATAGAACTGAGCAGAGAGGACCCTCCCGCTATAGAAGGCAGCTTCATTATTATCCTCAAGAAGCTTGTCCCTCTCTTCACCTTTCACATCACCGACGATCTCCTTCATCTTCGGTGTGGCAACAGTCAGCGCCCAGAGGTGGGTCCATGCCAGTGTCAGCTTAAACATTGCCTGCTGGAGCGGTGTTGCGTTCATGAAAAGGTGCATGAACTTGCCCCCGGCCATCTGCCCCTTCAGCATCTCGATGACCTCGTCAAGCTTCGCGAGCCCTCTTTCAACAAGATCAACATATTTATCGGCAACAACGCCCCTTGCTGCGGCGATAGTCTCTTCCATCCTCTTCTTCAAGACCGAGTAGTTATACTGGTTTTCGTTCATGAGTATTTTCCTCATGGTGAGGTCCATGGACTGGATCCCGTTGGTCCCCTCGTAGATGGCGGTGATCTTGGCATCCCTCAGGAACTGCTCTACCGGGTATTCCGATATATATCCGTACCCGCCGTAAACCTGAATGGCCTCCGAAGCAACCAGAACAGACGTGTCGGTATTACCCGCCTTGCATATGGGGATAAGGATCTCCACAATCCCCTGTGCCTCTTTCTGCTCCTCCCCTTCCGCAGCCTCTATAAGCGTCAGGTTTCTTCCCAGGAAGTAGGAGAGTATTCTCATTCCTTCCACATGGGACTTCATCCAGAGAAGCATCCTTTTCACATCGGGGTGCTGGCTGATATTGACTTTCGGCGCTTCGGGATTCAGCATCTGTGTAACATGAACGCCCTGGGTCCTGTTCTTCGCGTAGGTCACCGAGTGCATGTAAGCGGTGCTGGCAAGGGCAAGCCCCTGCATTGCCACTCCGAGCCGCGCTTCGTTCATCATCTGGAACATGATCTTCATTCCCTTTCGCTCTTCGCCCATGAGATACCCGGTACAATTGCCGTTATCTCCGAATGCCAGGGTACAGGTAGATGATCCCTTTATTCCCATCTTGTGCTCTATTCCCGCACAGGCTACATCGTTATACTCACCCTTTGAGCCGTCTTCATTCAGCTTAAACTTGGGTACCACAAAAATTGAAATCCCCTTGGTCCCGGGAGGATCTCCTTCGATCCTTGCCAGAACAAGATGGATCATATTGTCGTAATAGTTGTTATCACCGGATGAGATGAATATCTTCTGCCCGGTAATTGAAAAGGTCCCGTCATCATTTCTCACGGCCTTGGAGATAAGATTGCCCACATCAGACCCTGCTTCCGGTTCGGTGAGGCACATGGTCCCTCCCCACTCTCCGCTCATGAGTTTCTCAATATAGACAGATTTATCGTCTCCCGTGTAGAAGTTGTACAGAAGAAGCATTGCCCCGTGACTCAGTCCCGGATACATCATTAAAGGAAGACTGGCAGAGCACATGATCTCAACATGGCTTGCCGCCATTGAATAGGGCATACCCATTCCCCCTATTTCCGGATCGTCCGCGACACCCATAAAACCCGATTCATAGTATACGTCAAGGGGGGCTTTATACGCTTCAGGTATCCTGACCTCCTTGGTTTTTGGATCATAGACGCATCCTTCTTTGTCTCCGGGGACACTTGCGGGATAAATCTGCTCATAGGCGATCCTTTCTGCCAGGTCAAGGAACTCTTCGTACGTATCCTTGTCAAAATCCCCGAACTGGGAGTATTTCTCTGAAAGTTTTTCAACCTCCAGCATTTCAAAAAGAACAAACCTGATATCTCTTGAATCAAAAAGCGGATTAAGGGCCATGGTTAACCACCTCATTTATTTGTATTATTATGTACATTCATTAGATACATATATACTAAATATTTAGTTGTCATTTGTCAATATTTTTTAGATGAAATTATAGTGTTACTTAAAAAATTATCCTGTAATTAAAGCCTCACTCCTGAAATTTCATAAAAATAATACTACTCATAATATAATGTAAATAATCGGTTCTCTCAAGAAATAATTATATCTATTGAAAATAAATTTGATATTTATAAAGTATCCATTCTGAATAATCATACTCATTAATAAACTGATATCTCCACACCGCCCAGGGTGGTGATGAGATATTGTTGATATTTTTAGTAAATAGATTATTTTTGGCCAAATAGCCGAAACGTTACATATTTTATACAGTTGATATAAAACTTTCAAGAAATAATTTCTATCGATAAAAAACTTTTACAATTGCAGCCAATCAACTCTATAAAAATAAAATGAATATGAATTATACAAAATACTGGATCGCACTTGAACAGACAAAGGGAATGGGGCCCGCGCATCTCCGGGAGATACACAGGGAACTCCAAAAACAGGATTTATCAATTGTTGATATCATCGACCTGACCCCGGAAGAGATAAGCTCGGAACTCAAGCTGGGGCCCGGGATCGCGAAACTGATACCGGAGTCCAAAAAGGAACTTGAGAAGATCGAGGGGGAGTACCTTGACCTCCTTGACCGGGGATTTGACATCCTCCCCTTCTTTTCACCTGCATACCCGGAACGGCTTAAGGAACTTCTCGGAAACAGTTTTCCCCCTCTCCTCTATACAGCGGGGAATAAAGACCTTCTTGATAAGAGGGGAATAGCGCTTCTGGGAGAAAGCGGCATCAGTGAGAAGGGGACCCATATCTGCTTCATGGGGGCAAAGGCCCTGGCAAGGCACGGCATTACCGTGATAAGCGGTATGGCATCGGGGGCCGATAATACGGCACATAGATCGGCCCTGGAAAACGGGGGTGATACAATCGCGTTCATCCCCTCGGGAATAAACAGGATCAATCCCCCCGATTTTATACTCAGGATGCTCGAATCAAATAATCTTCTCATTGTTTCCCCCTTCTTTCCCGGAAAGGAAGCGGACAAATACAGTGCGTTTACACGGAACAGGATACTTATCGCCCTCTCCCACGCGGTCTACATTGTGGAAGCCCCCGCGGAGAGCGGGATCATGGAAGCGGCCCGGTCCGCGGAAAAACTGGGGATACCCCTTTTTACAACCGAATACGCGGAGTACCCTGAAAGCGCCTCAGGGAACCGGCTGATCATAGAAAACCATGGGGGACTGCCCGTAAGGGGAAGGAGAGAGAACAATATCCTGGTCCCCAACATGGACAGGATCATAGGAATAGCACGATATGAATAGAAAGAAACCTGAAATTATCGCCCCCGCGGGGAACCTGGAAAAGCTGAAGTTTGCCGTCCATTACGGGGCAGACGCGGTCTATTTCGGAGGTGACCGGTTCAACCTGCGGGTCCAGGCGGGAAATTTCAGCAATGACCATATTGAGGAAGCGCTTGATTTCTGCTCCCCCCGGGGGGTGAAGACCATCTTTCTCATGAACGCATACCTTCACCAGGACGACCTTCCTGTTGCCGAAGAATATATCAGAAATATAAGGAAATACCCCTTCTCAGGGATAATGGTGTCCGATCCCGGCATGCTGACCCTTTTACAGGAGGCAGGTGTGGAAACAGACCTCCACCTCTCAACACAGATGAACACCCTCAACCACCTCTCCCTGAAGTTCTGGCACGACAGGGGGATAAAGAGGATCGTACTGGGCAGGGAGACCGGTCTTGAAGAGATAAAAAAGATAAGGGAGCTTACGGATATTGAGATCGAGGTATTCGCCCACGGTGCGCTCTGCATCGCCTATTCCGGAAGGTGTCTCCTCAGCAGGTTCCTCTCCGGAAGGGACGCCAACCAGGGGGACTGCTCACAGCCCTGCAGGTGGAAATATTCTCTCATAGAGGAAAAGCGCCCCGGGAACCATATGGAGATAATCGAACACGCGAGAGGGACCGAGATTCTCTCATCCAAGGACCTCTGCCTCATTGAGAAACTGGAGGAATATATTGAGGCCGGGGTCAACGCCTTCAAGATTGAGGGGAGAATGAAATCCCTCTACCATGCCGCCAATACCGTCCGTGTCTACAAAGACGCTGTTGGAAAGGCGGGGACCCCCGGATTCAAAGAAAGGCTCCCCTTCTGGCTGGAGGAACTTGACCTTATCAATCACCGTCCCTATACCGACGACCTTTTCAACGAGTTTGGCGAGATGAGTTTTTCCGGGCTCCCCTACGTAAAGAAGGCAATGTTCCTGGGTTACAGGGAGTCCCGGGGAAAGGATGAAAACTCTGTGAACCTGAAGGTTTTCAATCCTGTCCGCTTAAACGAAGATATTGAAGCTATTTATCCTCTCGGGAAGGGAGGAGTGATGGACACACAACTCAGGGTCACAGAGATCCTTGACAGGGAAGGAAAGAATGACACCATGGCACGGCCCGGTGAAACGGTACCGGTAAGGTTTAACAAACCGGTGGGTGAGTTTGCCGTGTTCAGGAAAAGGTTATAAGAAAAAAGTTTCAAGTTCCGTGTTCCGAGTTCCAAGTTGAAGATGGAGTTTCTGATTACTTTTATAGCGAGCAGACCATAGCTATATGTATTGCTTGATAACGGTAATGGGTAAAAAAACATGGAACTTGGAACTCGAAACTCGAAACTATAGAATAGATTTTTTTAAAAATGATTTAAATATTGAGAAAAGTATGAGGAAAAAAGATGATTAATAAACCCCCGGGTATTGAAGACATCTTTCCGGACAGGTCCCTGAAATGGAACCATATTCTGGAAACAGCCAAAAAGGCATTCGGCCTGCTGAACTACAGGGAGATCATTATCCCCGTAATGGAGTATACCGAGGTTTTTTCCCGGGGACTGGGGGATGACACCGATATTGTCACCAAGGAGATGTTCACCTTCGAGGACAGGGGCGGCAGGGACCTCACCCTCCGGCCCGAGGGTACCGCACCGGTGGTGAGGGCATACGTTGAAAACGGTGAATATAACCGCCTGGCCACGTGCAAGCTTTTCTATACCGGTCCCATGTTCAGGGCCGAGCGTCCTCAAAAGGGAAGACTGCGGCAGTTCAACCAGTTCGGGGGGGAGTTTTTCGGCAGCAGCGATCCCTATTACGATTTTGAGGTCATCTATATCATGGACATGATATCAAGGCTTCTGGAAATCAGTGACTACCGGATCCTCCTGAACTCCATAGGCTGCCCGGATTGCAGGGGCGGATATATCAGCGAGTTGAAGGAGTATTTCACCCGGAAGAAAGACCAACTCTGTGACGACTGCAAAATACGTCTTGAGAAAAACCCCCTGAGGATACTGGACTGCAAAAATGAACCGTGCGGTGAGCTTAAAAAAGACGCGCCGGTGATTACCGGTTTCCTCTGCCAGGGATGCGCCGAACATCACCGGAAACTCACATCTTACCTTGAGAAGAACGGTGTCCGCTATACCGAAGACCCCTTCCTGGTCCGGGGCCTGGACTACTATACCCGGACAACATTTGAGTTTGTCACGGAAAAACTGGGTGGCCAGAACGCCTTTGCGGCGGGAGGAAGGTACGACAACCTGGTGGAACAGTTCGGAGGTAAATCCACCCCTGCCGTGGGTTTTGCCGCGGGAATGGAGAGGATTTTCCTCATTACGGATGATTTCGGCCTGAAGAAATCGGTTGATTTCTTCCTCATCCACTCCGGGGGAGAGAGCCTTGAGGCCGTCACGGGACTTATCCCCCTTTTCGCGGCCCGGAACCTTTCCCTGGATATGGACCCCGAGAAGACCGGCTTCAAACCGCAGCTCAAGAGAGCCAACCGGGAAAATGCCCGCTACACCCTGATAATCGGTGATGATGAACTGAAAGAGAAGACCTTCACCGTAAAAAACATGGAGAGCGGGGAACAGGAGTCACATAGCCTGGATAAAATCGAGGATTTTTTGGACAGCCTGTCAGGTACGGTCTGATGAAATTTCCATTTTCACGTATAATCCCCCTCCTGGCTGACTTTTTACTCACAAAGCCCCCCCTAAATCCCCCGGAGGGGGACTTTGAAGCTTTTTTGTAATATCAAATTAGTTCTTTCTCCATGAATATTTCCCTCAATTTCAATTGCAGGGTTGGTTTGATAGTATATTGTAAATTATTAATTACAATCTTAAGTCCCCCTCAGGGGGATTGTATAGACCGGAAACATAGGTTACACATGTTCGGAGACATGGGTTACACTTTCATTATCCTTAAATCGATCCTTTT
>JBNKTL010000017.1:0-3883 GCA_050298055.1 Spirochaetota bacterium
TGAGACACTTTCAGGTAACAATGGGCTGGAATCATTGAGTAAACGGAATTACCGCGATTTGCTGGTAATCCATGAATTGTACCGGCAGCAAAAGGCTATGTTTGATGCGGGGAATCATTCGATTGAAGACAGAATAGTCAGTATCTCGCAACCACATGTGCGTCCCATAGTCAGAGGTAAGGCTTCAGCTGATGTTGAATTTGGTGCAAAGATCATGATGTCACGGATAAACGGTTTTCATCTTCTTGAAGATGTATCCTGGGACAATGTCAATGAGTCGACATTTCTGAAGGATCAGTTATTGCGATATCGTGATCGTATGGGTTGTTATCCCGAAGCAGTACTTGCGGACAAACTGTATCGCAATCGAAGCAACCTGCAATTTTGCAAAGCGCATGGTATTCGGTTATCTGGACCGAAACTCGGGAGGCCGGGTAAAGACATCACTGGGGACAAGAAAATTGAGAAGTCTGATAGTGCCATGCGTAATGCAATTGAGGGGGCTTTTGGTACAGCAAAGCGCCGGTATGGGATGGATAGAATCAGGATGAAGCTACGAAAGACCAGTGAAACATCCATAAATCTGGTAATTCTTGTGATGAATCTTGAAAAGATCCTGAGTGATTTTTTTATCCGTATTTTCTGGCGATCATATACGGGGTTTAAATTCATTGAGGAAAGGATTTTACTGGCGATCTGAATTTTTCAGGAAGCCCTAATTAAGATTAACCGGGAGAAAATGAGAAATGAAATCGTTCAGTATAAAACTTCATTTAAAGGACTATTGCATAGAAACAGGTCTTACAGAAGATCCTTTATCGCCTATTTATTTGATCTGCGGAGAAAATCTCCGAATTTGAGGTCCTCATGAGTGGTATGGATTACAAGCCATTTAAAAATAAACTTTACGATATTATCAAGTGGTATGATCCCGTTCTCATATCTTAATTTTTCGTTGTTAAGCTCTTCTATGAGATTTATATGCAGAAGTTTATGGTCATTTAATTGCGGATACCCATTAAATTCCATGAGGTTCTCTTCGCTCTTAAAATGAAATATGGCATATTTAACCAGTTCATCCACAGTTCCCGTTATAAACTGGTCTTTATCTTTTCCCCTGTTCATCCGGTCAAGGCGGCTGATCAGGAGAAAAAAGTATTTGTGCTGGTGGTCGATCTCCTCAATCCCGATTAAATAGGAGTCGTCCCATTTTATGTTCATACTTTTTTCTGAAACCATATCTGTATATTAAAAGGATAAAGACTAAAGATTATTTGAAAATTTTTACTGGCAGGAGCGGCCTCTTTTTATTTTTTTTTCTGCCAGATATACCAGTTGGGGGCAACCCAGACCCAGTAGCCCTTCTTTACGGATTGACCGCACCAACTGCTGCCGCTCCAGTATCCCCAGTCTCTAAAGATCCCGTATGATCTCCTGTCCCCGGGGCAGTTGAGGACCTGTATAAGGTTGAAATACTTGCCGTTTACGCTTGCCTTCTTTCTCGCTTCATCGGCTGACAGTGTCTCTTCGTAAACAGGAGGTTTTGGATTTATTTTCAGGGGAACTGTATTTACCTCTGTTGTATCGGTATCCTGAATGGGCTTTTTCCCCTGGATCCTCAATGTGAGGTTTTTCGCGAAGAGTGAGATGGCATGGAAAAGCTGGTTTTCCGACCTGACAACCTGGCTGTGGCTGAAATCCGCTGTTCCCCTTTCAACATCAACTATCCTTCCGGTTATAACGGTTTTGTTCCCCAGTTTCAGGATAGTCCCAATGAGCATCTTTTTGGCTGAAAGGAGGCGTCCTATTGTTACCGCACATGAATCCTCAGTGCAACCGGACTGCTGGAATGCCTGTTCTTTCAGGATAGAATCCATGCTGGTTCGTTCAATAATTGTATAGCTTCCTGTATTTATCATCTCGTTTCGGATAAGCTCTGAGACCCTCCGGGAAAAAGTCCGGGTTACGCCATCCGGTTTAAAGTCGATAATGGCTATCCGTATTTTCTCCGCGTAGAGATTGCCGGTTAAAAGTAAAATCACAGATGAGAACAAAAATTTTCTGAACATAGATCTACCTCAAACTGATTCAATAATTGAAAGAACGAGCCCGGTCCCATTTAGAAGGTCCTGAATGAGGATAAATTCGTTCTTGGTGTGCACTTTCTGCATTCCGCAGGAGAGGTTTATGGCCTTTACACCTGCTCCGTTCAATATGTTTGTATCACTTCCCCCGCCGGAAATCGCGAAATTGTGCTTAATCCCTATCCTTTTAAGGGCATCCGCGCTTATTTGTGAAATCCTCTGGTTTTCCTTTATGGAGTAGCCGTTGTATTCCAGGCTCCTTTTAATCTGATGCTTTGCCCTGTGGCCCCTGCTTATCCGTGCTGTGATCTCTTTTACACGTTTTTCAAGTTCGGCAAGTTTCTTCCTGTCAATTGACCGTATTTCCAGTTTGAAGAAGGCCTCTTCCGGTACAATGTTTGTAGCCTTGCCTCCTGATACCTGTCCCACGTTGATAGTTGTTTCAGGATCAAGCCTGCCGTTTGGGAGTGCCGCAATAATTTCGGACATGACCTTAATAGCATTAATTCCCTTCTCCGGCTCCATGCCCGCGTGTGCGGATTTCCCGCTTATCTTTATCTCCATGACCGAGTGATAGGGCGCTTTTATAATAATCTGCCCCACACTTCCCCCGCTGTCAAAAACGAAGGCCATTCTGGATTTGAGCCTGGATATATCGAAGTTTTTAATTCCGTGGAGTCCCACTTCTTCGGCGCATGTTAAGAGAATCTCTATCTTTCCATGATCCATACTGCTTTCCTTCAAAATGCGGGCTGCTTCCATAAACATTGCTACGGCAGATTTATCATCACTTCCGAGAATTGTTGTGCCGTCCGAGGATATTCTTTTATCTGTCACTACGGGATTCACATTTTCACAGGGGAGAACAGTATCGGTGTGGGCTGAAAAGAGAATGGGAGGTTTATTTTTGTTTTTTCCGGAAATTGTTGCAAGAAGGTTAAATGAATTCTTACATCTGAAGCGCTTTGTCTTTACGCCAATCCCTTTGAAGTATTTTTCAATGTACTCAACTACCTTTTGTTCTTCCCATGAAGGGGAGGGGATTTTTACAAGGTCTGTAAATATGTTTATAAGCCTTTTCCTGTTAATAGCGTACATAGGGAGTTATCCTGAAGCTTATTCCGCCCGTTCAGTGAGCTGTGATTTATATTTTTTTATTTTTACAATATATTTGTCAATAAGCTTATCCCTGTTTTTTACCGTGTCCCCCTCGGCATAAACATGAATGATCGGCTGTACCGCATCGGGCAGTATCAGCACCCACCCGTTATCCTCGTTTATCCTGATTCCGTCGATAAGCTCTATCTTTTCTTTCTGTATATCAGTAGTGAGCATCCTCATCACTGCGGCCTTTTCATCTGTGGAGCAGTGGATAAAGGTATTCTGAATATTGCTTTTAGGAAGGCTCTCCTTGATCTCGTAAAGTCCCCTGTCCTCAATGGAGAGAAATTTAAGTATTCTCAGGAATGTGATCATAGGATCGGAAATCTGTTCCAGGTGGGGATACCTCTCCAATTGATTTACGTCAAAAATATCAATAAGATATTCCGGTGCTCTCATCTTTGAGCTTGTTCTCACAACCTCACCACCATGTGATTTAATAATATCTTCCAGTATCATGGATGTGGTGACCGGGAGGTTTATTGTTTTGGCCTCCCTGTGCTTTATATAGTAGATGCAGAGTATGGCGCTTATATCGTCGATTGTGAGTATATTCCCCATTTCATCAACAACGGTCATCTCCGTTCCGTGGGGACTCATGATGACCCCTATTTCACTGTTCACTTTGGCCATTTTTA
>JBNKTL010000017.1:3947-14909 GCA_050298055.1 Spirochaetota bacterium
TTGTCCCCTGAGCACTGTTGTCTCGCAGCCGAACCTGTGAAGGAGGTCCGGAAAAACATATGATGCCGTACCGTTAAAGCAGTCTACAATGATCTTCCACTTTTTCTCAATAAGAAAGTCCGGGTTGATATAATTTGTGGTGTTCTGTATGTAGGATTCCAGGTGATGAGTAGGATAGATGAGTTCTCCCGTTTCAAGTGCGTCCTTTCGGGGATAGTCGCCCCTGAAGAAGATGTTTTCAATTTTTTTCTCATCACCCAGGGAGATCTGGTACCCGAGCCTGTTGTAAAGTCTTATCTGGATAAACTGAAGATTGGTCAAAGGAGATATCTGTATATAAACCCCCATGTCGGCCTTAAGGAAACGTATGGAGTACCTGATAATCGGGACCGATTCTATCTCCATGTCGCAAACGTCAATGCCCATTGCCAGGAGTCCCGCGGTGAACGCCCGTTTAATCAATCTGGCAGCGTTGGTTGTGTCCCTTCCGATTACAACAGTGGCGTCCTTCCCCAGGTAGGCACCAACCGCGGAACCGAGCTTCGACGCAAATTCGGGAGTAATCTTTATATTGAACCTTCCGGAAATCCCGTCTGATTCAAAGAGTGTCTTCTTCTCTGTCTGGCCCCATATGAGGTCCGTCGTCAGGCGCGTTTCCTGTTCTATTGATTTATCGGGCCACACCCTGATGTCCGAGGGGATGGTCACACCCATTCCCAGCCGGCAGTCATCGCTGACAACAGCACCTTCGTAAATTGTTACTCCCTCTTCGAGTACGCACCGTTTGCCGATTATGGCTCCGCGGAGTTCAGATTTGGGTCCAATGACCGTGCTGTGGAGGATTATCGTTCTTCTTATAGACGCATTCTCTTCGATCACAGAGTTGTCGCCAATAACAGAGAACTCTCCGATATCGGCCCCCTTCTTTACCCTGACAAAATTCCCCAGTACCACGGGAGGTTTTATGATTGCATCGGGGTGTATATCCACGTCCTTTCCCACCCAGATGTCCTGTCCGATTTTCTTTCCTGAAATATCGAGGTTTACGAGCCCGTCAAGTATGTCCTTATGGACCCCTGAGTACATAAGGAGATTTCCCACATCACACCAGTATCCCTCAGCCACATAACCGTAGAGAGGTACCTTTTTCTTCTGGAGCAGCGGAAAGAGATTAAGGGAAAAGTCGAACTTTGTGTTCTGGGGCACGTATTTGTTTATCACATCCGGTTCAATAATATACATCCCTGTGTTCGCGGTATCACTGAAGACCTCACCCCATGTGGGTTTTTCCATGAATTTTTCGATCTTTCCCTTTTCATCGGTTATGACAATGCCGTATTCCGTGGGTTTATTGACCCGTGTAAGTATTATGGTAAACTTGGATTTTTTCTTTTTATGGTAATCGAGAATGTCAGTTATATTGAAATCAATGATGCCGTCACCGCTGAGAACGATAAACGTCTCCTTTTCCTTTCCTATGGCCTGTTTGACGCCGCCGGCTGTTCCCAGGGGTGTCTCTTCCACCGAATAGGTTATATTGACATCCCATTCAGAGCCGTCTCCGAAATAGTTCTGGATGTTTTCGGGAAGATAGTAAAGGCTGATAATAATATCCCGGATATTATGCCGTTTCAGAAGGTTCACCGCATGTTCCACGACCGGTTTGTTGATAACAGGTATCATAGGTTTTGGCCTGTTACAGGTAAGCGGTCTCAGCCTTGTACCTTCCCCCCCTGCCATTATTATCGCTTTCGTCATGGTTGATCTCCTGAAGAAAAAAAGAGTTTAAGCTTTTTATAATTCTAGTAACTACTCAGCTGTATATAACAAAAAAATTAACCTGTTTACCTATAATACCAACTGAGATGCCTTCGGTGGCGGAGACATCTCAGTTATGTTTTTATATTATTTGAGCATTCTTAAATAGATACATAGCTGAGTTGTTAGAAATTGTATTCATAATAAATGAACAATGTCAATCAAAATTACAGGCATATAATAAATACTCAGCTCTGTGATATTTTTCGACTTATGGCTGAGCAGTTAGAATTAATGATTGATTTTCATTTAACGCAGGTTAATATGTCAATGACAGACCATGCTTTTTGAGTAAAAAAAGCATATGATGAAAATAGTTATAGAGGTGGTAGAGAAATGGGTAAACCGTCATGTGAAAAGTGCCCGATCAGGGGCAAGTACGACGCCAATCAAAAATCGTTGCTGGGCCGAATCTGGAGGTTCCACATTAACTTCTGTCCCGGATGGAAAAAATATATGACCATGATGCCCGCGGAAGAACGGGCTGTGATCAAACAGAAATATAATATCACTACTGAAAGATATTAAGCTCAGTTTAATTAATTATTGAATGATAGACTGTACATGAGTATTTTGTGGAGAGAAGCTGTTGTGTTAATCATCAGCGGGAGGGGAATTTCTTTCTCGTTTAAAAACTGCTTTGTGAGGCCGTAAGATGAAATCACTTCGTAAGACAGATTTTCATAATATGAGAGAATATCAAAGGAGTAACAATTCGAGAAAGGCATTCATGGGGAGAATTGATGAGGAAGAGTTCTTTCCCATTGATATTGTGGAGCTGATACTCCTGAAAGAAGGCTTTATTGAAAGATTTGAAGATTTTGGCGATTTGACATTTGATGATGATGATCTTTTTGATGAAAAGCTTGCTGAATACCAGATGAGAGAGAAATTCCTCGAATTATATAACGAACTTCTGGTGGAGATCTTCAATGAATTTGAGGATATGATAGTTGTCAGGTCGGGGGGGACTGTTGTGAGCAATGAAAAAGGCAGAAGACAGGAAGACCAGATCATGGTGAGAAGGATTATCGGCTACGATGATAAAAACAGGATTAACCTTGCATACAGGAGAGGGTATGATTCAGAATTTGCATTTTTTTCCAACTTGAGAATAAGATCGGACTTTGCAAAAGACCTCGAATACAAAGATTTCATTAAGGAACAGATTAATCTTTACTACGTAAAACAGGAACTGATCAATTCCTGATCCTTTTCCCTCATCCCGGAAAATAATTTTGTAACGCATGGGATCATCAAATCGATCACCTGTTCCCGCCTAAGTTCTTGACAGGATAAAAGCTGGGGAATATTATTTTCAAATATTGGATTTCAGGGCACAGATGAGAACACATTTTTTTATATTTTCCCTTTCAGCATTAATATCTTTTATATCTCCTGCTGAAGCCAGATCTCTTCTGGAACATCTCAGAACAGGATCATTTGAACAGCAGTTGGCCGCTATCTATTATTTCGGATATTCGGGAAACAAAAAAGCCTTCTGGTATTTCGTTAAGAATCTTGACAGGGAGTTTGACGGTGAAGCAGACAGGTCATGGGGTATGAGGTTTCGCAGGGCATCGGCTGTGTCACTGGGCAGGTTAAAGGATAAGAGAGGAATCCCGTTTCTCGTAAAAAGGTACGGGCAGGAAAAGAACCCTGTTGTTAAACGGGCCATAATGTTCGGACTCAGCTTTTACGGCAGGGGTGAAGGAGTGGCGGATATCATTAGAGATGGATTAGTCTCAAGTAACAGGGAGTTGATGATAGAAGCTGTTGCCACTGCCGCAATAACAGGAGATAAAGGATTTGTCCCTTTAATAAGGAAGATCCAGAATGGTTCTTCGGATCCTGAAGTGAAACTTGTAACTGCGTATGCTCTCATTAAACTCGGTGAAGAGTCCGGGGAACAGATCAAATCAATTACATCGATACTGAAAAGTCCCCGGCCGGAACTGCGGTTTCTTGCAGCATACTATCTTTCACAGACTGATTCCACTGGAGCGATTGATGATATCATCAAGGCAATTGAGATCGAGATCTATTCATGGGTGCGCAGGGAGATGGAATTGTGTCTGTACAGACTCAATACAATCAGGAGGGAGTTAAAGGAAAAGGAAGATCCCTTCTAGAAGCTGTAGAGCATATACCCGATTATCCCGTCACTTTTTATTATACCGAAGGTCCTGCTGTCGTATGCATTGTCCAGGTTGTCTCCCAGAAAAAAATACTCTCCCTTCCCGAGCATCAGTTTCTTCATATTATCTCTGTAAGTAAACCAGGAGGGGAAATCCCTCATATCATCTCTTTTTATTTTCCCGGTGAATCCAATCTGTTTCCCATTGATGGATATCTTTTTATTTTTTATTTCGATAACGTCCCCTTCAGCTGCCGTGAGCCTTCTGAGCAGCACCCTCTTGTTATCAACGGGGCTTTTAAAGAGAACAATATCTCCTCTTCCGGGCACCCCGATTTTGAAGATAATGACCCTGCTCTTTTCTTTAAGTCCGGGAAGCATTGCGTCATCTCCGGTCACATATGTCGTAAAAAGTATATGTGAAATTATAAGGCCGGCAAACAAACCTGCCGCCAGTAGTATAATTTTTTTTATAAGCTGTTGGCCCGGTCTCTTTGCGTACTCTTCGCTGTAAAGCATCCTGTCTCCTCCGGAATTATTCGTCCCTTATGCATTTGAATTAAGAGCTGTTTTTTTTTCAATGAGATATTTATTTTTGTTCAATAACATGTCTGTTATTTACATAGTTGAGGAGTCATATTGTCTTTTAAAAAATTCTAAAATAAACCACATTATGTCTTATGGAGACTAAAGTAGCCGAACAATTGTATTCTTCTATAAAAAATTAACTATTAATTTCTTGACAGAGAATTCCCTGTATTATATTATTAAAATAATAATGAATAATATTTTTTATTCTAAATTTTCAATATTGTCATACCGAATTAGATAAACGAGAGAGGTGGTTTTTTATCTTTATCAAGGATGGTAATGATAAGAGGCACATAATAACAAGGAGTTAACAATGAAAAGGACTGCCAGAAACTTTATATTATCGGTATCAATCGGACTTATTGTGCTTTTTCTTGGTAACGGAAGTCTTAGATTAAACGCACAACCTGCTGGTACCACCACCGGTGGAACGACTACAAAGACTGAGAAAAAGAGGCAAGATGGTCTGGTTATTGACTGGATGAATGATTTTGAGGCCTGTGAAGACTGGAGAGCAGTATCAACGTGCCCTCTTGGTGATACAAAAATTAGAAAGATACCGGGTAAACCGCGACCTGTTAATGCGGAGGGAAAACCCATTGATGAAGCAGGTAGTCCCGGTGAATTCAAAGCTGAAATTACTGATGAAAATGGAATTAATCATAAAAATGAATATGTCCTTGGCATCAAAACCTATTTCCTTGATCGGGGATTTGACAGGGTTGAAGTTTTTCCGCCAAATGAATATATAATCAGGGGAAAGGCCCGCGAGATGAAGGTCTGGGTACTCGGAAGAAAGTTCAGACATACTCTCTATGTAAAGCTGAGGGACTTCAGGGGGCACATACATAAAATTAAAATAGGAAGGCTTGACTTCTGGGGATGGAAAGAACTTTCAGTTATCATCCCGGGATGGCTGCCCCAGTCTACAAGCTATGCGGTTCTTGATAAAAACCTGCACTTTGTTTCCTTTTTTGTTGAGAGTGATAGATATGAATTACCCGGTACATTTTATTTCTATCTTGATCAGTTCAGGGTAATAACAGACCTGTCAGAATTTACCGGTGATGAAACAATTAAGGATACATGGTAGAATTAATATGATGAGCGATAAGAATGGAGGCTTGCAAATGAAAAGTATCATAAAAAGGCTTTTTCTGTTAGCGTTATGTATGCATGTAGTCATAATAACGGGCCTTATTATGCCAAGAACAGCAGAGTCGAAGATTGTTACCAACGTCCCTGCTGATATAAGTGGTGAAGAATTAAGGGCGCTTGTTATAGAGGATTTTGAAGGGGCAACGGTAGGGGGTGACGGCTGGACCATAAAATCGACACCGAAGCAGTTTACCAGTGAGAGTACCTCGGAAAAACTCAAAATGAAAAACCCGGTTCCTTCCCTGGAGCTTAAAATTATCAGCGGCAAACCCAATGACCTTGTTGTGGAGGAGTGGTCGCTTACCGGACAGGGGAAAACGAAAGAGAAGTGCCTGGGAGTTCACTGGAGATTCAGGTACCCGGGTCACAATGCTGTGAGTTTAATCCCTCCAAAAGAGTTAAGCTGGAAGGATAAAACTCCTTCTTATACATACCATTCCAGTACAAACCAGAATGTACAGGAGAGGGGCATACAGCTTCCGGGAAGGTCAAAGGCTATTTCAATCTGGGTCCACGCACGGGGAAGGCCCTATACTCTTGAAGTCTGGGTCAAGGACTATAAGGGCAACACGCATGTTCTCCCTTTTGGTTCAATAAACTTTGTAGGTTGGCGTCCCCTGAAGGTCTATATTCCCATGACCATACCCCAGGAGGAGCCATCATATCCTGCGACAAGGATCACAAAGATCACCCGGTTTGTTATCAGGGCCACACCAAGGGCGATCCCGGGCGATTCATATGTATTCCTGGACCAGATAAAGGTCCTTACTGATACATATGAGGTCAATTTTGACGGTCAGGATCTTCACAAGGCTTTTGGCGGCGGAGGAAGTTCAAAACCTAAAGGCGGCGGAGGAACCGGCCAAAAATAAAATCTGTTGTGGTTAATACTATTTAAGTAAATTTTATTAAATTAAATATTATTATTCAGGAATACCCATCAGATATTAGGATGGGTATTTTCTGTTTTAATTTATAGGAAAATTTTCAGGATACACCTATGTCAAGCGAAAAAATTATGGAACGACTTAATTCACTTTTTAAAGAAGAACAGTGGGGGAGAATTGAACCCAAGGACATCGGTATATCGAAATTTAAAATACTGGATGATCTTTTCAATTCTGTAGTAACATCCGGCCAGGTTGAAGAGACCCTGAATGCCTGCAAAGATCAGCTTGAGGAACACAGGGACTCGATTACGGCATCATATTTAATCGGGTTGATCGGTTACCATGAAGACAGGATTGAAGATTCACTGATGCTGCGAAAGCTCATCGATATCTTCATCGAGAACCACAAATGGGCGGTTGTTGAGATAATCTCCGAAAAGATCCTTGAATACGGCGAGAGCAGTATCGCGTTGAGGGCCCTGGCAGTAAGCCTCGAAAGAATGGGCAGGAGCAAGGAGGCAATACCGGTCTGGGAGAGCCTTCTCAAGATTGACCGTTTTGATGCGGAAGTATCAAAAAAGCTTTCCTTTGCGATTATTGATGAAGATCCTGAAAAGAGTGTCCAGTATATGAAGCTCTCAATCGAGGGTTATATTAAGAATGAACAGTATGATGAAGTTATCACGCTGTGGAACAAGCTTGTTACTGTTTCCTGGGAGGATTTATCTTTTTTTGAAAGAGTTGAAAGGTTACTGGTGGATGCGAGACAGAAAGACCTTGCTTCAATGCTCCTGAAAACGCTTCTTGGAAAGTATAAGGAAGAAGAGGATGCTGAAGTATCGATAGAGCTGCTCAAGAAAATTCTTCAGTATAAACCACTGGATAACCACGCCAGGCGTGAACTTATTAAACTCTACAGCATAAAGTATGGAGAACATTCACAGTATGAGCAGTTCCTGAAGCTCTCAAAGCTGGAAGAATTTAAGTTTCCCATAAAATTTGCGATTCAGGACTTTGAAAAAAATATCGTCTTTGATAAAGGCAACTATGTGTATCATAACTCGTGGAAACTGGGAAAGATCCAGGAAATTGACAGTGAATCGCTTACAATCAGCTTTCCGGAAAAGCCTGAACATAAAATGTCTATCAAAATGGCGCTCCAGTCCCTTGTCCCCATAGCAAAAGACCATATCTACGTTATGGAATATGAGGATTCTGAGATGGTTATGAGTATGTTCCAGGATGACTTTATGCAGTTTTTCATGCTGCTTGTTAAATCCTATGGAGGTGAAATTACCCTCAATGATATCAAGGCCGAGCTTATTCCCAAATATGTTGCTTCCAAGGACTGGGCAAAGTGGTGGAGTAAGGCAAGAACAAAGATCAAAAAGGACCCGATCTTTGGAGTATCGGACAAGACGAAAAACCTTATTTTTATGAGAGATAAGCCTCTGACATTTGCAGACGAGCTTCTTGATAACTTTACCAAGACAGAATCATTCAGTGAAAAGCTCGATATATCCATTGAGTTTATAAACAATATTAACAAGGATGAAGGTGAATCGGTGGTTCATTACTTTATCGATTACTTTACCGGGGAAGCAAAGGGGAAATCCTCAACGCGGCAGATTCTCTCTTA
Organism: Spirochaetota bacterium; assembly: GCA_050298055.1. GTDB lineage: Bacteria > Spirochaetota > UBA4802 > UBA4802 > UBA5550 > JBNKTL01. The sequence continues at coordinate 12,181 of JBNKTL010000017.1, forward strand.
TTTTATCCTGAAAGACCTCAGTGAGTATATTGAATCTGCAAAAGTCAAGCTGGATACAATTGAATCCAAAGTCATAGAGTTCATCAAGAACACAGGTGACCTTAAGGACCTTTCCTTGAAGATAAGCTCTTATGATTATAAAAAACAGTTTGTCAATATTATACAGGAATCCAGAAATGACTGGGCGGAAGTTATCTATGATATTCTCTTTGAGTTGCCGGTAAGGATACACAAGTATATAATAAACATACTTATAAGAACAAAAAACTATGAAATTATAAACAGGTTTATCAGCGAGGTTATGTCGGGAGAGAGGCACATCCCTGAGATAATGGTCTGGGTTGCTAAAAATATCCTGTCCAGAACTTGGGACTATGACTGGCTTTCTGTTGATCGCAATGCGATTATCCTTTCTTTTTTCAGGCTCCTCAATGAACTCAAAAAAATTGAGACAGACGGTAACAGGATAAAGAACATGGCGCTTGATGTCCTGTTTGATAATGACGAGTTTGCAATCAGGGACATTGTAAATAATTCTGACGAAGGATTCCTCGGGAAAATCCATAATATTTTTGATAACCTTCAGTACGTGGAAGAAAGCCAGAAAGAGAAACTGATGACAATCATCAATGAAAAATTTCCCGGTTTCGGTATGGATGAAGTGGATACGTCTTCTGATATTGAATCAGATGAGGAAAAGTTCATTGTTTCGAAGAAGAACTATGACAGGAAAAAAGAGGAACTGGACAAAATGGTCAATGTAGAGATGGTAAACCTCTCAAAAGAACTGGCCAAAGTTGCCGAGGTTTCAGGGGACCTCAGGGAGAATGTGGAGTATACCGCCCTTCTGGATAAACAGTCCATATTAAAAATGGCCATATCAAAGCTTGATAATGATATGAAAAAGGTCACTCTTATTGATATGAACAGTGTGAATACCGATAGTGTATGTATTGGGACAAATGTATCACTGGAAGATATGACAGGTGGTGATCAAATAAAGTATTCAATACTGGGCCCGTGGGATGCGGATTTTGAAGCGGGAATACTCTCATATAAGTCACCAATTGCAAAATCCCTGCTTGGGAAAAAAATTGGGGATGAAGTTGAATTTAAGATTGACGATGTAAAGAAGAAATACAAGATTGTTTCAATAGAAAAATGCAGTTAAAGATTTGCATGCTTTAGAAATATTGCCGCGATGGCGGAATTGGTAGACGCGCTAGGTTCAGGGTCTAGTGAGCATTTGCTTGTGAGGGTTCGACTCCCTCTCGCGGCAGTTATTCTCCACAATTAGTCGATCGAACCCCTTATTTCGTTTTTTATAACATTTTCTGTAACTCATTCTGAAATGTACTTTTGTAATCTTCAATAGGTCACATTGAAAGAATGTGTAAAAAGGGGGATAAGGGGAGTTAAGATAATGATTAATGTTGAATGTTAAATTTTAAATGTTGAATTCCCTGATTAAAACAGTTTCTTTAATTTAACATTCAAAATTTAAAACTCAACATTAACTAACTCCTCCCATCTCCCTATCTCCTTTCTTACACTCTTTTTCCATTTTCCTTAGTGTTCTTAGCACTTTTACAGTTCATTTTTTTAATAATAATAAAAAAATTTTCAGGTTTTCTCTTTCCCAGTCGTATTAATGATACCGGTTGATTCTCTGAAAAGGAGTTATTAATGAAATATCAGTTATTCGTCTTTCTCTTGATTTTACTCAAGTGTGGCTATCCGAAAGAATATGTTCATAACAGCGCGGAAACAAAACCGGAAATATATGGGGTTGAAGTTTTTCTGGATAGGGAAAAAATTACAGAGGGTGAAACAACTTCAGCTCATCTCCGGATAATACTGCCTGACGGGGAAAAGGAAGAAGCTGATCCAGAAAGAATAGAATGGACCTCTGAAATGAGTGGAATTGCATCTGTGGATGATTTCGGGAGTATTACCGGCCTGAGTAAGGGATTTTCATGGATTACCGCGTATTATGGTGAGTTCACATCATCAATTCTTCTTCAGGTGGAAGAGTATATTGACTGCAGCAGAATTGTGATAAGTGAAGTCTTTTACGATGCTGTGGGAAGTGATACAGGAGTGGAGTTTGTCGAGATACATAATAGAAATGAGAACAGGTGTGATCTGTCAGGTTTTTCAATTCATGACGGATATACGGGTAGCAGCACATATTTCTTACCGGAAAATACCTCTATCGAGCCAGGGGGGTATCTCCTGGTGGTTCAGGATCAGGAGAAGTTTATACAACTCTTTGGAGTGGAACCTGACAGAGAGGGATTGAATTTCTCATTAAATAACAGTGGTGAAACAATTACACTTGTAGATTCTGAAATATCGATCATAGACAGGGTCTATATTGAAGGTGGATATGGTTCTGATCCATTACCGGATATCTGGGGTGATACATCACTTCCTTCTGCATCGGAGGGTGAATCTGTACAAAGAAAGGCTTCACCGGATACGAATACTTACGCTGACTGGTTTTCCGGATTACCCACACCGGGGTTTTAAAGAAGTTCCGGGTTTTGTGTTCCGAGTTCCGAGTTTTTATCCTGTCATAGCGAGCGAAGCGTGGCTATCTGTTCTGGATTGCTAAAAAACCTCTTATGCCCCCTCAGGGGGTTAGGGGGTCTTCCATAGTGTTCTTCTTGAATGTGCTTCCAAAACAGATAAATTTATGAAAAAATAGTCTGTTGAGAATGATCTTA
>JBNKTL010000017.1:14919-90305 GCA_050298055.1 Spirochaetota bacterium
CTTCCATAGTGTTCTTCTTGAATGTGCTTCCAAAACAGATAAATTTATGAAAAAATAGTCTGTTGAGAATGATCTTACGTACCGATTAAAGTAACAGGTATAATATGACATAAAACTGAGGAATTATGGTGAAAGTATGACCGGCAAAGAGAAATTCAACGAGTTAATGATAACGATCGGAAATTATGTTTTCGATCTGCAGTTCATCATTACAGGAGTGGTCTGCAATATCCTTGATGAGATGGAGAGGGAGAGTCTTGACATCAATATTGAGTTTCCCTGCAGGATTGAGAACAAACTTGAAGTTTTAACTTCTGAAAAAATATCTTATGACAACGAAGATGAACGGCTCTCTGTCGTGACTGATGACGGGATGCTTATCCAGTGGGAAGATCTTGATGTATCTGTTCAGGAACAGATTGCCCAGGAGGTCCACATGGAGTATGTTTCTGATATGATCTATCGCGACCTTTCCCTCTCTGAACAGTAAATTTATTCCGAATTGCAGCAGGGTATCCGGCAGGAGATAAAACAACATTGTTTTGTATTTATTTAATGGATGTCCCCGGACTGTCAGGGATTTTTTCAGTATTACTGAAGAATTTCTTGACACAAATAGATGCTTAAAGGGACAGTTATCCCTATCCTGAACAATTCGCTGGTTAAAAATTTATGAAAAAAAATGCCAGGTATGATATTCTCAAAACAGCTTTTCTCCTGCTGCTGGTATTTTCCCAGTCTTTTCTTGTATCCACGCACTATCATGAAACTGCATCCGAGGAGAAGCACTGTCCCTATCATGAAATTATATTAAATTTAGAATATGACCAGCTTTCCTTTAACAATACAATTGAGTTTTCTCAAACTGTAATTATAAAGAAAATTGATCATTACAGCTATTTTGATTGTAATTTACAATTTCATATCAATTCAATATCTCCCCATGCTCCTCCTGTAGCGTAATAACCTCCGGAGTGCAGGCCTGTGTCTGCTGTACCTTGCAAGCTTTGTGGTAACAGGCAGGCCTGTCCGTGCATGCGCATAACGTGCGTTATTGTAATCATCCGTCAGGTTAAAAACCGTATATTACTACCTATTAATAAATTAAGGAGCATGGAATGAATAAATTATCATATTATTTTCTCTTATTAGTACTATTTCCTCTCATCACATCAGAGCCTCTCCTTTCCCAGGAAGGAGGCACTAATGTATCGTCATTTTCTCAGGCGAAATTTGTACCGGACATATCCTTCATTATGGATTTTTCCGCTGTTTCCCGGAACAGGGAAGACGATGAATATGAGAGTCTTGAAATTCCCGGGTTTGTCCATGGCGGTCACGGGGATGACGAACACGGACATTCACATGGACCAATGAACGGCAACAGGGGCCTGAACTTCAACTATGGTGAACTTTCTCTTTATTCCGTGGTTGATCCCTATTTTGAGCTCATGGCCAATTTTCATTTAAGTGAAGAAGGCTTTGAGGTTGAAGAGACATATGCGACTACAAGAAAAATTCCCGGCGGCTTTAAAATAAAAGCCGGTAAATTCCTGAGCAGTTTTGGACGGATTAACGGGCAGCATGCGCACTCCTGGAACTTTGCCGACCAACCTGTTGCCTACTACGGATTTCTGGGAGGTGAGGGACTTGGTGAAAAGGGCGTGAATATTAGCTGGGTTGCTCCTACTGACCTCTACCTGGTCATTGGAGGAGAGGCATTACAGGGAGAAAACGAGAACAGTTTTGGTGCGGAAGGATTTAAGGATGAGACTCTTGGTGTTGAAGTGAAAGGAGCTGACGGGCTCAATCTATATACGGGGTTCTTGAAAGCATCCTTTGATATAGGAAACCTGTCTCTTTTACTCGGTGTGTCAGGGGCCTGCGGAGGGACCCGCATCAATCATGAGATAGATGTCGATGAAGGGCATGGAGTGGATGCAAAAACATATATCCTGGACGGTGAATTAACGTTAAAATATGCAATAGATTCATACAGGTATATCTCCTGGCAGAGCGAATACCTCTACAGAAACATGAAAGGAGACTATCTCTATAACAATGGAGGGACCCTTGAGGTAAATGACCTGGAGAAAAAACAGTCCGGTTTCTACACCCAGTTGGTCGTAAGACCCGCTCTGCTCTGGAGGATGGGTGTCCGCTATGAAATGCTGCAGATTAATGATGTTACCATCGGTAGTACGGCACAGGATCTTGACGACAACCTCTATAAGGGATCGTGTATGATTGACTATTCTCCTTCAGAGTTCAGCTTTATCAGGCTCCAGTATAATTACGATAAGACAAAGTATGAGAGCGATAAAGTCAAGGTCAATCATGAAGTGATTCTTCAGATGAATATTGCTATTGGCGCCCATGGCGCACACTCATTTTAAGGAGAATGTAAATGAAAAAAATATTTCTTTTAATAACCGGCATTTTCATTTCTGTTAATGCCTATGCAAAAATCAATATCGTTACAAGCTACCCATTTATAGAGGATATTGTCCGAAATATCGCCCAAGATAAAGTCAGGGTAAAAGCACTGGCCCCGGGCAACTGGGACCCTCATTTTATTTTACCGAAACCTTCTTTCATTGCAAAAGTCCGTCAGGCGGATCTCCTGATCATAAACGGGGCGGAGCTGGAGATAGGATGGATACCGCCGCTTATCCGGGACTCAAACAACAGTAAAATTCAGCCCGGTTCAGCGGGATTTCTCGATCTCTCAGAATATGTGAATTTAATAGAAAAACCGGAAAATATAAGCAGGGCGCACGGGGATGTTCATCCGTCAGGGAACCCCCATTATATTCTCGATCCCTATAATGTTGTTAAGCTGGCAAGAGTGATCACAAAAAAGTTATCTGCCCTTGACAGCGGAAACCGCGGGTATTATGAGAGCAACCTGAAAAAGTTTTTAAGCAGATGGGATGTCAAGCTCAAGGAGTGGGAGAGGGCCATGGAGAGTCTCAGGGGAGTGAAAGTTGTCCAGTACCACGAACTCTTTAATTATTTTATAAAGAGATATAAATTAATATCAGTGATTGAACTTGAATCACTCCCGGGAATTCCTCCCAGCTCAAAACATCTTCTTGAAGTTATTAAGACTGCTAAAAGGGAGAATATCGGTTTTATTATTAATGATGTCTTTCATTCGCAAAAACCGGCCAAACTTGTATCAGGGAAAACAGGAGTAAAAGTTATTATTTTGCCTCATGATATCAGTGCATTAAATGAAGTGAAAACCGTTTTTGATCTTTTTGATACTATTGTGAGGAGGCTTACTCAATGATAGATATACTGTTCCCGGCATTTATCATATCACTTGTACTTCTGGGAATCCATTCTTACTTCGGTCTCAGAATTATAGAGAGGAACATAATCTTCACAGACCTGGCAATAGGACAGATGGCGGCGCTCGGCGCTGCCATCTCGCTCTTCTTTTTTCACGGTGAAAAGATATATTTTGTTTCCTTGTTCATGTCCCTCACAGGGGGACTCCTTATCGCCCTCCTGTCCAAACGTTCGAAATACCTTGAAGCCATTATCGGTCTTATCTATGCTCTTGGATTGTCCGGAGCGTTTATCCTCCTTTCAAAGTCCGCCCATGGGATGGAGAAGTTCAATGAACTTATGGCTTATGATATATTGTTCACCGAGATGAGTGATGTCACTATGACTGCCCTTTTCTACCTGGCATTGGGGATTGCAATAATCTTCATTAATAAATACACCAGGGGTTTTCTAAATGAGCTTTTGTTCTTTTTAACATTTGCCATTACCGTAACAAGCTCTGTAAAACTGGCAGGTGTACTTGTGGTTTTCGCGATACTTCTTGCACCGGCATTTATATCAATACAGCTGAGTCATCTCAAATTGTTTTCTTTTGTAAACAAACACCGGCTCCTGGTGTCCTGGGTGATTGGAGTAGTTCTTAATACTCTCTCCATTTATATTTCGCACAGTCGGGATTTTCCCACGGGGTATACACTGGTCTTTGTGAATGCCCTTTCAGCTGTAGTAGTATCCATATGTGTTAAAACAGCATAAAAAAAAGGCGTCCTGTAAAGACGCCCTTTTTTCATATTTTAATGGGAAAAAGTCTATTTACCAATCTCCTTCTCAATTATACCGATAACCTTCCCAATTATTGCTTTGCTCTGAGCTTCGGTTTTCACTTTTTCAATATATTTTACTTTTTTATCTTTCCCTATCACTATTACGATACTGAACCCGTTTGTACTTCCCAGGTTCCATTTTTTCGCTACGGTTTTATCAACATCGGTCAGTATTGTTGAGTTATATTTTTTTATCTTTCTTCTAATAACCATTCTGATGATGAAGTTCGGTTTTCCCGTGTCTGCCAGGTTTGCTATACCCATTCCCTTATAAGCAGCCTTGCTGAATTTTCTGGCCTTGAGAGCATCGGCAAGGGGGTCGTTAACATCGGAAACATCCGGGTCCGCGTAGAATATTGTCACAACTTTTTTCCCTATATCCGGAATATAAGCCGGATCGTTATTTGCGTCCCTGATCTTGATGGAGTTTACCACAGTGCCCGGTGTCAGGGCAAAACCGGCAGGCAAAATTATAAAAACTAACAGAAGGGTAAATAAAATTTTAATGGCTGAGATTTTTTTGATTGTTATCATTGTATCCTCCGGATATATTTACTTAAAAATGGGGTAAAAACTCAACTGCATAATTAATGATATGCATCGTTGAGCAGTAACTTAAGGGTAATTGAGAGATGTACCCTTAAAAATATGTTTACACATAATTACCGAATGTTGAAAAATGTCAAGAAATAGATTATGGATAAGGATTAATTCTTTTTAATCGGATATTATAATGAACAGGATAGTCATTATTTTTCTGCTCTCAAGTTTGGGGTTCTGTTGCAAAAACAGCACGGGTAACGGTAATTTTGAGAGTATATTGCAAGAACTCTGCTCAGCAGATCAAAATAGAAAGATGAGTGATCTTTACACGCCGGGCACTCTCAATTCAATGAAAAGGGCGGCAAAAGCAGGAATCGTAAAGAAAACGGGAACTCTCCTCCGTAACTATTTTACGCCGGAAACAAAACTCAAGGTCATGAAAATAAAGATTGATGGTTCGGATGCCCGTGTAAGGGTAAAATACCTGGACCATCCCGTTGAAAATGTCATTGGATCGGAAGTCGAATACAGGTTTCTCTACCGGGAAAAGAGGTGGAAACTCGACTTTAAAAAAGAGATTGATGAGATTATCAAAAGCTCACGCAGTGGAGCGGGAAGGGCTTACATTGAAAAAAAAGCTGTGAAGTACTAGTGCTGAGCCCTTAGTCGAAGTACTAGATGAGTGAGAGACCCAGGTTGATAATAATCTCGTTCATCAACTGCCGGTTCTCTTCATTTTCAGGAAAATGCTTTATCAGGTAGCTGCATGTTGTCATGGCAGTGTAAAGATAACCTGCTTCAAGGTAGAGATTGATCAGGTTGTAGTAGGTCTCTTCAATTTCCGGGTCAATTTCTATTGACCGGGTATAATACAGGATGGACTTGTTGAAGTCCCCTGTTTCCCACATGATTCCCGCGAGGTTTGCATAAGTAATAGCATCATGAGGGTTCAGTCTCGCGGCCCTTTCCAGGATTATCCTCGATTTGTCATTGTATCCAAGCTCAAAGAGTGCAATGCCAAGGCCGTTTAATATCTCGGGGTCGGAGTTGTTCGCCTTTGTTCCCATACTGAAAACTGTTAAAGCCTTTTCAAAATCACCGATCTCAATGTATTCATATCCTTTTTCAATAAGCATATTTTCATTGTTTTTTAATTCGTTAAGTTCTATTTCGAAGTTTATGTCTCTTTTAGGTGTGCTTTTTATTATATTATTGAACTGGTTTTTCATTATCTGGAAGTTAACCTGGAATCATTATTTAATCAGTCCTTTAAAAGAAGATTATTTCAACTCATCCTGCCCGGATGCTGCAGCACCCGTTAAAGAACTCATTTTGGATTATTAGCCACGCATAATATTGTTGTCAAATGATTTTTTCCATTGAAAATGAATAGAGACCTTAGTTCAAGTTATGGGCCGGGTGGGGAGACGGTCAGATATTATTCAACTTTTATTACAGAGCAGAGATCACCGGATGTATCTGATGCAGATTCCGGGTTATAGATATCCTGCACCCATGAACCGTCAATGATATATCTGTAAAGATAAGAACCCGGCGGAATATGTTTTTTTATACTCCATACACCGTCTTTTCCCTTTTTGAGAATGTCATTTTCGGGGTTCCAGCTATTGAAATCTCCTACCAGGGAGATATACTTTGCTTTCGGTCTGTATATCCTGAATTCGACCCTGTTATTACTCAGCATCCTGTAGCTGATATGTTTTGAAAAGCTCTTTTTACTGTTTTTTATAAGTGAGAGAAATGATCCTGTCCCGTCATCGATTTTCTCAGAATTATAGGGATCGGAGATCCAGAGGGTATCCACAACATATTTATATTTGAGAACTCTCCTGTCCGATTGATTTTCATCAAGAAAATAGTACCATACACCGTTTTCATTTCTTTTCATGGGAACCGGCTGCCATCTTGAAAAATTCCCTGCGATCCGGACATCACTTGCTTTCCTGTTTTTGTAAGTAAAAAGAATGCCGTTTGAGATGACTTTTTTTCCATTATTCCCAAAATTTTCTGTCTGGATAAGCCTCATCTGTTGAGGTGAATCGGCATTCTTGAGAAACCTGATTTTGTAGAGGTATTCGGCTTTCCCATTATCCATAGTATTTGTAAATGCATCATTTTCCCCGGAAAAAGAGAGAATAATCAGTAAAAGCGGTATGATAAAGCTCCTCAATCTCATATCTGGCTCAACCTCTGTCTATTATATGTGAGAATGACTCACTATTTCTACAAAAGGATCAGTTTTTTTACTATATTAAACTGTGTAGAATTATGTAATAATCTGATAACAACATCAATTATGTTTTTAATGGATGTCATTAGTTTTAATCATAGCTGAGTCGTTACCATATTAATATTTATTTCATTCAGTTATTGAATCTTACAGTTAATATGTCGATAATTGAATAAGAAATATTAAGATATTTCCGAAGAAAACGGGATATTAAAAATGTTAATTAATTACTCAGTTAATATGAATACAATTACATGTTTACTAATAATATCAGCAATATGTTATTTCATGAAAATGATTATTCTTAATACAGAGCTGAGAAGTTACAATGTTTATTATCTCATGAAAAAAAATTGATTGATTTTATTTAAATTATATATTCAGCTGAATTATGTCTCTTAAAACCTGTTAAGATGATATGACTTGTATAGATGTCAGCAGGAAAAAAAGGGTCAGAGCCAGGTTCTGTTTATGGGTGATAAAGAAGTAAGAATGGAAAATATCCAGTACTCTGAAGAAGAGATTCTGGAAATCGAGAGAATTAAAGGGATAGTCACCGGGGGTGACACCTTTAATGATATTGTGACCAGACCGCCGGTTGAAGAAGCCGGACCTGAAGATCTTGATATGCCCGATTTCGAAGAAATGGAAGAGATCCCTTCGGATTTCAATATTGGTGAACCTGAGGACCTTGACCTTCCCGTTGGCGACCTTGACGGCATAACTTCCGGTACCCTGTCCCCTGAGATGGCCGATCTTACTCCCTCCTTCGAAGAGGAAGCTGTTGATGAAATTGAGAGTATTGTTCCTGAAGGATTTGCGGGGGATGAATTTGCAGACCTTACCGGAGAAGTCCCTGATGAAATCGAAGGGGAGATTGAGGATATATCTGACCTTTTACAGGAGATTGAGGAAGTATCAGAAGTTCCCGTTGAGGAAGTGGAAGAGGTCTCCCCTCCAGAAGAGGAGGGACTTATCGAGGGCCTGGAGATAACAGAAGGTTTCGATGAGGAGATGGAAGGCGGCGTCCCGGAAGAGATGACACCCGGTATTGAGGCCTTTGAAGAAGAGGCGGAGGAACCCGGAGAGAGATCTCCCCTTGATCAGCTTGATGCCCTCACCGGCGAAGAACCGGAATCAGTCGATATACAGGATCTTGCAGACGACACCTTCGTGGGCGAGGATTTCAGTATGCCCGGTCTGGAGGGTGCCGGTGAAGAGATGGATGAGATCCCGGAACAGGGTGAAATTGAAGAACTGCCGGAAGATCTCGGTGAAGAAGCAGTTGAAACGGTCAGCCTGGACAAGGATGTAGATATGGACATCCCGGACCTTTCTGACCTGACATTTGAAGATGCCGGTGAGATCCCCGAAGCATCGGAGTCGGATATTCCCGATATTGACCTTGGGGATGTTGCTGCCGGTGGAGAGTTCCCTGAAGATCTGGATATATCGGATACTGACTTTGCCCCTCCTGAAATGGAAGACATGGGGGGAACAGGTGTTTCCGCTGAGATGGAGAGTTTTGAAGATATTAGCGGCATTGAGCCTCTTGATGAAGGTGATGTTTCCCTTGAAGAAATTCCCGGTATCCAGGTGGCTGAAATACCGGATGAAGAACCCATGGCCATCGAACCTCTGGATGATGAACCTGTGGAGAGAGAACCTGCCGGTCTGCCCCGTGGAGGGGAACCCCTTGAGTTCTCAGATAGAGATCTTAAAAAACTGAAGAAAGCAATTATTCTTTTCAATCCTTCATTGAGAAGGGAGATAAAGGAAACCGTAATAAACGACCTGCTGCCGGTAGATGAACTCCGCCAGCTTGTGGACATGATTATATCCGGGAGACCTGAAGATAACATTCACAGGTTCCTTGAAAAGAAGCTGAGAAAGAAGATACTCCTTGTTGATGAATCAGTTACTGCTGGCAGAAGAATAATAACCTCAAGACAGGAATATACAAGAGAAGGAAGAGAGAGACAGAAGAAGCTTCTGAAATTTACCAGGATTTTCGGCGGTGCTGCACTGATCGCTTTCCTGGTTACTCTTGTGAGTTACCAGTACCTCTATAAGCCTTACATGGCAAAGAAAACAATCAATGAGGGAGTGGAACTTATCCTCAGCACCGGCGATTACCAAAAAAAACCGAAAGATTATGCAAAAGCCGAAGAACTTTTTAAATATGTTGAAGAAAACTACGCAAAAGACTTTCTCTATGGATATAATGCCTTTGGCAGGTCATATTTCCAGAAGGAAGAATATAACCGGTCGCTTCAAAAGCTGGACAGGGCATTTGAGCTTAACAGCACTCATGTGAAAACATTGAACAACCTCGGTTATTTCTATGCCAGGGTCCCCGCGGAGTATTACAGGAGTGTAAGGGGAGATGTTGAGAGAAAGTATTTTGGAAAGAAAAAGCTTGAGGATAAAGAAAAAACCCAGCTTAACCTGGCCATCAGCTTCTACCAGAGGGCCCTGCTGATCGATAGTAAGAACGTTTCATCACTGCTCGGTATTGGAAATGCTTATTTCCACCAGGGTCAGTTTTTGAAGGCCAAAAAGTATTATGAGGATATACTCAGGGTTGACAGGAAGTCTGTTGTCGGGCACTCGGGGCTCCTTAATCTCTACATTGAGCGGGACGCTTTCCCGCAGGTTGCAACGATTTTTGCCGATTTGAGAGAGAAAAAAATGCTCGATAAACTTCCCTCTGCGCTTTTGGGTAAACTTGCAGTATACTTTCTGGGCAAGAGCAAAACAGATGAGGGAAATGTCAGAATAGATTACGGAGTAAGGAGCCCCAGGATAAAGGACCTTGATGATAATACATACCCGGCAGTGAGGACTTTACTCCAGGCACTGAACAGGCGTGATCCCGATTATCCTCCCCTTCATGTATATCTTGCGCTCCTGAGCCGGAAGGAGAACAATCTCCTGGTCATGAAAAGACATCTTGAAAAGGCAGTTGGTCTTTCACCAAGGTATTTTTCGGCACTCCACCTCCTTGGTGAATTCCATTATAAAACAAAGGAACCTGTTGAAGCATACAGGCTGCTCAATGAAGCCATTAAATCCTATGGAACCCAGCCCGATTTTACCCGTGATGATTTTTATAAAGAAGTGGTTAATGTGGGGAAAACCCATGCAATGCTGGGTAATATCTTCTACTATTTCTTTGATAAAATCAGGTTCAGGTTCGGTGATCTCGAGGACAGGCTGATAGATGATGACAGGGAAAAAATGGCAAATTACAGTATTGCCAGGGAGAAATATGAGAGTGCCGTGAGAGAGGGATATGTTTCACCGGAGCTGAATTACAACCTGGGCAGGATATACTATCTCAACAAACTCTACCGAAAGGCCCTTGACCGCTGGCTTCATCTCTATGAAGACTTTGTCAGGAGCCCGGAACTGATGTATGCTCTGGGGAATGCCTTCTATCATCTTGGTAACTACGAAGCCAGTAAGGGTGAGTACCTGAAATTTATCTCTCTCTCGGAATATGATGCGGAAAAGATCAAGTTCGTGGAGATAAGCAGGAAAGAACATGTTAAACTCTTCAGCACTCTGGCATCTGTTTATAACAATCTCGGGGCCATATACCAGAAACAGAATGAAGAAGGGAAAAGCAGTTTAAGTTACTGGAAGGCTATCGATTATGCCAAGAGGCTCAAGGTCGAAAACGATTTTGCCCGGGTAAACCTTGCCAGGGCATATAAACCGGAAAGTAAGGCAGAACCTATTCTTGATGAAAATATCCCCTACAGCATGGATTACTACAGGGAAGGGATGCGGAAATAATACTTATTCCTTTGTATTGAGGATCGCGTACTCAAATCCGTCAACAAGGCATTTAAATGAAGCGGCATTAATGTTTTCTGAGAATGAACTCACGCGCCAGACCCGGGTCCCGTCTGTAAAGATAATGGTCACTTCCACTTCAGTACTGGTTCCTCTTTTGGAATCCAGTATGTGCGCCCTGTAATCCACAAGTTTAATATCTGTTATGTGAGGGAAGAGGGGCGTGAGGGCCTTTTTCAAAACCTTGGCCAGGGCGTCAACCGGACCGTTTCCCGTTGAAGCCTCATGTATGACCCTGTCAAAAGCTTCAATCTGGACAGTCCCTTCGGGATCTTCGCCGTCATCGATCAGCCGGTATCCGCCGATTATTCTGAAAGGCGGTTTGTACTCCTTGAGGGATCTTGCTACCGCAAGAGCACTAGTTGCATCTTCTATTTCGTAGTTAAGCATATTATTTAACTGATAACCTTTCCGGTAGCGGTTGATATTTTTTCTTCCTTCCCGGATTCATATTTAAGCAGTATTCTGTCATTTCTCAGGCTGTACTCGGAGAGATCTTCGTCAACCCGAAAGTACCATATCTTCTCCCCTGTGGACCTGTCAACCTTTATCAGGTAGTATTTATTTTCATCATCAATAAATATTAAAAAAATAAATCTGCCGAATATTTTCTGAAATAACGCCCTTCCGGGGATATGCCATTTTGTATTTCCCGTCTCTCTGGAGATGGCAATAAACTGTCCGCTCTTCTCATCAAGTTCCGATGAGATAAATAATGTATCACTGTCTTCTTCAATATCATTTATGACAACAATATCATTAAGCTTTTTTGCCCACAGTTTTTTCCCGTCTGCATTTTTGCACATGAGTATCGATTTTTCAGGATCATAGGAAAGCGTTATTTTTTCAAGCTGGAAAAAATGTTGTGTACCGCTCATTTTCTGCTATTCTGTGATGAGCCCCTTTATTTTCATTCCTTCTATTATAAGACGGGCAACTTCTTCCGTGGAGTAAAGTGAGTTGTTTACAAAAAGATGATAGTTATGAGGATCGGTAATATCAAATTTCACGTATTTTTTCATATAACTGTCCCTTTCCTTGGACTTTTTGCTTATCATTTCTCTGGCTTCATGCCGGGAGAAGCGAAACATTGAAGCGATCCTTTCGATCCTCCAATCCAGGTCTGCTACCAGCCGCACATGATAACCGCTTTTCATGTCACGGGTAATAACATTTCCCGCCCTTCCCACAATGACCACATGTCCGTTCTCCGCGAGAAGTATTATTGTTTCCACGAGTTTTTTGTATACCGAAACCTGCGAAGGGAAATCGCTGAATGCAGTTTGTAAAAATTCGGTGAGCGACCTTCGCGCCGATGTGGTAAGAGTTTCCGCGAGACACTGACAGATCCCCATGTCTGCCATGACAGTTTCAAGGACTTCCTTATCATAAGCGGCCCAGGGACTTTTAAAATCGTATTCTGTATTGAGAATGGTTGAAAGCCTTTCGGCGATTTCAAAACCGCCGCAGCCATATTCCCGGGAAATTGTTACAAAGGGATAGTAGTTTTTCTTGGGGAGCCTGCTTTCTTTTATTCGGGCTATAATTTTCTGGGGTCTGTCGATTTTGTTTTTTCTTTCGTGCCAGAATTTTATCTGCTTCTCTACATGTTTATCTTTCGCGGATTGTTCACTCATTTACAATTCTCCTGAGAAGTCACACCTGATATCAAGTTTTATTTCGATAATATTTCCATTCAGTAAAGGTGCAAACTGAAAATAGAATTTTCGTCAATGCCCAGCCGTATGGCTGAGATAAATGTATTTTTTTTCAAAGTTATATATATGTTGTGATTTTATCAATCATTTTTCAAATGAGAAAAATAAAATCATTCAAATTTTCCTATGACCTCGCCCATTCGTAACCTGTCTCCGGAGATAAAACTGTTAAAGTCCACCCTGTTTTTCTGAAAGAGGAGTATAATTGTGGAACCAATATGGAAGATGCCCAGTTCTTCGCCCTTTTTTATAAAGGGTAAACTTTGATCAGGGAAAAACCTCTCTTCCCTTTTTCTAAAGGCCCTGTTTGTGGCAGCATCCGAATAAGAGAGTGTTATCCTGCCTACGTCCAGTGCGCCAATTTTGCATACTGCAACAAGGCCGTTATCAGTCTGTATATAGGATATCATTCTTTCGTTTATGGAGTAAAGTCCTTTATAACCTTTGACCATGAATTCCTGGACAGTGTAGAGCTTTCCGGGAATATGATAATACCCCTTTACATTCCCGTTTACCGGGGAGTGAATCCTGTGATAATCGGAGGGAGAGAGGTATATTGTCATGAATGATCCGTCTCTGAACTCCCGGGCAGTGGGGGAGGGTATCAGCTCTTCCAGGGAATAGTCGATTCCTTTTGCCTGGAGAATTGAATTTCCCCTTATTTCTCCGAACTCCTGGACCCTCCCGTCAACGGGTGAGATAACCGTTTTTTTACCGGTATCAATTTTGTGAACACCTTCTTTCAATTCCCGGGTAAAGAACATGTCAAAGTTCCTGAAACCTGATTCGGGTATAAAATACTCTTCACGGTTTACATTGTATGTTCTGCAGTACCAGTTGATTATTGGTTTCAAAAGAAAACCGGGAAGATGCAGCTGTGCAATAAATCCTGCAAACCGTGAAAGAAGGCATGTTGGAAGTATTCTGAAAAAGTCTATTATCAGTTTATTTTTGTTCATTATTGGGTCTTCGCTTAGATTGAAAATAATTCAATGGGAAGACACACATTATTATTACACTCTTCTAAATCAAGATTTTTTTTATTTGACACAGTAATGGAGAGTGATCAATATTAAATCATGAAAACTTCCTGTTTAACAGCACTTTTAATTCTCCTCTCCGGCAGTCTTCCCGTCTCTGCTGAAAATGGTTTTAAACCCTGGGGTGCGGATATAAGAATAGGAGATGAGACAAAGAAGATTATAAAGCATACAGATGATGTAAAGGGGGGCCCGGGAAGAGCGGGTATCATCAACAGGAGTGTCAGGCCGGTCTACAATGGTGTTCAGGGAGGGGCATACTTTATGATACGGTTCTTCCAGGTGGTTATCTCTCCCCAGGATGGAGCGAACTGCAGGTTTACGCCGACGTGCAGCGCGTATGGAAAACATGCAGTGGAGAAACATGGAGCCCTCCTGGGAGCAATAATGGCAGGAGAGAGACTTATCAGGTGCAATCCCTATACCCGGCCCGGCTATGACAGGGTTCCTGATAAAATTTTTTCGGGTAAATAATCTCTCCCTATGAAATATCTTTCC
The DNA here is from genome assembly GCA_050298055.1 of Spirochaetota bacterium. GTDB lineage: Bacteria > Spirochaetota > UBA4802 > UBA4802 > UBA5550 > JBNKTL01. The sequence goes on from JBNKTL010000017.1 coordinate 28,952, forward strand.
CTCTTTCTTCTGCTGGTAATAGAGATTGTTTCAACGCCCCTTTCACTCTATTCTGACAGTTTCTCTGATCATCAAAAAGTGTTTATCAAAAAACTCTACAGGGAAAAACGCTATTTTGATGCCATTTCTGAAACACGGCGCTTGGTATCTTATCTCGGAGACTTCCCTGAAAAACGAAAATATGAGTATTTTATTCTGAGTAATTACTATCTCGGGGGACAGTATAAATCGGTTATTTTTCACTTTAATCATTTCTCCCGGGACCTCAATATTGCCGAAAAGCTCCTCCTCTCACGATCATACCTCAAAGCGGGTCTTTACACTGAAAGTTCCGCTGTTTTAAAGGGTCAGGAGTATGGTAATTCTCCGGGAGAAAACTACAGAATTCTCCTGGGCCGGGTTGAACCTCTTCTCTACCTGCATAATAATGATTCTGCACTTGACCGCATCAATGAAGCGGAGAAATATATACAGGCGGATGCGTACGCGGATTTAAAAAAAGATGTATTGAAATACCATGATATGAGCTACAGGTCGCCGGTACTGGGAGGGGTCCTCTCTGCAGTGGTACCCGGTTCAGGCCAGGTTTACTCAGGAAAATATTTATCGGGCCTTATCAGTTTACTGGGTGTAGCGGCAGCAGCTGCAGGGACCCGTTATTACCACGAAAAGGGGAAAAGGGGACTGGCCTGCAGCATGGGTTTCTTTACACTCCTCTTTTACACGGGAAATATCTATACCGGCTATAATTCCGCCCGGGGAAGGAATCATGATGAGGAGACAAAGTACTTTAACAGGGTGAGAAGGAGTTTTTCCCGGTATGATACTCCCCTTGAGGAATCGGATTTAGAGAAGATATTTCATGAATAAAATAATAATATTCATTGCCATTTTCTTTCTTTCTATAGTTCCTTTAAGAGCAGAAGAGAGGGACCTGATAAAGTTTGCGGAATTATCATACGGGAAAACAGAATACTATAGCACAATCACATCACTGATGCGCTACCAGTATCTCTATCCTCACGGTAAGTACTATGCGGAGAGCATGCTCCTTATGGGTAAGGCATACTACAGGGGGGACAATTTCGGAAGGGCGGCTGAAGTCCTCACCTCGGCCTATGGCCGGTTTCCCGATGAGGAAGCAGGTGAAGAATCTCTCTATATTCTGGGAAGGATGAGGCTTATGAGCGCTTCTCCCTTTTATGCCCTGAGGTCTTTCCAGGAATATCTGCATGTCTATGAAGAGGGAAGATACAGAGAGGATGCAATCTTCAATTCATGTTATTCATATGCGCTGAGCCCCGCAATAAGTCTCGCTCAGAGGAAAATCAATGAATACAGAAAGGCCTATCCCCGGGGAAAATACCTGGAAGAGATAGATCAACTGGAGAAAAGCATACGGTATGAAATAAACAGGCCGAAAAAAAGTGTAGGTGTTGCGGTTGCCGGGTCACTTATTTTCCCCGGGTTCGGACACTTCTATACCGGGAATTACTCAACCGGTTTTCTTTCCCTCTTTACAAATGCCCTTCTTATTTTCCTGATCTATGACGGTTACCGGGATGAAAGAAAAGCCCAGATGCTTGTTGCCGGCCTGGCGGAACTCTCATTTTACCAGTATTCAATCTATGAGGGTGCAAGGAATGTGAACAGGTATAACAGCAGGGAAGAATTCTACAGGCATGTGAGATTGAGTATCGGGACGAAGTTCTGATTATCTATGAAATAATATTTTCTCTCAGTACCGAATGCCCTCACCCCCCCCCCGGCCCCCTCTCCCAGAGAGTTTAATGGAGGAGGATGGGAGAGGGGGAGTGTTTAAAAAGGGTAAAGTTAAAACTTTAAAAAATAATTTTCTTCTCTTGAATTATTAATTACAATAAATGCATGAAAAGAATCAATTTGAGAACCCTCTATAGTTTTTTCGTTTTCTGTATAATAGTAACCTCCTGCGGCAGCAAAAATGTACGGCTGGAGGATGTTCCCTCTACAGAATACAGGGGGTTTCTCATACAGGAGCCAAGGGGGGGGCTCGATATCAGGAAACCCCTGGACTTTATCATGATCAATGAGCCGTTGTTTTTCAGGCTGTTGAAAAAGCACGTGAAAAAAATTGAGTACAGCGCATATCTCTCTAATAGAAATTTTCCCTATTACGATATCATTATTATCTCGCAATTTACCCTGGAGAGAGGGGAGGCCCATTCCGCGTCCGTCCTTCTCCATGAGCTCTTCCACATCATTCTGAACACTATTCGGAGAAACAGATCACACTGTGGTATTGATGAGAAAACTTTTTTGCTGAAAGCGGGAATAAAGTATGACGACATTAAAGGTATGAAGAAGAATGCCGAGGAAAGGGCAGCGTACCTGTTCCAGTATGGTTTTATAAAACAATATGGTACTGAAAGAGATATCGATTATCAGAGGCAGAAACTTGAAAAGCTTGGCATTCACTAGTGCTGAGCCCGCGTGATTTTGCACCAAGAAGATTTTCTTAATAGTTGGATATTCCAGCAGTTAACCAATCATGATTAGTTAAAAATCACGCAGTCGAAGTACGGGGAAAAAAACCGGAGGAAATAATGAGTGATCTCGAAGATCATATTGAAGAGTCAATTGATGATGAACTGCTCAGCAGTAATGTTCAGCTTATCGATTACGAACAGCTTCTCAAGACAAATGAACTTTCTGTTGCAGCTAACAAGATTATTGAGACAAGCTATTTTCAGGAAGTGGACTTCATGCGGATGGATGCCATTGATAAGTTCCTGGAGTTTGTTTTTTTCAAGGTACAGACCGGGTACATGGAAATTATTCACATGGGGTATCCCACGAAAAGGATGATGGATGAGGACCTCGAAGCAAAGATTATTGAACTCATTAATATTCACATGATTCCGGAAATTATCTTCAAGCTTCTTAAATTTTTTACAAGGAACCTGAATGATCCCGATACAAATCTTTACATTTCATACCTGATTTACTCCTCTGAGATCATTAAATCTATCTATGATACATTTCTCATGTTCAAAAAAGATATCTTTATCAGTGAACCTGAGAAGAGGGCGCTTAATGTAAAGAGGATACAGCAGTTTTCTCCACGGTCAGAACTGAAACTTTCTTCGCCCCTGGATGCGGCCGCAAGGCTTAAGTATATACTTGAGTTCTTTTCTATCAGGTATCATGTTGAAAACATTTACAGGAAAGAAGACCTTGTGATGCTGGGAGAAAAGGAATTAATCTCACAGAGGTAAGGCCGTATCAGGGGATCGGTTGATAGAGGGAAAATTTTTCAACAACATCGTCCTGGTTTCTTTCAGTCTCAATTAACTTTATCTGCCTGTATCTTCCGGAGTCCTTAAACAGGTCACTGTTATACAGCGGTTCATAGAGATAAATCAGTCCGCTCATTACATCCTTCATGTCCGCAAGGCTTCCTTCCACAACTGTGAACTTGTAGTAGATGTCTCTTTCGGAAATGCTTTCAAGAATTTCCGGAAAGGGAGTAACGTCCGGGTCCATGAATTTCTTCAGGCCTCCCCTGCAGCCGTCTCTCCAGCAGCTGTAGAATATCAGAATTTCGAATTTTCTCTTTTTATGCATCAGACAGATGATTCCCGGCAGTTCGGTAACAATTTTCATTGCATCATATTTATCATACCTGTGAACCGGTGACCAGGCTATCCTGTAGATCGCGTTATTGCCGGATATTATTTTCTTCATAATACATCTTTATTCTTTTTTCTTATTCTCAGGATAAGCTTTCCCATGGTTTTAATAAGGAGGTTCCCCCTTTTTATCAGGTTGAGTTCATTGAGAATTTTAAATCTGCCTTTGAAACCGAGAACAAAGTAGTTTGATATAAAGTCTGTGAGCTGGTTAATGTCGCTGATATAGTTGAGGAGGTCTATGAGCTTATCTGACTCATCGACATTGATCAGAAAAATCAGTTCCTGCGATTTTTTTCTCAGATCTTCAACAAGTTCTTCGTTCCTGTTTTCTTCATTTTCATTGATAATTGAATAGTCGGCTACCTGTTGTCTGTGGATTTTTTTTATCCTGACCCTTGAGAGTCCTTTCAACTGGATTTTTATTTTATTGTCAGAATTGTATTTCTCAATGACCTCAGTGAGAGTTGCTATCCTGTTTTTATAAAAAACCGCATCAAGCAATCTTCTTATGGGGAAAGCCAGAATCCTGTCACCATTTTTTATGGAGTCAGATGATTCGGAATGCGCTACCACAACATTTATCGTACAGTAAGGGAAGACGACTTTTCTTTTCAGATAAAATATTTTTGATGTTTTTTCTTTCATGCTTTTATGAATAAACAGTAATGACTCAGCTATGTATAAAAATAGATATGTTAATGAATAAAAGATAACTGATGTGTTGTTGTCATACAGCTTATTCTTATACATATAGGAGTCGTTACAAATAATCAACCTCAAAATAAAAAAAGATTGTAATATTTGTCAATATGTATATAGTGTAATATATCATGAAAGCGTAAGTTAACACATTTATTCCGGGGTCAGCAATGGATGAAAAAAGAAAATTTGAAAGAACAAAGGTTAATACAAAATCAGAAGTTCATTCTGATGAAGGGATGACTTTCAGTAAATCTACGGACATGAGTAACGGAGGGCTCTTTATTGCCACGCCCGAGCCATTGGCTGAAGGGTCTGAAGTAAGCCTTTCTCTGCAGATTCCCGGTGAAGAGTCGGTTGATATTAAAGGTGTTGTCAGGTGGGTCAGGGAGAGCGGCGATGAGGATTCAAAATCCGGAATGGGTATTGAGTTTGTGGATATCTCTGAAAATGATCTTGAAAACCTGAAAAAGATCGTACTCGAATAATAAAATTTTATCAGGTCCTGATTCCACCCATCTTCCCAATCGTGCGTATTAAAAAAAATCCAAAAGTCGTAAGGTTTTCTCCCTCTTTCAGGTATATGCGTTTGATTATGTAAGCACATGCGAACTTTTTCAGGTCCATACTCTTAATGAATTTAAAAAGGGAGCTGAATTTCTGTTCAATAGAGACTTCCATTATTTCTGTGATAAAATTTTCAATCCTGGTTTTCACAATTTCCGTGTAGAACTTGGAAAAAGAGATCTTCTTGTCCCTATAGACAAATCTTTCGGTAAATGCTTTAATCCCGTAATCAACATTAATCAGGTAATCAACAATATCAGCAATATCATCTTTGAACTCCACACTGCTCAGTCTTCCCGGATCTTCCACAAAGAGATTGAAAACAGGTTGTATCTTCTCCTTCATGACCTCGTCGGCAATGTTCCTGAATTTCAGCCTGCTGTCAGTGTTGAATATCTCTGATATTATCCTGTCTATAAGACTGCCATATTGCCGCCCGAAGGGTGTTTTCAGCATTTTATCGTTATAGTCCTGAGTTATCCTGTCTTTGGCATCCTGGATGCTTTCCTGTACTCTGCCATTCTCCTCATCCAGTTTCTCCCTGGCTTTTAGTGTCTGGATCCTGCTCTCCTGGGCTTCATTCATATGTTCAATGACTTTAACGGTATTTTCAACTATCTGGCTCAGTGTCTGCCTCGGTTTTCTTGAAATCAGGAGAACATCATTTACTTTGAAGTCACTGTCATTGAAAAAGTATTTCATATAGGTCCTGTCATTCCACCACTCGGGTTGATTGATCAGGAGGACATACGCGTCATGAAGTGATGCTGAAATATAGCCGTGCTGGGCCTTTGTTGATATAGTGATATTTCCCAGGGATAGTTCTTCAAAGGTCTTGATATGGCCCTTTAGTTCGTTGAGGGGCATTGTGAGTGTTGTATTGTTTTTGGCCATGTTTATGTTATATTGCTGTATCTGATGGTTGAGTCTGTTTTCTATGGTATTTCTCAGATTTATATATGAGGAGATGTTGTAGGGATAAGCTGTCTCGGAGAATATATTGGAAATATACTCAACTTCAAGGTCCTTGAGCCCTTTGGATGCTATGTTATATATTTTTGATATTGCCTGTATATCTACGAGCAGGTTGATTATCAGGTTGGTCTGTTCACTGTTGAGATTGTATTTATAGTTAATAAGACCGGCAAGTTTTCCCTCTGCGATGAAATCGGAATAATCGGTAATTTTATTAAATATCCTCTCCATACTGGCCGAATCGGTAAATTCGGTGATATTTTCAATATCGATCAAAACTCTCGTTGTGATCAATCCATCATCAAACATGGTATACTCCTGAATAGATTCATTGTTAAAGCAAAAAAGAAAACCATATGACAGCTGCTTTATGGGAACTACCCATCGTGTGTTCCCTCCGCCAGGACCGGCGGGAACACACCGGTTATATTTTATTCATTAACATGTCTCTTTTATACATAGCAAAGTAGGTAATGTTGAACAATTAAAATCATTCTATAAACATAGAATGTATGTGTAAATAAAAAAACAATGAGAATTTAGTATTGACTGGTTGACAATATAAAAAAAAGTATGATATAGTAGTGCTTGTTGAAATGTTCCTTTTTTCTCATATCTGAAACCATAGAGTGAACTTTCTCAAGTCAGGTATCTGTGTCGAGGAGTGGTCTACCGGGTAAATGGGCAATGAAACAAAGAAATTGATTGTTGAGGATGATAACGATTTGACCCTCAGGGACATCCTTTCGCATATACCGGATGTTCTGTTCAGACTTGATCCCGGCGGGAAGTTCCTCGATGAAAAGGAGAGGGAAACAGCTAAAAATATCTGGTCACCGAAGGTGTCAGAAAAGGCAATGCCCTTCATCACCCGGGCCCTTGAAAGCGGAGACCGGCAGATCTACTCCTACAGTTTGAAAAAGAAAGACGGCAAAAAATACTATGAAGCCAGGATTATTAAAGCAAAGGCAGATCGTGTCCTGGTTGTTGCAAGAGATATCACTGATAAGAAAATCGCAGAGATTAAAATTGAAAAATATAAGAAAAAGCTGGAGAGAATTATTGAAGAGAGTGACGGGGAACTGGATGTGACATCTGAATATCTCAAGATATTCAAACATGCCATTGACCAGAGTTCCAATAGTGTTGTTATTATTACCAGCGAGGGAATAGTTGATTATGTCAATAACAGGTTTAAAAATCTCACCGGGTATTCAACCGGGGATATAATCGGGGTTGATGTAGGGAAAGAAGCAAACCCGGTCTTTCCCGAACCGGAATTGTGGGAACAGATCAAGTCTCTCGGACACTGGAAGGGAGAAATATATAATATTACCAGGGACGGCAGTTTTTTTTACGGTGATGCTGATGTTGTGCCCCTGGATGATGATGACGACAGGGTTTCCCATTATATCCTCCAGTTTGAAGATATCACGGCAAAAAAGAACGAGGAGAAGGAGATAGAAAATGTCAGGAAGGTCCTGGACAAAACCGATATACGGTCCATTGATATGGAGATGGACTGGCAGGACTGGAAAGAGAAAATTCTCAGCAGAAATATATCAAGAACTGACAAGTCGCTTTTCAGGAATATAAACAACAGTTTTACACAGGGTGCCGGTCTCGGCTCCCTCATCTCTCTCCTTGAGATGATGTCTTCAGGCGCGGAGAGGGACGGAGACAAGTACAGGATCAACGCATCGCTTTTTGATCTTATCATTGACAATGCCCGTATTGCCGAGGATGCATTCAAGATGTTCAGCAATCTTGACTGGATCATATCCAATGATTTCGAGCTTGAACCTCTCTCTGCCAGGGAACTTTACGATTTTATCAAGGTCGTTGTCAACAAAGCAAACGAGTTTACATCAATAAAAAGACATAAGATAATCACAAGTGAATTGGATGCCATTATGAAAAATATCATGATAGATATTAATAAGGAGCATATGTACAAGGCAGTCTATGAAATCCTTATCAATGCCATGAAATTTTCAAAGCCCGATACGAATATAATTATTATTTTCCGCGCAGACAGCAGGAACCTCATCCTGAACTTTATCAATGATCCTGAGAAGGGTGAGGGGAATACCCCGGGCATACCCGTTGAATATGAAAAAGTTGTTTTCGAGCCCTTCTACAGGCTGAGTAAGCTGGTCTTTGAACAATACAGGTCGCTGGATTTCGGTCTCGGGCTTACCCTGATAGAAAAGATCATCAGCAAACATGGGGGTGAGATTTTCCTTGGCAACATCAGGGACCACACTGACCTGAAGCGCGAACCTCAGCAGAAAGTGAACCTCACAATTATACTGCCAGTCAGGAAATGATAAAATGAAAATATTTTCGGGGACACCTTCTTTCTCTCTTATCCCGGTGTTTTTTTATTTTTTTTAGTGAAATATTTTCTGGCTCTTTGTATATGTACACAGAGAGGTAAATCGGATCAGTTACTTAATATCAATGGATTTAACTTATACAAGGAGGATCATATGCCGTATATTAATGTTAAAGTTGCAGGGAGCCTGACCGTTGAACAGAGGAAAACAATAGCAGACAGGTTTTCCCATGTTCTTCATGAAGTGGCGGGTAAAAATCCCTCTTCAACATATATTGTCTTTGAAGAGGTTGCCCGGGACAGCTGGGCGGTGGGAGGCAGGCTTTTGTCTGAAAAAGATGAGATATAACAGGTAGATGTTACTGAGATTATCTAAAATAGAAAAATCTTTCCGGCAGAAAGGAGGGAAGCGGAGGATCCTTAATGGATTGGACCTTGAAATTGACAGCGGCGAGATCGTTTCAATAACAGGAAAATCAGGATGCGGTAAAACAACGCTTCTGAATGTCATTGCCGGCCTTACCTCCCCGGACCGTGGCAGTGTCACCTTTCAGGATAAAAAGGTCTCCTATCTCTTTGATCACAGCCTTTCAAAGAGGCGAAACCTCCGGATGGGATTTATCTTCCAGACATTCAAGCTCCTTGATGAAGAATCGGTCCTTTCCAATGTTCTTCTCCCCGCAAGGATCAGGGGAAGTATCGGAAAATCAACAAGGGAGTATATTGACGATATCCTGTTCAGCCTCGACATTTATTCATACAGGAGAGAAAAGGTGGGTATCCTGTCGGGAGGTCAGAAACAGAGAGTTGCCGTGGCGCGGGCCCTGGTGAACAGGCCCTCGCTTATCCTTGCCGATGAACCCACGGCCAACCTGGACAGGGAGACCTCAAAGGAGATCTTCGACATACTCTGTAAACTGAAAGAAGAAGGCAAGGCCCTGATTGTCATTACCCATAAGGATTATATGCTGAGCAGGTCGGACAGGGTCCATAACATGAAAAAGGGACAGTTGAAAGAGATATCATGATACAGAAATCCTTTCTTCTCCTCGCTGAACTTTTTAAGAGCAGGTTCATCAGCCTGATCGTTCTCTTTTCAATAATTGTTTCGGTAATTTCGGTGGCTCTTTTTACCGTTATCGGGAACAACTTCAACAGCTATATAAGGAACAGGTTTGTTTCATCAATTCCCCCCAATACCATAAAGGTTCTTCCCAAACCTCCGGAGACAGTCCTCTTTTTCGGTACGGGGAGAAGAAAAGGCCCGGAACTGGATGAAAAGGCCCTGAGGAAAATCCGTTCCCTGAAGGGAGTAAAAAATGTCAATCCCGTGATGCTCACGCGGGTCCCCGTACAGGCACGGATATCCATGTTTGGTCTTACTTATAATACGGACATACTCTGCATTGGAGTTCCCTACAGGTTTATCTCCGGGGATTTTTCCAACGGGAAATACAGGAAGATGTGGAAATCCCATGACCCGGAAAAGAACATCCCCGTGCTCTTTCCCCGGATCCTGATCAATGCTTACAACAGGGGGATGGCGGAACCGAATATGCTCCCGAGGATATCGGAAAAGATGGTTTCGGGGATGAAGTTTAAGCTTCTTTTCGGATATTCCAGCCTGAGGAAAATGGATAACTATATCAAGGTCGATGCCACAGTCTCAGGTTTTACCGACAGGATCAATTCCCTTGCAATGGTTGTTCCCCTCAAGGCGGCACTCTACTATAACAGGGTGCTTCATCCCGGGGGCAAAAGAGACATTTATCTCCATGCGTTTGTTGCTGTTGATGACCATTCCGCCCTGCTGCGGGTCTCTTCCCTGGTCAAAAAGATGGGTTTTGTTGTTGAGGCGGAAAAGAAGCTTTCCCGGGAGATGCTTAAATTAAAGCGGAATGTCAACCTGGTCATAGACCTTCTCATGTACCTGATTGTCGCCCTTTCGGTCCTGACAATATCATTCTCTACCATGATTGCCACAATGAACAGGATCGCGTACTACAGGATCCTGAGGATAGTGGGAGCTTCGAGGAATTTTATTTCACTCTCAATAATAACCAGGTATGTTGTGCTGGGGATAGGGGGGACATTCCTGGGACTGCAGCTTCTTGAGTCCCTCTCAGGGGCGGTCACGGGAATGATAAACATTTCATTTATCAAAATTTCACTTCTCTTTACCGAAGATATCAAGGGCCGGTTATATCTTTACGGCGTCATGATCCCTCTCCTTTCCGCCCTCCCGGCAATTATCAGGCTGAACATCAAAGGGCTCAGCAGGGATTAAAAAATATCTTGAAAAACCACCGGGCTTATAATACTTTTTAATTAGGAATCATTTTCAATTATACCTTTTGCCGGGTAAACAATACCAAGAAGGATTTATCATGTCAGAATTTATTGCGAGGTTTTTCAAGCTTGACGAGAGAAGGAGTGATATCAGGACAGAAGTTATTGCCGGTATCGCCACATTCCTGACAATGATGTACATCGTGCCCCTGAATGGAATCATCATGTCCAACGGGGGGATGCCCATTGAGGCGGTCATCACGGCCACGGCCCTTATCACAATAATTGCCACAATTGCAAACGGGATCTACTCCAATACGCCTATCGCGATGTCTGTGGGGCTGGGCCTCAACAGCTACTTCACGTTTTCCCTTGTCCTGGGTGAGAAACTTCCCTGGCAGACGGTACTGGGCATCGTTTTTCTCTCCGGCTTCTTCTTCCTTGTTCTCACGGTTACGAAGGTCCGAAAGCTGATCATTGAATCCATAACCTCGGATTTTAAGATAGCCGTATCCTCGGGGATCGGTGTCTTTATCGCCTTTATCGGTCTCAAGGAGATGGGCCTTGTGGCGTCCCACCCGGTGACATTTGTTACACTGGGAAATCTCGGTGACAAAAATGTTCTCCTGGGGATTGCCGGTATCTTTATCACAACCAGTCTTGTTGTCTGGAGAGTGAAGGGGGCCTTTATCTTCGGGATACTTTTAACAAGTGTTATTGGTTATATTATTTGTGCGGGTAAAGTCCCCGGGGGGATTATTTCACTTCCCGCGTCCATATCACCCATATTCCTGGAGCTGGACATTCAAAGCGCCCTGAAGATATCACTTCTGGGTCCCATCATAACGTTCATGCTCACGGACCTCTTTGACAGTCTCGGGACCCTGGCGGGCGTGGGATACAGGGCGGGGATCTTCAGCGAGAAGAATTCGGGACCTATCCAGAAAACCCTGGAGGTGGACGCAGCGGCCACTGTTCTGGGATCGGTTCTGGGCCTCTCCACTACAACCAGTTTTATTGAAAGTGCCGCGGGAGTTGAGGAGGGGGGGCGGACCGGTCTTACATCGGTGGTGACCGGGCTTCTCTTTATCTGCACTCTCTTTATGCTTCCGCTCTTTAAGAGTATCCCGGCCAATGCCATATACCCGGTCCTTGTGATTATCGGGGTGATGATGTTTGCCGATTTAAAAAACATCGACTTCAGCGACCTGGAGACCGGGATCCCCGCTTTCCTGATTATCATCATGATGCCTTTGAGCTTTTCAATTACCAAAGGCCTGGCGGCGGGATTTATCTCCTTTGTTTTTATCAAGCTGGTAAGGGGAAAATTTTCCGAACTTAACCCGGTCATGGTTATACTGGGCATTGTATCCCTTTTTGCCTTTATTATCAAATAGGCCCTGCTCATGACTGATGAAAACTTTCTTATTGACTACAGCAGGTTCACGGATATATGCTATGCCCTTCTTGATAATCTGAAAAAAAGAGGGAAAGAATATGAAGGCATACTCTGTCCCTTAAGGGGGGGCTTCTATCTTTCAAACTTTATGAGCAGGCACCTTGATCTCCCCGTTGAGTACATAATGATCTCTTCATACACCGGGAAAACCCGGCATGAATTTTCCATCCCCTACAGGGCCCGGATAAAAAACGGAAATTTTCTTCTCTGTGATGATGTCTATGACTCGGGAAGGACAATTGAGAAGATCTATACACTCTATCCTCACGTTGAATTTGAGACAGTATGCGTGGCGTCCAAGGTTGAAAAAGCGGATATACTCTACGGATGTCTTGTGGACAAAAACAGGTGGATAGACTTTTTCTGGGAGATCATGTAGAAGAGCATCAATATTCTAAACTGTCATAGCGAGCGCATCTCATCATGAGGAACGCAGTGACGTAATGATCTGTTCCCCTCGATACAATTTGCCGCACTTTGAAAAGTATACAGTGCTGTGGCAGGAAAGCGGCAAATCACTCGGGGAACATTACAGATGCTCATCGAGTAGGTCGCAGGCCGTATCGAGATGCTTTTTATTCCTTGACGAGATCAGAAAGACTTAATGTATTATTAAGTTGAGAAATTAAAAACTTACTGATACGAAAAACCTTAAGGAGCTATACATGAAAGAAAAAGTCTACTTTATGAAAATTTCAGAAAACGAAGATGATAAATCAATAATAAAAAGGCTGGAAAACCTTTTAGAATCCAGAGAGCTTCTTTCTGTTGTTGATGAATTTGACATGGTTGCCGTGAAAAGCCACTTTGGCGAGTCACAAAAATCAGGTTATGTGAGACCCGCTTATTTAAAAATGATAGGGGACCTGATAAAGAAGAGAAAGGGGCAGCCTTTCCTTACCGAGACATCAACTCTTTATAAAGGAAATCGGAGCAATGCCGTAAGCCATGCCCATCACCTGGAAAACCAGGGTTTCGGGATGGCCAAAACCGGTATGCCCTTTATCCCCGCGGACGGCCTCTACGGGGACGAAGAGTGTGAAATAGAGATCCCGGGTAAGATCTATTCCAGCATAAAGATCAGCTCACTTCTTGAGAAGATCCAGTCCCTGGTGGTTGTATCTCATTTTACCGGTCACATGCTGGCAGGTTTCGGAGCAGCTTTGAAGAACCTGGGAATGGGGCTTTCCAGCAGAAAAGGGAAAATGATACAGCATTCAACCATGAAACCGAAGGTCAAAGAAAAACTCTGCACCGGGTGTGAAATGTGTGTTAAATGGTGTCCCACGGGGGCCGTGTCAATGGGTGAAGAAACCGCTTCCATCAACCAGGAGGCATGTATTGGATGCGGCCAGTGCCTGGCAGTCTGCAGGTTTTACGCCGTTGAGTTTAACTGGGGCGCCACATATGAAGATATTCAGAAGAAGGTTGTAGAGCATGCCTGGGGCGCCCATAAGGCCAATGAAGGGAAAAACCTCTACATAAATTTTCTCAACAGGATCTCCAAGGACTGTGACTGTATGCCTCAATACGAGCAGATTGCCCCGGATGTGGGGATCGTCATCTCCTGTGACCCTGTTGCCGCTGATGCCGCGTCACTGGACCTGGTGGAGGAGAAAGCGGGAAAAGAGTTCAACAACCTGGGGCATGATATTCCCTACCGCTTTCAGATCGAATATGCCCGGGAGGTCGGTTTCGGGAGTCCCGATTATGAAATTGAAGAGGTGTAGGTCACGTGTATGCGGGGTCACATGTATACGAAATCACGTGTATGCAGGCGGGGTCACGTGACCCCGCCTGCATACACGTGACCCCGCCTACATCCCGATATCCGCGAAGGTTCCCATCTCCTTCATGATCTTTGTTGCCGCGTCAATGATATGAAACGCAAGGGCGCAGCCTGTTCCTTCACCCAGCCTCATATCCATGTTCAGCATGGGATCGAGCTGAAGGATCTCCCTGATGGCCCCGGCACCCGGCTCAGCGCTTGAATGGGACGCCAGCATATACCCCGTGGCCTCGGGCTTGATCTTTGCCGCCACCACTGCGGCTGTTCCCGATATAAACCCGTCAACCACTACCGGGATTTTTTTTGACGCGGCCGCAAGGTAGACACCCACAAGTCCCGCAATGTCAAAGCCCCCCACCTTCGCGAGAACATCAATGGGATCACCGGGATCGGGAGTGTTTATCTCCACGGCTTTTTTGATGATCATCTTCTTGTTCTCAAGACCTTCATCATCGAGACCGGCGCCCCTTCCCACAAGGCTGTCCAGGCTGTCCCCGGTCAGTGCATGGAGAATAGCGCTGCTGGTTGTGGTATTGCCTATGCCCACTTCCCCGGTACCCAGGATATCACTGCCTTCTTCAATTGCTTCACGGGCAATTTCAATCCCGATCTCTATGGCCTTTACGGCCTCGTCTCTTGTCATGGCCGGTCCCTTTGAGATGTTTCCTGTCCCTTTTCGGATCTTTCTCCGGATAATGCCTTCAGGTTCCGTATCGATGTCCAGTCCCATATCCACGATCCTGAGATCTGCTCCCGCGTGCCGGGAGAGGACCGCAACACCTGCAATGCCTTTTGCCATGCAATCGGCCACCAGGAAGCTGACATCCTTGGGAAATGAACTGACATTTTCCTCAACAACACCGTTGTCAGCGCACATGGCAATGATTGTTTTTTTCTCAAATGTATTCTGGAGCTCTCCGGTCATGCCCGATATTTTTTTTACGATACTCTCCAGTTTGCCCAGGCTTCCGGGAGGCTTGAGAAGATTGTCAAGCCTCTCCTGCGCCTTCTCCATTACTTCGGCATTGAGCCCGGCTATTGAATCAATTGTCTCGGTCAGAATTTTCATATGTACTCCTTTTCTATAAAATAATACTGATATCTCCCCGCCGCCGAAGGCGGCGGGGAGATATCAGTTACACTTATTTCTCATTTAACGATTTTATAATGATATACTCATTGCTGAAGCAGATCCTGCATATTGTGCCGTTGTCCACCTGGAAGTGCCACGACTTGTCCAGTGAATCCATCAGGTAATGGCCGATAATGGTCCTGATACAGCCCCCGTGGGTTACCACCGCCTTTTTCCCGCTGCTCTTCTTTATTCTCTCAATTTCAGATATTACGTTTCTGCTCATGTCCCGGAAACTTTCACCGCCGGGTACGGGCCGGTTGATCCAGTCATCTCTCCAGCTGGCAAATTCATCCCTGCCTGAAGCCAGGACCTCTTTCCACATCTTGCCTTCCCACTCCCCGAAATTCATCTCTCTCAGGTTCTTTGAGAATTCAATCTCTTGTTCGAAGTTGATGATCTCTGCTGTCTCCCTGCACCTTTTCAGGTCGCTGCAGTAAACCTCATGGATCTCTTCACCTGCGAGGACCTCTTTCAGCCTCCCTGCCTGCTTTCTCCCGGTTTCGTTGATCCCTATGTCTGTATGACCCAGGAACCTGTTGTCCCTGTTGTAATCAGTTTCACCGTGCCGGATCAGTATCAGCTCCGTTGTTTTTTCCTGTTTCATTTTTATTTTTCTAATACCTGAACTTCCCCCTTAAAAGTTCCCCCTAACCCCCTCAGGGGGCACAAGAGGTTTTTGGGTTAATATCTTTCGCCCCCTCTGGGGGATGGGGGGCCGTTGGTGCGCAACCTGTGATCCTGCAATTCACAATGAACCGGTCTCTGTGGCAAATCATTTTTTAATAAAAACCGAAGATCCTTTGAGAAAAGAGCATTGACGCGAGAAAAACCACCTCGGAGAGTTCAATGACAGCGCCCAGGATGTCTCCCGTTATGCCGCCGATTTTCCCCGATGCGTACCGCGTGAACAGAACCGCAAAGAGCGCCGGAAAGCTTATTGCCGGCAGGGCATTCATTCCCAGGAGAAGGTATCCCGGTGCAGCGGTTATGAGTACGGCGGCGGCTATCTCCCTGTACCCCGTATGGTCAATGGTTGATTTACCCATGCCGCTCTTCCGGGCGTATGATGATGTCCCGGCACTCCAGAGAATGTTCATCCGGGAGACAGCGGGCATCATGATTATTGTAAAGATAATGTTATCGCCTTTTAAGGAAATCATAAGCGCGATCTTCAGGATGATCAACAGGACAAGGCCCAGGGCGCCGTTGGTCCCCAGCCGCGGGTCTTTCATGATCTCAAGGATCTCTTTCCCGGTCCTGTTGCTGAAGAGGCCGTCACATGTATCGGCCAGTCCGTCAAAGTGAAGTCCCCCCGTGACAATGATCTCAACCACTATGACAAGAACAATACCCGTATAAAAGAGATCCGTGTTAAGAAAGGGAAGAAAGACCAGTGCGGATACCAGGCCGATGATCAGTCCCACCAGGGGAGAAAGGACCATGCTTCTGGCAAAGAGGTCCTCGTCAAACTCCGGGTTTACCGGGAGGGGGATCCTGGTAAGGAAGCGAATCTGTAAAAAGAACCCTTTGAACATTAATCGCCCTTTATCTTAAGGGGTATTCCGGAAACCAGCAGGTAGACCTCGTCAGCCATTGATGCCGCAAACTGGTTTGCCCTTCCGGCCATGTCCCTGAAATGCCTGCCCAGGGGCGTGGGGGGAACAACCCCCATCCCAATTTCGTTGGACACGATGAGACTTTCACCGGTGAAATGAACGGCCCCTTCCATGAGCATTTTCACTTCGCTCTCTATCATCTTTTCCGTTTCATGGACCGTGGCGGCATCGGTCCTTTCCCAGTTTATGTTGTTAATCACCATGAGGTTTGATACCATGATTGTCAGGCAGTCCAGGAGAATGTATCCGCGGCCGATGGCTTCTTCGGTAATGATATCTTTCAGGTTCCTGTATGCTTCAACGGTCTTCCAGTTCCTGTTTCTCTCTTTCCGGTGTCTTTTTATCCTCTCCTTCATCTCGCCGTCGAAGGGGAGGGCTGTTGCGATGTAGAGGACGTCGTTTTTCCCCTGAAGAAGAGACTCTGCGAAAGTACTCTTTCCGCTTCGGGCTCCTCCGGTTATGAATGTAATTTTACCCATGGATTTATCTTTTTAATTATCGGAAAGATTTAATAGATGGTACAATAGAGTGTAATAAAATCAAATAATGATACTCTTCATTTATTTCAGATTCAATTTTTCAGCAACTGCTTTACTCATGCGATTAGCTATAATATGCTCGCAATAATTAAAATTAAATATTTTATCCATATCCAGTACAAGGTATTCAAAGCTATAACCGTCAGGAGCATCAATGAGAACAGGAGCTGGAATTATATTGCATTCTTGCATCTTTTTTGCTACTGCTGGTTTTAAGAGACCTTCTGCAGCGGCAAGAAAAATAAGATGGTTAATGTCGCCCTGTTTTCCGTCATAGTCGTCACCTTCTTTATAAAACTCCTGAAATAATTTAAATACAGTTTTGGCAGCAGATGTAAACTTGGTAGATTTGCAGTTATTGTAATCAAATATACTGTAGTATTCCCAATCAGCCGGACTGTATCGTAAATCATTGTCAGTTACAAAAGTTTCCTGGTTGACATAGTCTTTATCCTGACGAAAAGAAATTGCAAAATATTCCTGATAGGTTGATGGTATAATGTCTAAAGAAACTGCATCAATATATTCATTTAATGATTTTATTTCATCTTTATGTATTTCAAATAAATCCAAAATCCCATCTTCAATGATTGGAATTAATTGCGAAATTTTATGTGGTAATTTAATTTTCATAGATTCCTTGCAATATATCAGAAGTCTTGATCTGACACTATTGTTGCCGTTTTATAGAGTCAAGTGAATTATTGTTCGAGTCAGAGGTGCATGTTTGGACGTAAAACCACTTGAGTAGCCTGCCCGCCGCAGGCGAATCTCATGTCACTGTTTATCAAGGATTTTCCCTTCAAGGGAAATAGTTTTTTTCCCCTGTGTATATCTTTTAAATACCATCTGTTTTTTATATGTATTGATAATAAAAAAGGGATCCCCGTCATCAATCGAATAATCACCGCCTGTTATTTCCCATGAACCATCCTTCTTATTAATTATTTTGCAGTTAAAAGCACCATCACCCAGCCAGCCGTAAATTCTGCTGTTTTTATAAAACAACCTTGCCCTGCAGAGATACTGGTTCTTTTCTTTCCTGAGCCATCCCACATCCAGGTCGCAGAATTGATCTGAAAAGCTTTTGGGAAATCCCGAACTTCGGATTATGTGAACTTTATAATCAGCGTGTTTCAGAACCGGGTTCCAGTCCGCCATGAACCAGGCAAAGACTCCAATCAAGAGAAATAAAAACAATGACAGCTGCCACATCCTCACAGGCCCTGTAATTTTTTTGTTATGACGGGGTGATTTAATATTTATGAGAGTAATTATTGCAAAAGCTGCTGCGCATCCTGAACCTGAAATAATAAACAGCAGGGCAGGCCTGTAGCTGTTTCGCTCCAGAAGAATCTGCGGTAAAAAATATATGAGGCTGAAAAAAAGAAGAAACCCTATGAGAAGATATACCAGTATGGGATAAAAATCATTATTAAAGTCAATCTCCGGTCCCTTCTTAAAGGGCGATACAGGCTGCATATTAAAAAGGATAATTGTGGAGTTGCCTGTGATGAAAGCGGTAAAAACCGATAAAACAACAGGAATGTAGATATCTCCTTTTGCGTAAAACACAAAATAGAAAGATATCCCTGCTGAAACGATAAAAAGGAGGATTAAAACAGCCCTTAAAGTTAAGGTAATATTTTTTCTTTTTTCCATCACGCTCTATACACTACATTTTGTAAATTCTCTTAAATTAATCAAGCATTCTTCCTGTTCAAGTCATGTGAAAATTAATGTCGGCCGGTTGCTGTTATTATAAAAGAAGTTTCCACTGGGAAAATGGTAACCACCTTGAGACGTTTTTACTGTAATCTTCCCATTCCCGGCCGAACTGTTCCTTTAAATAAGGCTCTTCGTATTTTATCACTCTCAAGTGGAATGATATGAAAAGGATAATATCATAGAAAAAAAGAAACGGTGAGAAAAAGTATACGCACCAGCCAAAAACAGTGACAAGAACCCCTGTATACATGGGGTTGCGTACATACCGGTAAAGACCTGAAATGATTAATCTTTTCGGCGGGTCCCAGGGCGCCAGGGTGCCTTTCCCGGTTATGAGGAAGTCACGAACGCACCATAACAGAATAACAGCGCCAACAAACAGTATGATTATCCCGGGAGTCAGATGACGGCCCTTCCAGGGGTCAAAACGGGCGATCAACGGGGGAAGCAACAGGGCAAAGATCCCGGGAAGTGAAACAAAGGCGATCAATGCCCTGATGAATATGTGAGATTCTGGATTCGATTTATTATTACCGGAATATTTCACTGGGTATATTCGCTCTATTCAAAGATTTTTTTGGGAAGAAAAAATTTTAATTTCATTATATCTGTTTAAGGACAGATCATAGTATTCGACCAATGATATTGTGTTAACAGAATAATCAAATTTTCTATTGTTAATAATCCATTGATTCAAATATAAACTGGCATTGTTTTTTGCTTTTTCTGTAATTCTTTTAAAATCTATAAAATGACCCAGAACAACAGTACAGGTAAACAACCTGTTACCGTCAATTGTACCCTCTTTTATCATTGCTCCAAGTCCCTTTAAAAAAATTCTCATGTACGGTATAGCCCTCTCATTTATTAATACAATCTGTGTTGTTCCTGCTGAGCTGCTCTCAATACTTTTAAATGTTAATGAGAAACCATCATTGAGATAAAGGGATAAAAACCGGTCTAGTAATTTATAGTCACTGTCTAACCATGAACTTCTGTGCATTTTTAATCTCAATTGGTCATTAACAATATCTGTATAGGGCAGTTCTTTTGAAAGGATTGTTGAGTGATGGTTCTCCTGATTTTGAAAACAATCACCAAATATTTCTTTTAAACCCAAAGATAACTCATTAAATTTATTTTTATATTCGGGAAAATATTTCCAGTCAACTATAAAGCTTTGACCATAGACATCAGTAGATTTATTATACTTAGTCTTTTGGCAAGCTTCTTCATTTAGCGAGTTATAAAATTTATTTTCACTCATAAAGTTTGTTTAAAAAAACAATATTTTCCTTTCATTTATTATAACAATATAAAGATCCCGTCAAATTAAAAATATCAAAAAAAAGTATTATATCAGGCTGGAATAATTATTCCTATAACCAGATATTATTAATAATAAATATATATTGTTAATATCCCGCATCTTTTAGAGTCCAATTTAGAATTTTTAAAATTATGTTTGATTTTTTATCTATTATATTTTCGCATTAATTAAAATAACAGGTAAATAATTATAAATTCCTATGCTATACTCGAAAACACCGGAAAAACTACTGAGGATACCAATCAGTAATAAATGTAATTATGAGTGCACTTTTTGCTGTTGGAACCATAAACCGTTCAATCCTATTAAACTCCTTAATCCCAATGATTACAATATACTGGTTCAGGCTGCAAATATGACAGGTTGTACCCGGATAATGCTTACAGGGGGCGAACCACTTCAAGTCACCAGTAATAATACTAAAGAACTTTTTGATATTATTAAATCTATTTCTTCAGTTAAAGGTTTGACCGACTTCTGGCTGCTTACAAATGGCTTTTATCTTAATTCAAGTAAGTTAATCAGTGATCTAAAACAGGCGGGATTAAAAAAAGTTGTTGTTTCCATCGGAGCTGAATCAAATAAGAAATATAAAGAGTATTCGCAAACAGAATATGATCTTGATACAATCCTTAATAATATTACCCTGGCCATCAGGGGTGGTATGCATTTAAAGGTTGATGTACCACTCTCCAGGAGTGGAATAAAAAATTATGATGAACTCTTGGTCCTTATTAAAAAACTGGAATATCTTGGTGTACCGGAAGTAGCCTATTTTAAACTTCATAAAACAGCCGAAAACATAGAGGTTTACGATTCATTATTCGTTGATGTCGAGAGTATTACTGAAGCTTTCAATGAGAGTGAATTATGGGATCTGAATGAAGATGAGGGGAAACTGAGTTTTTCAAATGGGAAAATCAGTGTTATTATACCGGCGGCAATAGAGTATAGAACCACCAATTGCGATGAAAACAGTTGTGGGCCCTATTGTCAGGGAATATATGCTGCCTATCTGGTGTCAGAAGAAGACAAGACTTTTATCAGGGCTTGTCACCATGAATTTAAGGATAAAAGGAATGAATATATAATCGGGAACTGCAAAGGCCTTTTTGCAAAAGAAAAGATCATAAAAATATTTCGAGATGTCTGGATATATGCATATGGCGAAAATGATATTATTCTTTGACCTGGATGATACCCTCATTGAGAATGCAAAATATTTTGATACTGTCAAAAACAATGTCGCAGAGGAATGCCGGAAAAAGGGAATAGAAAAATCAATCAATGAATTAAAACTCTATTTTGATGAGATTGAGAATAAAAACCATAAGAAATATGGAAAAGGGAAGGATAATTTTAGAAGGTCTTTAAAAGAGGCATGCAGGACATTTGCGAATATCTCAGTTGGAACTCTCATTGATGAACAGGTCGATTGGCTTGAGAGCAACCTCTTTACACCGATTTACGGGGTCGGAGAGACACTTGAGGCCTTATCAGAATATTTCCCGATACTCTGTGTTACTCATGGGAACCCGCAAGAACAGATAAATAAGATAGAACGGTCTCACTTGAGCAGGTTTTTCAATTTTAAAGATAAATCTTTAGTGATACTGGAAAACAAAAGCAGAGAGCAATACTCAAATCTTCTTGAAAGTTTAACGTATGATCCGGAATATGCAGTTATGGTAGGCAACAGTCCGAAAAAAGATATTAACCCTGCAAAAGAAGCAGGAATGATAACGGTATTTATACCGAGTAAACACACCTGGCACATGGATGATGAAGATATATCCGGAGGAGATCCTCCAACACTGGTTGCTTTTTCCATAACTGACCTGAAAGATCTTTTTATGCCCTCTTTCAATTTAAATAAAGGAAATAGATGTATTTCATATAACAGCACGGAAAAAAAGATTAGATACAAAGACACAAGCGGCAGAGATAGTACTTTTATAATTCAATAACCTTAGAAAAAGAATTACATGATGAGAAAAGTTCTTATCATTACCGGTGGTAAAAATCCCGGCCATCCGATAGAAGCTCGAAATATTGAGATCTTTCAGGATATCTATGGTGATACTACTGAAATATCATCAATTGACCTCTCTGAGCTTTCAGTGAGAAAACTTGATGAGTATAATAATTTTATTTTTTTCACATCCCTTGAAGGTGCAAATAACCAGATGCTTAATCATATTTTAGACAGGTCAGGCAAGCATTCCTGGTGCATGGTTTTTCTCCATGAGGCTGCAATTTTTAACAGGGACAACCATGCATTTTACCGATTCCTGGGGGTCCGGTTCAAGGAGCACTATGAATACGGCTCCTTTACGGTCAAGACAGAACGTTGTCCTGTTACAGAAGGTATTGGTGAAAAATTTATTATTGATGACGAATTATACTTTTTTGAAAAGCCGCTTAATGGTTCCGGTTCTTTTGTTTTCTGTTTTTCAGAAAAGAATGCTCCCCTGGGATTCATAAAAAATGAACAGCCAGGAGGAACATTGATCTATATCGCCCTTGGCCACAATAGAGGGGCATTTACGAACAGAGAGTACAGGCGGATGCTGAAAAATTGTGCCGGCTATTTCATATGATTAATATTGGAGGGGATATGGGCAAGTATATTAAGGACAGCAGGATTCTGGATGAAGAGGATAAAAAAACAATATTGATTTTTGATGCCGACGATACGTTATGGGAAAGTTCAAAACATTGGCGTGATATAAAAATTGATATTGCCCATGAAATCATCAATGTGCTTTTCAAAAACAAAAACAAAATCGTTATGGATTATTTAGATTTGGCAAAAGAAAAACTTAAGGAGAACAGTGAAGAATTAAAAATTGATTTAAAAGATTATCTTAGGAAACATGAATTAAAAAGTTTTAAAAATAGTATAAAGGAGAAAATCCTCATTGATAGAATACAATTATACATTCAACAAGATGATAAAACCGAATATATAAAAGAGTTTATCGTGTCACTTGAAAAACTTGTAATAGATAAGTATGATAAGGATTCTTTTAAGATACTCATTGAACTCTTTATAATATATTTCAATTTCAGGGAGGAAAAAAATCATAGCAACAAAGCACGCGGCATCGATAATTTCAGAACAGTGTTGTTAGAAATTGTCAAAGAATTATTTGATGAAAATGATGAAATAATATGGATTGAATCTTATGTAAATAAAAAAATTCATGAGCTTGAGTCTATTAGATATACAGCAAAGGACGGTGTGAGATCAGCTCTTTCAATTTTAAAAAAAACACATCACCTTGCGATATTGTCCCAGGGAAGCCCCTATGAGATTAATTCAAAATTGAAGACGAGCGGACTCAATGTTTTTTTCGATAATAATAATATAGTTTTAGATTTTAATAAAAATAGTGATTTCAAAGAGTTAAAAAATGAAATTCCTCACACTAAAGAAATCTTCTATATTGGGAACAGCCTTAAAAATGATATATTACCGGCATTTAAAGCTGGATTTCGAACCATTTTTTATCCCAACAGCAACACATGGATAAATGATGATGTTGTCGATAATGAAAATTTTACAGATATCAAAACCTACCTCATACGAACTCCCATGGAGATTATGAGCATTGTAAATATTAAAAACGAAGAAAAGCTAAAGAAATTGCTAAAATATGATTCTCATACAAAAACAATCAAATACCTGGAAAACGGTAAAACCAATGAAATTACCATTTATAATTTCTGCACCCAGAAGGGCTTAATTTTCTGTATTGGCGATTTTATCCATGAAATGTTCGTAATACCCAAAAGTATAGCATATGAATCGGTGCGCCGCCACTCTGAAATTCACAGGGGTACTGAAAACGATATTTTACCGATTCAGCAGTATGGGGGGGCAATGCTCAGTCAGAGTTTATTAAATGTTTTAAATACCGGTGAAAACGAATATATTGTTAAATCACCGCCCTGTATTGACGTCAACCAGGCTGAAAGGCTTTATCCGTGGCAGACAGGAACAGTAATAGACAAAGAGAATAAAGACAGGCTCTACAACCAGCAGATATTCTATCTGAAGAAAAATCAATTTAATGATAACCTTATAGAAAACGGATCAACTTTTCGTGTCGAAACGCTGCTTACAAGGACATATGCTGAAGATATATATGCCAGGTTGTATAAGTGTATAAAAAACCATAACGACAAAGGAAAACTTGAAACAAAATTATCTGATTTTTTTGATAATGAGTCATCAATGAACAGCATTCTTAATAAATGCAATAATGATCTATGCATTCATAGTTGTGAGAGAAATTCAGCAGAACATAATAAAAACGGTTTAATTGAAAAGCTGTCAAGAGAACTTTCAGATAGGTCAGAGGGAAAAACCCAAGATGGTATTCTCTTTAACATATTTAAAAAGAACTTCAGTTGCTACCATTATAAAAATTGTGATGACCAATTAGAAGATATTTCTTCTCTGTACAGTAATAATGAAAATAGTTACCTGGTAATTGATTATTTTTCGGATCAAAATAGAAATAAAAATAAAGATAACATCGCAATCAAAAAATTATTTGAGAATAAAGAGATTAATAATTTTAATACAATTTTCATTAAATGCAACGATCCCATTGAAGCAATTACTTTGAGTTATAAAATTGATAACATCTGGATAATCGGCAATATAACAAACCTCTTTAATAAATCAGGTACACATTATTATTCATGGGAAGCGCTTATTGAAGCAGTAATCAAAGAGCTTGAGACATATGAAAATGGATCAATTATTAAAGTAGAAAATTGCTTCAATCTTGTTCTTCTCTGTAAAAATGAAGGATGCATATATATTGAAAAGAAAAGAAATGAAAATACATTTCATATGCATACCTTTATTGATCCATTCAATCAATACGGCACATTCTCTGCCAGTAATTATGGATGGGTTGCCGGATTTCAGAATATATTCATCACTAAATTTGTCCATTCATTTGTCTCAGAAAAGTCAATCGATCATGTTAACAGTGTCGGGGATGCCTGGAAATATGCCAGGGCTGTTTTTCTCCTTGGTTACGGTTCAATAGAATTGATAGAGAATAATGAAATAGATAAAATACCCTCACTAATACCGGTTGCGGAAAACTTGAAGACAGTGAAAGAGATCATGACCAAATGCGATGAGGAATTAACCGACTTTGAAAAAAAATTCAGAGACTATGTTCAAGATGTTCTCCAGTATAGTGTCAATGTGGACATGAAAAGAGATGATCAAATGTTCCAACAAGAAGGAAATGAAGGTAAAGTGTACCATTATTCTAAAAACTTTTCATTACTCTGTAAATACCGGCTTTCCTTAAAGCAGGCGTTTATTATCTCTGAAAAGATCATTGAATTAGGCCCCGATGCATTAAATAATGATATATATTTTGAACCTGGGAAGGAACCAGATAAGAAGATTAGTTTCAGGATACCTTTTTTAAAAATCGGCAACCATATATCGATATTCAGAAAAGAAATCGAAGAGGTAAACCTGATATATACTGTTATACGCGATTATGTAAAAAGAAAAACAACAAAGCGTCCGCTTTCTATCGCGGTCTTTGGTGAGCCCGGTTCAGGGAAATCGTTTACTGTTACCCAGATTGTAAAAAACCTGCAGGGGGTCAAAAGCGAGATCCTTGAATTTAACCTTTCCCAGATGTATTCACTCAATGACCTTATGGAAGCCTTTCACCTGATCCAGGATGCCGGACAGCGTGACAGGCTCCCCGTTGTTTTCTGGGACGAATTTGACTGTGAATTCAACGAAAATATCTTCGGGTGGCTTAAAAACTTTTTAGCGCCCATGCAGGACGGTATGTACCTGAAGGACGGCAAAGACCACTATTTCGGCCAGGCAATTTTTATTTTTGCCGGTGGCATATGTTCAAATGATATTGTCTTTAAAGCTCTTAGGGTTGCAAAACAAGACGTTAATAAATATCTTGCTGATACATATCAAGATATTGATGGAGAGATACTAGAACAATATGCCCGTGAAGCAACTTCAATTTTAAAAGACATAAATTCTACGAAGATCAAAACCCTGAAATTACCGGATTTTATCAGCCGGCTAAAGCTCACCTATACGGTCCCGACAAGTAGGATTAGTGATTTAAACAAAAAAATTTTTAACACAAGTGAAAATATTAATGATACAAAACTGGAGGGCAAGGAAGCTGCAATTATCTTTCGCAGGGCAAGTCTCATCAGAAACCAACTGGCAAGCCATGCCGGACACCTCAAGACTATGGACTTTAAGGCCTTTCATCGACTGTTGCTCTCAGATAGATATGCATGTGCCCGTGATCTTGAAAGCGCCATTGAGGCAAGCACCCTGGCAGACGTGGAAAACTTCGGACTCAGCGCCCTTCCATTGTCTCAGGAAAGTGACAATGAAATTAAGTTAAACAAATTAGTAATAGACTATGGTAAAAAAGAGATTACTTTGAACAACCTTAACCGGACCTGACAGTGTAAATGATCCGCGGGAAGAGCCATCCCCGACTGCGCGGTTCCTGGACCGATACTGTCATAAAACCGGTTTTATCTATGAGGCCCGACATATCTTTTTTTTCAGCCGGGAGTGAAAAAGCCGGGAAGCTGGTTTTCAATTTATCGAATGTTTTATGAATCTTAGCGTTGAATTTATATTGACAGTTATTTTTTAGGAACCTAACATGGAGATGTGATGTGGCATATCTCTTCTCTGACTGCGTTTTTAATTATCATAACACTTGTTCCTGTGAGTGGCGCGGAACCGGCTGCTCACAGAAGCACGCAGAAGCAGGTTGAAGCTGCCGGAAGCCTGCTGAAGATCATTTCCCTTGTTCCCGGAGAAGGGAAGCCTGTAAGCGGCAGGTCGATGCTGAAGGCAGAGGTTTCGGTTGATATCCCCGGATTTACACCGGATGATCAGTACCTGCTTCGGGTCTACATGAGGAGTATGAAAAAGGGACAGCCGGGGAAGTACTTTGTGGACACCTATGATATTACGTCACGTAAAAATCATATGTACATCATTGTTCCCATTAACAAAGTCCTGGGAGGTTTCGGGAAGGGTGAGGTGGGTGTGGACTTTTCAGTGGCCCGGAAAAAGAGGGGCCTTTACGCACCGCTGCATATTATGACAACGGTTACAAAAAAGTATATAAACACCGGGGAGGGGATCTCCCCGGAAAGCCGGAGAATCAACTGGGAGAGAAGAACGGATTCTTTAGACACGGGGAATGATTCCTTCGGCAATATCGAACCTGTTGTCATGAAGATCCGGGACCTGAATAAAACTGCCGGTTCAACCATCCAGCCCGGCGGGGAGATCACCGGAACCGTGGATTACCGTATACCCGGGTATTCAGGGACCCGGCGGTACATCATCTACCTCTATGAGATCACAGGCGGCAATTACCGTCTGGTCAAAAAATTCCGCATACCTTCGGGAAGCGGCAGCATTCCCTTCAGCTATACCTCTCCTTCCGGGGGAAGAGGTGACGGGGATTTAACCATCAGGTTCGTGGTGAACAGGTACTCACGGATGGGCTTTCTCCCCGTCTTTACCTGTGATGCCGTCCGGTATAGGACCGGGAAGCATTAGTCTGCCGGCGGCTCCCGGAGGGAGGTGCATACCGGGCCGGGGACTGCTCCCGTATCCCGGCATTGTTTTTTTACCTCTGTAAAATTCTTCTTTTTCAACCGCGCATCGTCAAAATGGGCTCTTCCCGTAAGCTTAATGGGATGATGCTCTCTCTCCGGTTTAATTAAAGTGAAGCCGGTAAAGTCCCGTATAGTCACGGCTCTATATATACTTGTTGACAGAAGGAATACCGGATATATACTGCCTGGAGAATCAGCGAACATTTTATTATTACAATTATCGGTACAATTTATTTGTATTTTGCCTTCCTGAGGTAACTGTCTGGAATAAGTTACCAATCATTTGAGTAAAAATTAAATTTGTAAGCCCTCTGAATATTGTTTTCTCTCAATAAGCCGTTTATGTCATGAACAGTAAAATTGCATATAAATGAATATACTTCAGATAGCCACACTGAACCGGCCCATTAAGCAGGACCTGGGTTACGGCCCTATTGAAGCGGTTATTTATAACATTGATAAAGGTCTGCATAAATTGGGTCACCGTTCTCTTGTTGCCTGTTCCGGTGATTCAAAAGTTTTCGGAGAACAATACTCCACCATAGAGAAGAGTTTCAGTGAATACCACAGTACAAATACCCGGGAACAGCGGAAAAATATGCGCAGGCATCTTCTCCTCTCCCTTGAAAGGGCGAAAAAGTGTGATATTGATATCATCCATATACATGACGCCGCCATGGTTGAATATATTTTTAACGGAGTTGTTAAAAGTCCTGTTCCCATTGTGATGACACTCCATGTGCCTGCAAAAGACAAAGGGCCATTCAGGCTGTGGAATGAGTCGCTTATTTCCACTTCCCGGGTGTTTTTTGTCCCGATCAGTGAATACCAGAAAAAACAACACAATGGATTAATGAACATTCAGAATGTTATCCACCACGGTATTGATGTGGAGGACTATCCCTTTAAATCTGGCTCCGGTAAACAGGAATATCTGTTCTCCATCGGAAGGATCACAAAGGATAAAGGGCAGGATATCGCAATCGAGATCGCGAAAAAAACCGGCAACCGGCTCATCATTGCCGGTAATGTTCAGAACAAAAAAAAAGACAGGGCATTCTTCAACAGTATCATAGAATCAATCGACCTTGTGACTGATCTGCCTGAACCCTGTGACGATAACGACTATTATGAAAAGATCATGAAACCGATTCTGGATTCGGATCACCAGATCATCTATATCGGAGAAGTCAATACCGCCCGGAAAATGCTCTGGTACATGCATGCAAAGGCGACGCTTTTTCCCATACAATGGGGAGAACCCTTCGGGCTTGTGCTGATCGAATCAATGGCCTCCGGTACGCCGGTTGTGGCCTTCAATAAAGGCTCGGTGCCTGAAATTGTTATTCATGAAAAAACCGGTTTTGTGGTAGATTCAATAGATGAAATGGTCAATGCGGTGAGTGAGATCGGTATTATCAAACACCATGACTGCCGAAGTCACATTAAAGAGAATTTTTCAATTTTAAGTATGGCTGAAAAATATTCAGAGCTGTATCAATCTGTTATGGAGAAGTAAAATTAATGCCCAGAGATATCCCTGTCAGTAACGGTTCTTTCCTTTTGAATTTTGATCCGGATTACCAGATCAGAGATGTTTATTATCCTTTTATCGGACAGGAAAACCATTCCAGCGGGAATCCTTTTCTCTTTGGGGTATGGGTGGATGGGAAGTATTCGCGCATGGGACCGGAGTGGGAAAAAGATCTGCGATACCGGGATAACAGTCTTATAACAAACGTTTATCTCAAAAATGACGATCTGGGCCTGACAATTCGATGCTCCGATGTTGTGGATATGGATTTAAACATCTACATCAAAAAAATCGAAGTTACCAACCTTGAAGGGAAGAACCGACAGGTCCGGCTTTTTTTCAGTCATGAATTTAATCTCTATGGGAATGATATCGGAGGCACAGCTTATTTTGATCCCCGGAGCTGTTCAATCATCCATTATAAAGTCAACCGGTATTTTCTTATAAGCTGCTGGGCCCATGACCAGTGGGGAATGAAACATTTTTCCTGCGGGAGAAGAAATGCTTCGGGTAGTTTAGAGACCATTAAAGAGACGGAGGAGGGAAAACTCAGCGGGAATCCTTCCGCATGGGGTTCGCCTCATTCCACTATCGGCATCTGGCTGGATTTGACAGGCGGGGGAACAGAAACCACCTATTACTGGATAGCGGCGGGGAAGACCTATTCCCAGGTGGCAGATCTCAACATGGCGGTCCACAAGATCACCCCGGAAGAACTTCTCATCCGCTCATCAAAATACTGGAAGACATGGGTGCAGGAAACCTCCCAGGATTTTCATAATCTTCCCCGATCGGTCACTGAAGTTTATAAACGAAGCCTGCTTATATTGAGAACACAAATTGACAATCGCGGCGCCATAATTGCAGCCAATGATTCGGATATTATCCGTTTTGGAAAGGATACCTATTCGTATATGTGGGGACGGGACGGGGCTTTTGTTGCCGCCGCCCTGGCAAAGGCCGGTTACTCCCATGTCTGTATGAAGTATTTTAATTTTTGCGCCCGTATTTTATCCAGTGACGGGTACCTGTTTCAGCATTATAATCCCGACGGATCCCTTGCCAGTAACTGGCATCCCTGGCTTGTGGATGGGAACGAGGTCCTTCCTATCCAGGAAGATTCCACCGCTCTGACCCTGTGGGCACTCTGGATACACTACCGGAGCCTGAAGGATGTTGAATTCATCAAACCTCTCTACCGCACACTCATCATAAAGGCCGCTGATTTCTTAGTAAGTTACCGGGACCCTCAAACCCTGCTGCCTTTACCCTCCTATGATCTCTGGGAGGAACGCTATGAACTGCACACCTATACCGCCGCGACAGTGGTCGCGGGGCTCAGGGCTGCAGCTCATTTTTCAGAACTCTTTCAGGATACCTCACTGGCAGATAAGTATAACAGGGCGGCTGATGAAATAACAGCAGGGATTGAACAATACCTTTATCATAAGGGGCTTAAACGCTTTGCCCGTTCAGGTTCCCGGACAGACGGCGGGTATAAGCTGGATGAAGTCATTGATATCAGTCTTTTAAGCCTGGCGACTCTGGGAGTTCTGGATCCCGGAGATACGAAAATGATTGAAACGGCAGATGCCGTACATGAGAACCTGTGGCTGAAAACCCCGACGGGAGGTTGCGCCCGGTACCAGGGAGATCTCTACCAGCGTACGGAAGACAGCCCCGGGGAGATTCCCGGGAACCCGTGGTTTATAGCTACACTCTGGCTGGCCGAATATTATATTGACCGGGCTGAGAACCGGCAACAGCTCCACGCTGCTGTTCCTTATCTTGAATGGTGTGTAAAAAATGCCCTCCCTTCGGGAGTGCTGGCCGAGCAGGTGCACCCTCTGAACGGTTCTCCACTCTGTGTTTCTCCTCTCACCTGGAGCCATTCCGCCTTTGCCTGGACAGTTCTGCGTTACATTGAAAAGATCAGGGGGTTTGAGGTTTAACAACCCGGTGGCGGCTAAAAAACAGGGCAGGGAGAAGAATTTCCTCCATTATTCCGAGTACATACGGGCAATGGTATTTTTGTAATTGTCCAAAATAACTTTTCTTTTTACTTTAAGAGTTGGTGTCATCTCACCTGTTTCTTCAGTAAATTTTTTCGATAAAACAGTATATTTTTTCACCTGTTCAAAATCAGATAATTCCCTGTTTACTTTTTGGATATCTTCATCAATAAGAGCCTTTATTTTTTTGTCTGCGATCAGCTCTTCACCGACTTTAATGCAGAGGGGGGCGGGGCCGTCATAATTATATTCAAGGGCCTTTTTGTCATACTCAATCCCATTGGTATCACAATAAGCGATAAGTTCGTTAAAGTCAGGGACAACAAGGGCGGAAACATATTTTTTATCATCGCCAACAGGAAAACAGATATCAATCCATTTGCTCAGAGAGAAAAGTGACTCAATGCGGGCAGAGGCTACATTTTTCCCCGTGTCAAGAACCATGATGCCTTTTTTCCGATCAATGATGCGGATAAATCCTTCAGCCACTTCCTCCACAATATCACCGGTTTTAAAAAAGCCGTCCTCTGTAAAGGCTTCCCCGGTTGCTTCTTCATTGTTCCAATAGCCAAGAAAGAGATTTTCTCCCCGGACAAGCCATTCACCGTCATCAGCGATTTTTCCCTCAACACAGTCAGGAAGCATTCCAACTGAGCCGGGAAGAATTTTTCCCTCTCTGTTAAGGTTAATGGTGTTCCATGTCTCTGTGAGCCCGTAGCCCTCCATGATGATAATGCCCATTGCCAGAAAGGCTTTACACAGATCAGCGGGAAGAGAGCCCGCGGCAGAAAAGGCCCCGCGGAAA
Source organism: Spirochaetota bacterium (assembly GCA_050298055.1). Classification (GTDB taxonomy): domain Bacteria; phylum Spirochaetota; class UBA4802; order UBA4802; family UBA5550; genus JBNKTL01. The sequence continues at coordinate 61,118 of JBNKTL010000017.1, forward strand.
CGGCCTCCAAAGCGGTCCCGCACCCGGGAAAAGACCAGACGGTCATAGAGACGATAGCGCAACTTAAGAAAAATGCCGGCCTTTTCAGTAATGTCCCTGTTCTCTTCTATTGGCAGAATACCATGTTCACCTGCAATTGTTTCCATGACCTGGAGCCCTGTTTTCATTGCCCGGTTAAATATTGCCGTTTTCACAGGTGATGCGGAGGCCATTGCCCGCATTGCCATATAGATTCTCTCATAGATTCTTGGTACAGATACGAATATGTGGGGCCTGAATATCTGCAGGTCCTGTACAATGGTCTTTGGTGTTGAATATGCGATTGTTGAGACTGACATCATGGCGCAGCCATGGCCGCATTCCCGTTCATAAGTATGAGAAAGCGGGAGGAAAGAGAGGAAAACATTTTCTTCAGGGAAAGCAGGGGCTATTTTCAGGTCACGGCATATGGCGGTATTGAACCCAAGATGGCTGTGCATGGCGCCTTTTGGTATGCCGGTGGTCCCGGATGTGTAAACAATGGTCATGAGGTCTGTGATTTCTACGGACCGCCACCGCTTTTCAAAGCAGCTCCGGTCTGACGCAAGTCTGTGGACCCCCAGTTCTCTCAACTGTTTTATACTCATGACACGATTGTCACTGGTTTCAAAATCATCGTTAAAAAGAACAACCTTCTCTAACCCCGGTATCTGGTCCCAGACATTTATGATCTTTTTCAGCTGTTCATTTCCCTGAACATAGAGAATCTTTGATCCGGAATCCTTTAATATATAAGCTGTTTCATTTTCAGTCAGGGTGGGATAGATGCATACGGTGACTCCTGCAGCGGATAGAATGGAATAGTCTGCGTGTACCCATTGTGGGCAGGTATGCGCCATAACGGCTGCCCGGTCACCTTTTTCAAAACCCAGCTCCATGAGGCCGGCTGACAGCTCTTTAACTATCCGCCAGACTTCCGCGTATGTCAATGATTCCAGTGAACCATCTTCATTTTGCCACCACTGAAATCTCCTCTGGCCGAAACGAACCGCGTTACGGTTTAAAAGTGCCGGAGCTGTCAATTCCTCAATATACCATTTGTCAGTTGCTTTCGTCATTTCAATCACCCCGGGTCATGTTTTTTCTTCTTTAATAGAAAAATCTATTTTATAAACTTTTAAGCACAATATATGCATATATATTTTAATATACATTTGTCAACAGAATAAATATTTATTTCTCACCAATTGTCTGGTGAAAATTTGCTATCCATTGTAAAAAAAAGTATCAAAGGGTATCTCATGAGATACCCGGTATCGGTTACCACACTTTTTATCATTCCTTGATAAGCAAAAATCTTTCTTAAAAAAACTTGCAAAAATTGCTTTTTGATGCCGTAAATAAACCATATATGAATTGAATCATCAGAACCAGGGATTGACAATATGAATCGTTTAGAAGCAAAAAAATGGATTTTGAAAAAGTGCGGCGAGGGCTGGCTGGGTCTTATAGATGAAGTCTATGATAATCTTCCCCGGGGGATAGAAATTACACAGGTATATCAGAAGTATGCCGGTTTGCGTGTGGATATCAATCCTGAATCCGAATCATTTGAAGATTTTCTTGCGGATATCGAAGAGAGAAGTTATTCCCTGTGTGAAATCTGCGGTAAAGAGGCAAGCCAGTACGAAATCAACGAGTGGGAATATACCCGGTGTACGGACCATTGTGAAAATGGAGTCGACCTCAATGATTTATTTGAAAAGGATTAGTATGACGTTAAAAATTTTAAGAACTTTCTGTTATCAAGGTATAAGGATGTACGAGATTGTTAAAGTAAAGATAATTAAATATGTATATTGATGCCGGCTAAGCCGGCATTTATTTTTGCATATTCAGCTTTAAAAAGCCTGTATCCAATAAATAATTCCAGATGTTTATATGAAATCCCAAGTCTTGATTCAAAGTCTATGAAATTAATATATTCGAAATTTATAGCACCATATTTTATAATGAGAGAGAAAGGCTTTACTGGGTATGATTTTATTTTAACACCATACGCAACTCCATTTCTTGACAGGATACCCCTGAACATGGCTCTTTGAATATAAAAGTCAGGTGAAATATAATCATTTTGAAATACCGGTAAATTAATTCCCAAGGCATAATAATCTAAATGATCTTCATCATCCTTTATTCTCAATAAATCGATCTCCGGACCAATTATTTTCCAAAACCGACCGGTAATTTTGCCAAAATATCCGGAGCCATTTTCCTTTGTCCGTAACCCGCCGCCATTTATTGAATAATAATAATTCTTATATGTAGTTGTTTCCTTAAGTGATCTGGAAGGTTTTATATTGTCCGTTGATTCAAGAACATCTTTTTGTGTGTTTTTATCAACAAGAGAGTATGTATTATCTTTTTTTTGAATTGTTTTTAAATGTGATGATGCAGAATTCGCATTTTCATCATTTTTATCAGAAAAAGAAATATCGGTGATTTTATTTTCTTTTTTCTTAATGTAGTTTACAAAGTGTTTATCAAAATTTTTGTTATATGGGTAATCTGAATAATAGACACTAAAATTATGCATTGCCCATAAAAGAAAAACGACTTCAGAAATTTCACCCAGTATATCTCCCAGACATCCTCCATCGGAACTACTTGATGAACTTCCTTTTTTCCTTTTATTTCTCCTTTCCTCTTTTTTTACGTCATCTTTAAAATCCTTAAGAGAAGCCAGAATAATATTATGAGTAAAAATTATTGTAAAAATAAGGAGAAATGATAATAATTTGTTTTTTCTTTTCATAAAATATTAATACAAAATTCTTCCAACCGTCATGGAGGGTTGTAATTAAGTTTTTAAGGCATTGTACTTAACGTCTCCGGATTAAGTACATTCTTCCCTGACCAGGCCCAGGTCAAATATGTCAGTGCGAATTGCCCGGGACTGCGGGCACAATAGCAACAGGTTAAAACCTGCGGTTACGGGATCTGCCCGGCAATCCCCAGAACATCCTCTGCCTCATGAACAAGCTCCGGGTAGTCAATCTCCGGTCTCCGGATAACCAGGACCTCCAGTCCCGACTCAAGGGCGGGTTCAATCATTTCTCTCATCCCCGAAGTGTCACCCGGCTCCTTGGTGACCAGGAACTTTATCTCCAGCTCCCTGTAGAGGAGAGAGTTGAACTCCCGGGACATCCTGAAGCTCATGGCCACGATATTCCCGGGCCGTATACCCGCACCCAGGGCTTCTTCAACGGAGTTGAGAAAGGGGACGATCCTTACCATGAGCCTCTCCCCGGGGATGCGGGAGAAACTCCCGATCATGTCGGTGCCGGTCACCAGTAAGACCTTTCCCTCCTTTCCGGCGAGGTAGGATGATGCTTCTTCACAGGTCCCGAACATCAGGGCGCCCTCAAACTCTGCCGCTTTTTGTTCGTACCTGATATACCGGGTCCCTGTTTTCCGGGAAACATCCATAGCGTTGGATGTTACGTCAACGGAATATGAATGGGTGGCGTCAATGATAAGTTTTACGGAATATTCCTTCACCAGGGCGGCCATGGCATCCTCTGTGAGCTTTCCCGGAATAAAAGTGAGCCCGGGACAGTCTTTGTAGAGGTCTTTTCCGTATTCCGTACCGGTGGTAACCAGCACAGGGACCCCCGCTTCGCAGAGTTTCCCTACCAGTCCCCTTCCGCTCTCTGTTCCCGATAGTACCCAGATCATTTACTCAGCTCCTCTTTTTGTACAGGAAGACCCGGCTTCCAGAGCCCGGAGTGTTCCTTTTCTCTGATTATCTGGTTTCTCTTTTCTCTCTGTCAATGAAATATTTCGGGGCATATTCAGTTAAGTAAAGAATATTCATGAAAAACATAATTGATGTATCCCACCGCCTGCGGCGGCGGGGACACATTGTTGATATTTTTGTAAATATATTTATTATTGCTCTTTAGCTGAATAGTTACAAAATAGAGATTTTACCATGAAATAATTAAAAATAAACTGTTTATTTGTCACATTTAATGTTATATTCTTGACGTAAAACATTACAAATGACACTGTTGAAATGTAATATATTTAAGATAAAATATGACATATAGAAACACAAATGAGTAAATACCCCCATATACAATTTCGGAAACACTGGCAAATCGGAAATTCCTGTGCGTATCAATTAGGTGAATGTTCCGCTTTAATTCAGGCTCTCTCAAATATTCCTTTAAAACCTGAATATAGATCAAAATTATTACAGGTATCACTGATAAAAGGAGCGCAGGCAACAACTGCTATCGAAGGAAATACTTTAACTGAAGAAGAAATTGAAAAGATTCAGGAAGGGTGGAAACTTCCTGAAAGCCGGGAATATCAGGAAAGAGAAGTAACAAATGTTATAAATGCTTTTAATGAATTATTAAAAGAAATAATAGAAGAAGAAAAGTTAAGAATTATTACGCCGGATACCATAAAAACTTTTCATAAGATGATTGGAAAAAATTTAGGCAAACATCTGGATGCTATACCCGGCAAATTCAGAACTGACAGCCGTTTTGTAGGTCCTTACAAAACACCGGACCATGAAGATATTCCTGGGCTAATGGAGGAATTATGTACCTGGTTAAAAAAAGAATTTCATTTTGAATCGGGGCAGGATTTTCCCACAGCGGTCATTCAGGCTGTTGTGACACATGTTTATCTGGAATGGATTCATCCTTTTGGAGACGGTAACGGACGAACAGGAAGACTTCTTGAGTTTTATATCCTGTTACGTGCGGGACTTCCGGATATTGTTTCTCATGTCCTATCAAATTTCTACAATAAAACAAGACAGGAATATTATCGCCAGCTGAGAAATGCAAAAGAAAAAAATGATTTAACTTTTTTTATCGAATACGCTGTTAAAGGATTTCGTGACGGTCTTGTTGAAAATCTTGATATTATACAGGAAAGCCAATTGTATACTTTTTGGCATAATTATATTTATGAAATTTTTAGTAATTTAAGATATACAAAAAAGGAAGCTTTTAAAAGGAAAAGAGAATTAATTCTTCAGTTGCCAACTGACAAATATTTATCAACTGATGAAATGACGATGACAACTCCCCTCATTGCCAAAATGTATTCTCAAGTCAATAAAGTAACGGTATTACGTGATATAAAAGAATTAATTGAACTAAATCTTCTGAAAAAAGAGGGGAGAAAATATAAAGCAAATATTGAAATATTGCGTACCATGATCCCCCTCAAGAAACAATAAAACGGATGTCTCCTACTCATCCGGCGCCCCCGTAAAGATCTCCGGGACCGCTTCCACTACGGAATCGTCCTCTGCCAGGACCGCGTTTATGACTCCCGGGTATTTTCCGAATTCCGTTCCGATAAAGTAGCGTGACGCCAGGATCTTTCCCCGGTAGAAGGCCGCTTCGCTGTTTTCGGACACGGCCTTATCAGGCTCGTCCGCTCCTCTTATCTCATCCAGTTTTGGAATGCAGATGGTGAGTGAACGGAGGTGCATCCACGCGTAGCTCAGGAGGGCGAACGCCTCCAGGAGGAGGGCGGCCCTGGCCATGAGCCCCGGGACCTCCAGTTTTTTGAGTTTTTCACCCAGTTTTGCCACAGTACTGTTCATTATCTCAATTCCCTCTTTTACGGGAGCGATAAATTTTTCCTCAACGATACCCGATGCTTCATCCACGGCTTTTTGGACCCTTCCCCTGTACACGGTGTAATTCCTGAGTTCGGGATTCATCAGGAGTTTCCTCATGATGAGGTCCATGGCCTGTATCCCGTTTGTCCCTTCATAGATGGCCAGTATCTTTGAGTCCCGTGCCAGCTGTTCCACGGGGTACTCCCGGGTGTATCCGTATCCGCCGAAAACCTGCACCGCGTCTCCCGTGATCTCCCACGCCCGGTCGGTGTTTCCGGCCTTGATGATGGGTGTGAGGAAATCCACAAGGGCTTCCTCCTCCTCTGCGGCGGCTTTGTCTCCCGTAAGGGCCCTGTCGATACTGAAATTTGCCGTGGCCATAAGCATCCTCATGGCTTCCACGCGGGATTTCATCCTGAGGAGCATCCGCTTCACGTCGGGATGGCTGATAATGGGGACAGAGGGCGCGTCGGGGTCCGTCATCTTCATGATCTCCTTTCCCTGTATCCTGTTCTTCGCATAGGTGACCGCGTGAAGATAGGCGCTGCTGGAGAGGGCAAGCCCCTGGAGCCCCACGTCGATCCGTGCCTCGTTCATCATCTGGAACATCATCTTAAGCCCCTTCCTCTCCTCTCCCATGAGGTACCCCGCGCACTTTCCGTTGTCTCCGAAGCTCAGGGCGCAGGTGGCCGATCCGTTGAGCCCCATTTTATGTTCGATCCCGGTACAGATAAAATCGTTTCTCTCTCCCAGTGATCCGTCGTGGTTGACCAGGTATTTGGGCACCAGGAACATGGAGATCCCCCGTGTACCGGGGGGGTCTCCCTCTATCCGCGCCAGGACCGGGTGGACCATGTTCTCGTAGAGGTTGTTGTCCCCGGAGGATATGAAGATCTTCTGTCCCGAGATGAGATAGGTCCCGTCATCCTGCCTCACGGCTTTTGTCTTGAGGGCCCCCACATCGGAACCGGCATCGGGCTCGGTGAGACACATGGTCCCTCCCCATTCACCTTCCGCCATCTTTTGCAGAAAGAGGTCTTTCAGCTCACCGGTATAAAAATTCCTTACAAGCTTTGCGGCGCCCATGGTGAGAGTACAGTATATGCTGAAGGATATGCTCGCGGAGAAGAAATATTCCAGGGCGGCCCTGAAGACAACCATGGGCAGTCCCATTCCCCCGCAGTCGGCGGGAAGCCCCAGTCCCGGGAAGCCCGCTTCTTTAAATAACCTGAAGGGCTCCATAAATGATCCGGGGACTTTTACCTCCCCCGTCGCGGGATTGAAGAAGACACCCTCCTGCTCGGAAAGGGTGTTGGCGGGGTAGACCCTGTTATACGCAATCTGTTCCGCAAGGGTCAGGATATCTTCAAAGATCTCCCTGTCAAACTCCGAGTAGATCTCATGCCGGGTGAGATCCAGGGTATGGAGAAATTCAAAGAGTATAAAACGCACGTCACGTGAATCGACCAGGAAGTTTGATGCCATTACGCTCTCCTATTTAAGATATTCTTTTGCTATTCTCTCTCCCTCTTCCATGTTGACCTTCAGAAGCAGGAATCCCCCGGTAATAAAAAGTATAATTATCGAGATGATCCCGTACCGGATGTTGCCGGTAAGGAGAGTCACACTCCCCATGAGGAAAGGCCCGATCACCGCCGCGAACTTGCCGATCATGTTATAGAAACCGTAAAACTGCGCTGACTTTTCGGGGGGGATGAGTCGGGAGTAGAGACTCCTGCTCAGGGCCTGTATTCCTCCCTGGAAAAGCCCCACTGTTCCCGCGAGAATATAGAAGTGGATCTCACTGCTCATAAAATAAGCCAGGATGGTGATAATTGAATAGGCCAGGATTGAGATCTGCACCGCTTTTTTTACCCCGATCTTATAGGCCAGCTTGCTGTAGAGGAGCGTCGCGGGGAAGGCGATAAACTGTACCATGAGAAGCGCTGTTATCAGGGCGCTGCTGGGGAAGCCCAGGGACATACCGTAGTCAACGGCCATCCTGATGATGGTGTCCACCCCGTCGATATAGAGCCAGTATGCCAGGAGGAATGTCCCCACGATCTTCAGGTGCTGTATCTCTTTGAAGGTGTCAACCAGCTGGCGCCAGCCCCGGGTCACCGCTTCACCGAAACCGATGGATTCCTTCATGTAAGGCTCCTTCACGAAGAGGAAAACCGGGATTGAGAAGACCGCCCACCAGATGGCAACAGAGAGAAATGATATCCTGATGGCGGTGGCGCCGTCAGGGATGCCGAAAAGTTCCGGTTTCAGGTACATGAGAACATTTACCAGGAAGAGAAGCCCTCCCCCGATATATCCCAGCGAGAACCCCAGGGATGAGACAAAGTCAACCTTCTCTTCGGATGCCACACCGGGAAGGAGTGAATCGTAAAAGATATTGCCTCCGGAAAAACCTATGGTGGCCCCCACATAGAAGACGATTGCCATGAACCAGTTTCCCTTTGCCACCAGCCAGAGGGACCCGCTCATGATGACCCCCAGGAACGCAAAGAGGAAGAGGAACTTTTTCTTTGCAGAGCCCCTGTCTGCCACAGCTCCCAGGAAGGGGGCCAGGGCGGCAACCAGTATGGATGCCATTGAATTTGCCACACCCAGGTAGAAAGTGCTCTGGTTCGGATCATCAGGATTTGCCCAGTAACCCTTAAAAAAGAGGGGAAAGAACCCTGCCATAACAGTTGTGGCGAAAGCCGAGTTGCCCCAGTCATAAAATGCCCAGGACCAGTATGTTTTTTTATTATCCTGCATATTTCCCTCTTTTATTCATTTATTTATAACTACTCAGCTATATGGCTTGTAATTAACTTGTTTGCTAAAATATCAACAATGTGCCCCGCCGCCTTCGGCGGCGGGGGCACATCAGTTATGTTCGTGTTAAATATTTATTCTTATACATAGCTGTAATTATATTTATTTCATGAAATATAAGTTTATGAATTTTAAGGAAATATGTAAAGCACTATTGCAGTGAGAATTTTATTTTCAGGGAGAGTTCATGAAATTGCCTTGACCATAGGGAAAGACAATTTTTAATATCGGTATGCAAAACAGTCCCAAGCCATTCATCAAGGGCCTTAAGGGGTTTACACCCATAGGTCACAGGGGTGCCGGGGGTGAAGTCCCGGGGAACACCATAGAGTCTTTCGGGCATCTCCTTGATCTTCTTCCCGGTGCCATCCTTGAGCTTGATGTCTGGGGCACCCGTGACGGCAGGATTGTGGTCTACCATGACGAGCTGCTCGATCATGAAACAGACGGCAGGGGGCCGGTATCTTTTCTTACCTATGAAGAGCTTCGTAAAATTGACAGGGGTTACAGGGTCAGTTGGGACGGCGGGCAGAGTTTTCCTTTCAGGAACAGGGGATACAGGATACCCCTCCTTGAAGACGTTATAAAGGAGTTTCCCTCTTCAAGAATATCAATTGATGTCAAGCAGCATGATACCGGTTTTGCCGCGAAGGTCATGAAGATGCTTGAGGAGAATGACGCGGTTGAAAGGATCATCCTGGGATCCTTCAGCGGCGGGATCAACAGGTACCTGTGCCGGTGGAGTAATGATACAGTCACAAGCTTTCGGACCGGGGAGGTCCTGAAGTTCACGCTTTTTCATATCATTCATACGGCCTGTCTCTATAAAAAGAAGAATGACGCCATGATGATCCCTGAATTCATAAGTCCCGGCGGAGAAGTGACCGAGGATGAGTATGGGAAGAGGGGGATACGGATAGTAAGCGAGAGGTTTATTAAAGACGCCCACAGGCTGGGGGTCCCCGTTTTCATATGGACAATAAACAGGGAAGAGAATATGAGAAGGCTCATAGACTGGGGTGTTGACGGGATCGTTACGGATTATCCGTCCCGCCTCAAAAAGGTCATGCGGGAGAAGGGACTGATTTCGAGTTAGGGAAAGTTCCGGGCTCCGAGTTCCGGGCTGAAAAGAGAAGAGTTTTAAACCGCCAAGACGCAAAGGACGCGAAGGAAGAGTTCCTTAATGTTAAGTTTAATTAAAGAAACCGTTTTTAATGAGATAATTCAAAATTAAAAATTTAAAATTCAACATTATATAAAGCTTTGCGCCCTTTGTGTATTGGCGGTTCAAAAAAAATGTGTAAATGTGAGCCGGATTGAAAAGGGGGCAGGAGAGGTCGATGATTGACAAAACCATAACCGGAAAACTCATCGTTGAAGGGAGTGAAAGCTATCTCCTTGATAAGGAAGGCAGAGAACACTTCAGGGAGAACCTCATCTGGGACGGTTATACGGGGCACTGGGAGGGTGAAAAACTGAACGCGCGGTATCTTCCGCAGAGGGACTACCGTTCCGGTGATCAGATCATTATCATGTGGCCCGTTGACAGCGGGGAGGGAAAAGGGGCGGTTGAACTCTATTACAATGAGAGGCTGGTGAAGTACCCTGTCTCGGTCCTGGGTCATATTGCACTTAACATTGACGGTTCCCTCTTTAACTTTTCTCATCTGATAAACGAGAATGAGATTGTTACACCGGAAGAATACTTCTTCAGACCCGCACTTGGGGAGTTTGCTCCCCATCCCGAAACGGGGAGCTATAACGACACCGATCCCCAAAGGCCATACCTGGACAAGTTCGGGAGGCAGTTCATGAGAACGATCCATGTCCTGAGGATCCGGGGGCTTGATAACGAGAGACTCATTAAATACTGCAGAAACCAGCTTGAGATCATACACAATACTCCCCGGGACCCGGATAAACCGGATAAGTATGCCGACTTTAATATTTTCAGGAGAAGCTGCAGTACCATCATCAGGGACTGTTTCCGTGAATACGGATTCACACCCATATCGGGTGTATTTCCCCGGGACCTCTTTGTGAACATGGCGTACTTTTTTTTCAGGAAAGAAAAAACAAAGAAACTCGGGATATCTTATTATCAGAGAAAACAGCTGAAAGTCCCGGAAGCGGCATGCAGTAAAATAACGCCGCTTATCAATCCCCTGAACAGGATAAGGGGCTTCCTGATAAGAAAGGACCTTCGTCAATAAGAGGAGAGTGTCCCGGAGAGTAAAGGTCTCTCATTTCTCCTGTTTCACCTTCAGTGTCCGAAGCCTGTTCAGGGCTGCGGCGAGTTCAAGCTTCCTGAACCCCGCGTAGTTCCCCACCGGCCAGGGACTCAGTATATCGAGGCCCTCCGTATTAATATCCGTCTCAACCCTGGCGGCAATCTCACCCAGTGTATTCACTCCGTTCATATATTTTCGTGAGTAGTTGAGAGCATCGCCCATGGCACGGGTCTGGCTCATGCTTACGATCTGCTCGATCCCGGAGAGGTCGATCTCCTCCCTTCCGAACCGGATGCTGTTCATGCCCCGGGCATCGATCTTTACTTCTCTCTTCCCCCGTGATGGGTCCAGGCTTTCCGGTGAGGGTATCCTCCTGATAAGGGTCCCGAACCCGCTGCCTCCTTCACGGCTTCGCTCGGCCCTGTATTTTCCGGCTATCCGCGACGCTTCCTCCGTTACCTCCTCCGGAAGATATTCAACCATGCAGATCACCGTATGGGCCACATCGAAGTAGTCCCCGGAGCCCCCGATGACCAGGACCGTGGATATCCCGTGATCGGTGTGGAGCTGCTCCACCTTGTCGATAAAGGGCGTTATCGGTTCCTTCTCCTTTGCAACAAGCTCCTGCATCCTGTGGTCCCTTATCATGAAGTTGGTGGCCGAGGTGTCCTCGTCGATCATGAGAATATCGGCCCCTGCCTCTATGGCCTCGATTATGTTGGCGGACTGTGAGGTGCTGCCGCTTGCGTCTCCCGTGCTGAAGGAGTCGGTGTTCCTGTTGAAGGGAAGGTTGCTAATGAAGGGGGATATGCAGGTTTTCTCTATCCTTCTCCCGTCCTCGGCCCGTATCTTCACCGCCCCTCTTCCCGTGACCACAAACTCCCTGCCGTCGCCGGGCAGGTGGTTGTAGATCCCCCGTTCAAGGGCGTTCATAAGGGTGGATTTGCCATGGTATCCTCCTCCCACTATGAGGGTGATGCCCTTCCGTATGCCCATGCCGGAGATGGTGCCCCTGTTGGGAAGGGTAAAATCCACACGCAGGGATTCCGGAGACCTGAAAAGGACAGCCTCTTTCTTTTCCATGGGGGCCTGGTCTATGCCGCTTTTTCGGGGAAGGAGGGAGCCGTCGGCAACAAAGGCAATGAGGCCGGAACCGTCAAGCTCTTCCCGCAGGTGGTCCGCGTCTTCCGCAACTTCTATATGCCGGGTGAGCTCCTCCCGGTTGAGGTTTTTATAGACAAGTGATTTTTCCACTATTTCCGGGAGTTCATGGAAGAACATTCTTCCGGCGGTCCCGCTGTCAATCTTTCTTCCCCTGGCCGGAAGCCCCATGACAAACCGCGCCTCCACAAAGTCGCTGTTTACAAAAACCGATGTCCTGGGGAGGACCTCCTGTCCCGGCCTGTCAATTGAGATGATCCCGCTTTTCCCGGTCCCCCTTATTCCCCGGCAGATTTTTCCCGCCGCGCCGGCGAAGCACCGTGTGAGGTAATCGGCAAGCCCCCTGTTCCTGCTTTTCCCGGTATATGTATTCTCCGGGAACCCCCCTTCCTCCTGTGAAAGTCTCACGCGTATTCTGCTGGGAGCGGCGAAGGGATCTCCCTGTACATGATCAATAATGAGTGTATAGAGACCGGCTCCGTAGGTGTCCCTGATGTCCTTATACGCCTTGTATCCCCGTCCGTCTATCCGGGCCAGTATTCTTTTTAAATCTTCCGTTGTTTTCATTTTTAAATTATTTTTGCTGTCCGCTGTAAATCATATGCAACAGTAATTGATGATTATATTTTTCACAAGAAAAATTTAAGCCCCCTTCCGGGTTGAGTTCTACCCACATTTAGTAATGCAGAGGCATATCCCCTCTTCAATCCCCTAATCCCCCTTTTTTTTTCTTTATCTTATAAAAACTTCGCGCTCTTTGTGTCCTGGGCGGTTCAAAAAATGTGGGTAGAAGTCAGCCTTCCGGGGGGCTTTATGGGTAGCAATGAGTCGTGTGAACTTCCGGTTTTCTTGTTGAAATTGTGGGGCTGGCCGGCTAATATTACATTAATTATGGTAGAGGGGAAAAACATCAAGGTTCTTCTCACAGATGACGAACGTATCGTGAGGGATGTCTTCGGGATATACCTGGAAACTATCGGTTTCACGGTCATTCAGGCCCAGAACGGGCTGGTCTGCCTGGACCTCTTTGAGAAGGAGAAGCCTGATATTGTCCTCCTTGACCTGAAGATGCCGGTCATGGACGGGATCGAGACCCTCAAAAGTCTCAAGGAGAAAAACCCGGACATTCCTGTTATCATCATTTCCGGTGAAGGCCTGGTTGGAGATGTTGTCAGGGCACTGAGACTGGGAGCATGGGACTATATTATCAAGCCTGTGATAGATATGAACATCATATCTCATTCCATGGGAAAAGCCCTGGAGAGGAGCCGGCTCATCGAGGAGAACAGGGCCTACCAGGAGAAACTGGAGGACCTTGTAAGACAAAGGACCGTTGAACTTGACAGGGCGAACAATGAGCTCCATACGATTAACAGCAGGCTGAGAAGTATTGTTTCATCGGCAACCGAGATCTCAAGCTGCAGCAGGATCAGCGATTTTGGAGAACTCCTGATTAGGGAGTTTGGCAGGCATATGGATACTTCCGGAGGGTCATTATACCTCCTGGAGGATGAGGGCCTGCGGCTCCTCTCTTCCCTTGGTCCGTCCCACTGTCCCGAATTTATCACATTTCCCCTCAAAGAAGGTACAATATTCCAGAGAACAATTTCCGGCGGGAAATCACTTCTGAGCAACGACATCAGGAAAGATGAAACATGTTTTCTCAGCGGCTGGGATGGATACATAAATGATTCTCTCTTGACCTTCCCTCTGATCCATGAAAACGGCAGTGTCATTGCCGTTCTCTCTCTTCATAACAAGTCAAATCCTCCGTTTATACAGCAGGACCAGGAGGTGGGGATGATCCTGACAACCTACAGCTCCGAAGCGCTGAGAAATATCAGGGCCGTTGAAGACCTGCGGGAGAGTGAAAACAGGTACAGGAAACTCTTCAATAATGCCCGGGACGCAATATTTCTCTGGGAATTGCTTGATAATAACAATCCCGGGTGCTGTATCGACGCTAATGATGTAGCAGTTGAGATGACCGGCTTTAGCAGGGATGAACTGCTCAGGATGGAACCGGGGGATCTTGCTTATGGAAATTTCCGGGAAAGCTGTTTGGAAATAATGAAAGAACTTATAAAAACCGGATCTGCGACCATTGAAAGGATTTATAAAACAAAGAAAGGTGATTTAATACCGGTTGAGATAAGCTCACATGTCTTTCATTTAAAAAAGAAAAGGGTCATTCTCTCTATAACCAGGGACATCACCAGGAGAAAGGAAGCTGAAGAAAAGATCAGGGAGTCTCTCCGGGAAAAGGAACTGATGCTCAAGGAGATACATCACAGGGTAAAGAACAATATCCAGATCATTATCAGTATTCTTAACCTCCAGTCGGAAAAAATAAAAAACCGTGAGGACCTTGAATACTTCGTTGAGAGTGAAAACCGTGTCAGGTCCATCGCCCTTGTTCATGAGATGCTTTACCGGTCCGAAAGTCTCTCCAATATTAATTTTAAGGATTATATCACGTCCCTGGTTGAACAGATAGAGATGTTCACCAGCTGCAGAGAGAAAAACATCAATATAAAAGTCAATGCCGAGAACCAGCTCATCGGAATTGAGTCGGCAATACCCTGCGCTCTCATCGTTAATGAACTCATTACCAATGCCGTTAAATATGCTTTCACCGGTGTTGAAGGAGGAACAATCGGGATAAGTTTTTCCGGAAAAAATGATACCTATTCCCTTGTTGTAACGGATGACGGTCCCGGTTTTCACAGTGACTTTAATCTTGAGAAGAGTGAATCTCTTGGCCTCAGGATGGTAAATGAACTGGTGAAACAGCTGAAAGGAAAGATCACGATTGAATCCCGCAAGGGTGTCCGGATAAGCGTTCTTTTCGGGGATGGTGTGAATCAGGAGTTGAATGAAACTGCGCCTGTGCATGAAGGGTTAACAATGAACGGGAAGCGCCTCCTTCTCGTTGAGGATGAGAGAATTACGGTACTTCATATAAAGAATATCCTTGAAAATGTGGGATACTCGGTTATTGATACTGTTTCATCGGGGGAGGAAGCGCTTAAGATTGTCAAAAAGTTCCGGCCGGATATTATTCTTATGGATATCATGCTTGATGGTAAACTGGATGGTATCGACACAGTAGAAATGATTTTAAGGGATTATACCATACCCGTTATATATTTGACTGCCAATACGGACATGTATGTGAAAGAGAGGGCCATGAAGACCAGTCCCTTCGGGTATCTTCCCAAACCCATAGAGAGGGATGAAATGATAAGGCTTATAGAGAAGGGTCTTTCCGAAAAACAGTAAGTTAATCAGTCAGTTGCAGCAGTCAGAGTTACAGGAACAGGAGAAGTAGTTCTTCCTGGCCTTTTCAAAAGACTCCCTTCCTTCCTTAAAAGAAAAGTATGCAATACCGAGGCCCCCGATGACGTCTATGTATGAAATCCTGAATATTTCGTAAAGAAGGCTTGAAGCCAGGAGGAGAAAGGATAAAGAAAAGCATGTTTTTGTGCAGCGGGCATCTGCGATGATCGGTTCAGAGTTGAGTGCTGTTCCGACTTTCATCTTCCGGTTGTAGAGGAACCACATGGTAATGATTGAGATTGCTGATATTATCACTCCCGCCATTGTGGTCTCGGGCCGGTTTCCCATTATGATTGTGAGAACAGACCCGAATATCAATCCAAGAGTAAGCAGATAAAAGCCGGTACCGGTAATGAAGAGTGCCTGCCTCTCGAACCTGTCCCTCTTCTCAACAGGGTTATTTTTCATCCTTAAAACCATGTGAGCAATACCGATCCCGGATATTACCTCCACAAAGCTGTCCACTCCAAAACCAAAAAGTGCAATGGTCTCATCTTCCATCCCGAAGAAGGTGGAGATGAGCCCCTCCGCAATGTTGTATCCTATGGTTATCATGCTTAATATAAATGCTGTTTTCAGCAGTCTGAGTGATGTTGTTTTGCTGTCTGTTTTCATTTTTTTATTCATTTGGTTTTATCTTTTTATAATGTTCAGTATTCAATATTTGCATAAGACATAAATGAGTCAAGTCTGTTCACTCTGCGGCACATTAATTATTTGAGGAATTAATCGTGTTTTTTTCTCTAATTTCTTGACTGATTATAATAATTAATGTTATGCTCCCAATTATTGTGGGCAATAGAACTTTAATAGTAACTACTCAGTTATGCGTAAGAGTAGTGAGATTCATTGAAAACATCTCATATGAGTCATAGAGTTGAGAAGTTATCTTTAATAAAATATTAGAGGGATTTAACATGGCAAGTTACTATAAAAAAATCAAGGGTAAAAACTATGACAGGGCGCTTCTTGACCTTGCGGATACGTCAACAAGAGGAAAGGGTGACGGCAGGATTTCTATCAATGACGCGAAAAAGCTCTTTAAAAAAATAAAGGACTCTGACACATATACTGATATTGAAAAGAAGACTGTTCAATTTATCCGCGACAATTATAAATTCACAAAAGAAGCTGACAGCTTTTTCAGGGCCGAAGTCAGGAAGTGGGCATCCGGCAAAAAGGAGAGCGGAAAGAAGACGGCCGTTCCTCAAAAGAAAGCCGGTGTGAAGGAAAAAGCAGCCCAAAAAGCAGCTGCTAAAAAAACTGCTGCAAAGAAGAAAGCCGCAAAAAAACCGGCCGTGAAAAAGAAAGCGGTAAAAAAACCGGCGGCGAAAAAAGCTGCTGCAAAAAAACCGGCTGTAAAAAAACCCGTTGAAAGAAAAGAAGAGACCGGCTTCATTCAAACATCCGCAGAACCTGGAATCAGGGAAGCGGAAGCAGTACAGAGCGCAGCAGCTGTCCCCGAAGGGAAAGAGGAGAGATCACGAAAACCTGTCACGGCAATTCTGATTGTAGCGGTTATTGCTGTTCTGGTTTTTTTCCTTTTACCCCGGTTCAGGAAATATATCTCCGGTGACAGGAAAGTTCCCCCGGGGGAAACCGTAACTGAAAAAGGGGAAGAGATTGAAGGAAAAAAAGCCGGTGAGATAAAAGAGAAAGCAGCCGGACAGAAACCGGAAAAAACAGTTGATTCGGATAAAAGCAAAACCCGGCCGCTCCCGGCTGCGGAAGAAAAGAACATCTACACGGTACAGGTCAAGGACCAGCTCACGGAAATCGGTTACAAATTTTATGGAAATTACCATGACTGGAAGTTAATTTACAATGCAAACCGTGACAGGATCAAGGACCCTGCCCTTATTTTCCCCGGGCAGAAACTTGTGATCCCGGAGAAGAAAGAAAAATAATAAACCCCGGGGCGCGTTCTAGTTTTTCATCTGGTACTTTTTATATTCCCGGAGGATCCTGTGCAGTTCTTCACGGGAAATCATCCCTTTGTTAACAAAATACTCCCCAAGCTGTTGCTGCGTTTTGGACTGCTTGTAGAGTATTGCTTTATGTTGAAATTCTTTGAGATATCCGAGCCGAACAGCGCAATCTCCAAATTTTTCCAGAGGTTCTTTGCTCTTGAGTATTGTTAAAATATCGTTTTTCTTAATTATGCCCCATTTTAAGGCGATTGTGCCGTAGAGATCACGCTGCTGTCTCTGCCAGAAAATCGCGTCAAGAAGCGCGGAAAATGTTATATACCCGGAGAAGAAGAGATACTGCCCGAACAGGAGCCTGTAGTTTTTCCTGACTCCCGTTTTTCTTTCCCATTTCGGGTCACGGGTTTTTCCTGCTTCTTTCCGGTCAAAGCTGCCTTTCTTTTCTTTCTCACTGTAAGGATTTTTTTGAGTCTTCCCGGTATACCGGTTCTGTGAACCGGCCCTGTTTTTGTTTTTATTGCCCGAACCGGAGAACGGTTTACTGGTATGCCTTTTTTTCAGGGAAGCAGCCGGGACACTGCAGCAGCTAATAAATTCGTAGAGGGCTTTGTATGCGTTGCTGATTTCATTAAATTTCATTGTAAGGACCTTTTCGTTGACACCCAGAAGCTTTGCCCTGTCAGGGTGCGTCTCAAGTGCCCTGGTCCTGTATGCGGATTTTATTTTTTTTATATTCAGGGATTTAATCAAATCTATGTTTATATTGCTTTCCTGGGAAAAAAGCAGCCTGTAAGCTTTCAGAATATGTTTATCTCTTCTATCATTCATGGCAAAATGCCTTCATTAAGATAAAATATAAATAATATGACTTTTGGACAAGATCTTTTTTTCCGGAGAGACATATTTTCTTTCCCCGATTTCTTTTCTCCTGATGAAATATTGGCACGGAAGAAGAAATTTACTTGAAATTATATGAGAATTATTCTTTTGTTAATGTTATTTATCAGTTGAAAAGTGTATGGTACTTGCCTCATAAGAGTGAAGAGAAATACCGAAAATTCATATGCAATGAATGAAACTGTGACAAAAAGTGATAATGTAACATTACTGCCCAGGGGAGGTTATCTTATCGATACCCCTACCGGTTATATTCAGATCGGTTCACCTCCTGAAACCATTAAGGATACCATGTATATGGAAAAGGGTGTACCGGAGATATTTGTATTATCCGGTGAACTCTTTAACTGGATCAAGGGAATAAGTGTCGCTGAGATAGAATTTCCCATATATTATAACTTTTTTATTAATAGCAAGAAGACCCACATACTCTGTGAAAAAGATCAACTCTCAAGGATAAAAAGGGTCCTCCAGGAGGCCATATTCGGTCCCCGGAGAATTGACCTGAAAAGAGACCTGGACCCGTCAATGGACCCCGGCATTTACGATATCAAAAGGGAGATGGAGTATTTCAGCGGAAGCCTGAAGATGTCAAACCTTGTGGGTTTCGGTCTTTTTAAAAATAACAGCTATACCTACAAAGGAATAACCATCAAGAGAGATGAAGACAACAGCTTTAAGATATTCCACGGGAAAGAGATGCTTGCCCATGTCCCGGGAAAGATTGATTATAAGCCCACATACGAGATAGGTGAACGGCTTGCGGAACCGTACATCCCGCCCCTTTTCGGCGTAACATGTCTCGGCCCCAGCCACGGATTTGATCCTACGGCAAATACATCCGGTTTTATCATATGGCTCAACCACCAGGGAATTATGGTTGATCCGCCGGTGAACTCGACGGAGTGGCTGGAGGATTCAAACATCAATCCGAAACTTATCGATTCGATAATTCTTACCCACTGTCACGCGGACCACGACGCCGGGACATTCCAGAAGATACTTGAGGAGAGCAGGGTCACCGTCTATACCACGCAAACCGTAATAGACAGCTTCATGAGAAAGTACTCTTCCCTGTCAGGCCTGTCGGTATCATACCTCATGAAGCTTTTTGATTTCCACCCGGTAACAATTGGCGAGCCGGTTTTTATCAACGGCGGCAGGTTTGACATGTTCTATACCCTCCACTCCATACCCACTGTGGGGTTCAGGATGGAGTTCCAGGACCAGTCTTTTGTTTACAGTTCGGACCACAATAACGATCCCAAACTCCACAGGAAGCTCCTCAACGAAAAGATCATCAGCAAAGAGAGATACGAGGAACTAAAGAATTTCCCCTGGGATTCCAAGGTTATCTACCATGAATCGGGAGTACCTCCCCTGCATACACCCATAGATTATCTCAATTCTCTGCCCCATGAAATCCAGGCCCGTACGGTTGTGTACCATATCGCGGCAAAGGACTTTCCCGAAAAAACGGGCCTTACCCTGGCAACCTTCGGGATTGAAAATACCCTTTACTTTCCCACGGAATCTCCCCGGTTCGAAAAGGCATACCAGATACTGGGTCTCCTGAAGAACCTCGATTTTTTCGAGGACATTCCGGTGAACAAGGCGCAGGAATTCATTGACATTATCGAAGAGGAGAACTACCGGAAGGGTGACCTCATTGTTAAAAAGGGGACCACCGGGGACAAGTTCTACATGATACTCCACGGGAACATCTCCGTGGATACCGGGGGCCTCGAGATGAAGAAGATTTACGGGGCTTACGATTATTTCGGAGAAGTGGCCCTGATTACCGAGGCCAAGAGGGCCGCGGATATTTACGCCGAGACGGATATGGTTGTGTATACCATCACCCGGGACAGGTTCCTGAACTTCATTGTGGGAACGGAATTTGAAAAAACACTGAAGCGCCTTGTAAAGATCAGGAGCAGTGAGACATGGAACCTCCTCTCAATGAGCAAGTTTTTCCAGCACTGCACATCCTCCCAGAAGACATGGCTGGAATCGATTTTCCAGCCGGTTGAGCTGACAAAGAAGGGGACCCTGATAAAAGAGGGCGAGCATGTTGAGTTTATCTATATCATACGTAAAGGTGAGGTAGAGGTAAAGAAGGGAAGAAAGAAGATCGCCGCGTTAAAGCGGGGTGATTTTATCGGTTCAATGCTCAAGATCTACAACAGTGAACCGGCAGAGCATACCTTTTCCCCCACCGGTCCCGTTTCCCTCTATGCCATGCAGAGAAAGGACATCCTGAGGTTTCTTGACAAGAACCCGGGAATTTTAATGAAATCGGTCTATGATTTTTAGGTATTGCTCCCGCTTGTTACTTCCTTATCACCTCTATAACAGAACATGTGAAACGGGAACCGGTTGAAAAGAACTTCGGGTTATATCGTGTCATGAGTTCTCAGTGCCTCATTATATTCAATTTATACTTTTAATGGTGCAATCCCAGGGCAGGTTTTGCTCTGAAAACCCGGTAAAGAGATTCATGAGAATAAAAAATTATTTACATGCATTTATCTCAATATATATGTGTCCTTTCAAGTTATTTTAATATTTATTCTGTACTGATATTTGGTACTATTCCCCTGAAAAGAATAATGATTGGTGTGCGTTGAATGCGTTATAGCCTGGCAATTAATGGTTACGGTCGTATCGGACGTTGCGTATTGCGCGCCCTCTACGAGGCCGGTTTGCAAAAAGAAATGCAAATCGTTGCCATCAATGAGCCTGCCGATCTCAATACCATTTGCCATCTGACCAGGTACGATTCAACCCATGGCCGTTTCCCCGGCCAGGTCAGTTGCGGAGACGGTCAGGTACTGAATGTTAACGGTGACCGGATAAGCGTTTATCAGCAGAACGATCACAGCCTGCTTAACTGGCGGGACCAGCATATTGACCTGGTCCTGGAGTGTACCGGGGAAGTGAACACTATCGATGATGCCGGGCTGTTGCTCAGTGCCGGTTCCCGGCGTGTGTTGTTTTCTTATCCCGGTGAGGCGGACCTGATGGACAGCACCATTGTTTATGGTGTGAATGAGGCCCGGATTTCCGCGGAGCAGCGTTTTGTTTCCGCGGCTTCCTGTACCACCAACTGTATCGTCCCTGTCATAAAGGTGCTGGATGATGCCTTCGGTATCGAGGCGGGGACGATTACCACGATTCACTCCTCCATGAATGACCAGCCGGTTATTGATGCTTATCATCATACCGATCTGCGTAAGACCCGGGCCGCCGGCCAGTCGATTATACCGGTTGATACCGGTCTGGCCAGAGGAATTGGCCGTGTTTTACCGCATATGGAAGGTGTATTTACCGCCCATGCCCTGCGTGTTGCCACCATTAATGTTTCGGCCATGGATCTGGTGGTGTTGGTTCGCAGGGATGTGAACAGCTCCCGGGTCAATGCCGTTTTGCAGCAGGCGGCTGAAGGTGGATTGGCAAAAATAATGGGTTACACAACAGAGCCCCTGGCCAGTTGTGACTTTAACCATGATCCGCGTTCGGTTGTTGTGGATGCCAGTCAAACCTGTGTCAGTAACAGCCGCCTGGTTAAGGTATTATGCTGGTTTGATAACGAATGGGCTTACGCCAACCGCATGCTGGATATTGCCATGGTAATGAAGCAACTGGATTTCGAAAGTCAATAACGGAACAAATTTTATAAAGTTGCCGGCTATTAATTTAAGGAATGTAGTGATATTTTCGGATAAACATTACCGGGTTACGACCCTGTTTTTAAGAATAATAATTCGGCGCTCCACAATATCAATAATATCGATAATAACTATTGATAATATTAATACTTGACATTCTCGTTATTACCCTGACCATGTCCCGGATCGGTTGAGGGGGCTGGGCCCCCCGCGGGCTGCAAACCCGTCGGAAAGCTTATATGCTTTCGGGTGGTTCGATTCCGCCTCCGATCTCATGGAATAATAATTTTTAACAGTAACTACTCGGCTCTATGGAGAAATAAACCTGTTTATCAAAATATCAACAGGATGTCCCCGCTCCTTCGGCTGCGGGGACATCCCGGTTATTTTTTTAATAAATATGATTAGTCTTTAACATGGCTGAGTAGCAACTTATAGTGAAAAAAGAGGTACCTTTATGAATGCGGCAAAATTTGAAGTAAAATCCTATCCGAAGATGTGGGAAAGTCTGGACATGGATGTTGAAAGGTTTGATAAAGCACGCCTTGCGCTTGGAGAAGTCTACACAAATACATTTCTTTCCCAGGAGAACCGGCCCCGCATGATGCGCTATTTTGATGAGATGGTATCTGAAATTTTTGGACGCCGTATTGAGGAGCTGCTTGAAGTAAAGAAATCGGGTAAGCCTGTAGTGGGGACTTTTTGTGTTTATATCCCCGAAGAGATCGTTGTCGCCGCAGGGGGCGTATGCGTGGGTCTCTGCGGAGGATCACAGGGCTCCGTACCTGATGCGGAAAAAATTCTTCCCAGGAATATCTGCCCCATGGTCAAGTCCGCTTACGGTTTTAAAGAGGGGAGAATATGTCCCTACTTCCAGAGTGTTGATTTTGTCTATGGAGAAACCACCTGTGACGCGAAGAAAAAGACATGGGAACTCCTTGACCGGCTGGTGCCCACCCATGTGATGGAGATCCCCCAGATGAAGAAAAAGCGGGATAAAGACCTGTGGCTGGAGGAAGTAAAAGATTTCAAAACAAAGGTGGAAGAGATCAGTAAAACAACGATATCAACCGAAGATCTGAAAAACGCCATTAATGTCATCAATAATAAACGAAAAGCCCTTCAGGACCTTACAAGATTAAGGGCCCACAATCCCGCCCCCATCAGCGGAAGAGATGCTTTGCTTATTGAGCAGATTGCATTTTATGATGAACCTGTCCGTTTTGCCGATAAGCTCAATGAGTTGTGCCGGGAGCTTGAAGAACGGGTCAGCAGCGGAACAGGCATTGCTGCCGGCGAATCTCCCCGGGTCATGATATCGGGAACTCCTATGGCCCTCCCCAACTGGAAGGTGCATAACCTTGTGGAAAGTGCCGGGGCCGTCGTGGTCAATGAGGAAAGCTGTATTGGCACCCGGTATTTTAAAGATCTCATTGATGAAGATAAAAATTCACTGGACGAACAGCTTGACGTGCTTACGGACCGTTATATGCGGATAGACTGTTCCTGTTTTACTCCCAATGATGAACGGGTTGACCAGGTTTTGAAAGAATTTAAAGATTCCCGGGCCCAGGGTATCCTTCACTATTCCCTCCAGTTCTGTCACACATATAATATCGAAGAGGTAAAAATCCGGGAAGCCTGCGAAAAGGAAGGCATCCCCTATCTTTCCATTGAATCCGATTACTCACCGGAGGATGTTGGACAGCTGCAGACCAGGATCGAGGCTTTCCTGGAACAGATAAGGGAGCAATAATGCTTATCGGTGTAGATCTCGGGTCACGGGCCATTAAGATCGCCGTGATGGTCAACGGTGCGCTTCATGATTCCCAGAAGAAAGAAAGCGGTTTTGAACCGCATACCCAGGCGAAAAGTATGCTTGCGGCATACAGTCCCGGTAAAATTATAGCAACCGGCTACGGGAGGCATCTTGCCCAGAAACATTTTGCCCATGAAGTCATCACTGAAATTAAGGCCCATGCACTGGGGGCGCGGCATTTTTTCCCTGACTGTACCACTGTTCTCGATGTGGGAGGACAGGACTCCAAGGTCATTTCACTTGACGGGGAGGGAAGGGTCATAAATTTCCAGATGAATGACAAATGCGCGGCGGGGACAGGCCGCTTTCTGGAAATCATGGCCGCCTCCCTGGGCTATACAATAGGTGAATTTGGTGATGCGGCCCTTTCCTCAACCAGGGAGGTGTCTATTAACAGCATGTGTACCGTGTTTGCCGAATCGGAAGTTATTTCAATGAAAAATTCGGGTATCTCTCCCGCTGATATTGCCAGGGCCGTTCACCTGTCCGTTGTGAACAGGCTGGCTGCCATGCTTGAGAGAATTGGCATTGGAGAATCAATCGTCTTTTCCGGCGGGGTCGCCAATAACCGGTGTATTGTCAAACTGCTGGAGGAGAACCTGAATAAACCGGTACATATACCGGAGACCCCTGATATTGTGGGGGCAATCGGTGCTGCCGTTTATGCCCGGAATCACAGTCCGGGTGCCGTCTGACCGGTTTGTCTCCTGGATTTTATAAAACCTGTTATGGCAAGAACCAGAGAGATGAATATCACCAGGGATGAGATAATAAATACATCGTGAAGTCCGGAGATCTGGTCCTTCACGCTTGCTTTGGAGGGGCCCTCGTTGAGTATTCTTCCGCTGGAGGAGGCAACCCTGTATGCCCAGAGAGCGCCCAGCAGGGCAATCCCCGATGTCTGCCCCAGGGTCCGGGTGATGGCGAGAAGACTGGAAGCCGTCCCGTACTGGTGCCTCGGGAAGGAGTGCATGATTGCGCTGTTGTTGGGAGACTGAAACGTTCCCAGACCAATTCCCAGGGGAATGAAAGCGGAAACATAAGCGGGGATTGCACTGCTTCCGTTAAATATCAGGGACATCAGGAGAAATCCCGTAAGAATAAACGTAAGGCCGATTGCATTCATGATCCATGTGCCGTACCTGTCAGAAATCGAACCCGAAAATGGAGACACTATTCCCGCGCTTAAAGGAATTGTCGCCAGGAGCAGACCCATTGACGCGGGATTCATTTTGAGAATATTCTGGAGGTAAAAGGGGATAAGGAGTATCACCCCGGCCATTGTAATAAAGACGCTGAATCCCATGAGAATGTTAAAACTCAGGAGCCCCCTGCGGAAAAGTCTCAAATTCAGCAGAGGGTCTTGGGCTTTTAATTCCGTGAGAATAAATCCAATGAGAAAGAGAAAGAACACCGTGAAGAGAACCAGTACACCGGATTCTGTAAATCCTCTTTTCTGGCCTACGGTGAGGGCGAGGAGAAGGGAGAGTATGCAGATAAACATGAAGAGAGCTCCCCGGTAATCAAATTTTTGACCGGCCTTCGGTTTGGTGTACGGTATGAACTTCAGGGACATGACTATCCCCAATATGCCAAGAGGGATATTTACCAGGAAAATCCAGTGCCAGGAAAGCCTGTTGATGATTAAACCTCCGATGACCGGGCCCGTGATGATACCGATTGAAACCATGGAGCCGATTATGCCGAGGGATTTTCCTCTTTCTGCGGGAGGGAAGGCTTCGCTGATTATTCCCGCGCCCAGGGCCATTGTCATAACGGCGCCTGTTCCCTGGAAGACTCTTGCCCCTATGAGCCAGTGAATAGTCGGCGAGAGGGCGCAGAGAAGGGAACCTGCGGTGAATACCGCCATCCCTGAAATATAGAGTGTTTTTTTACCTACAATATCCGCGATCCTGCCAACACCAAGCATGAGTGTGGTAACAGTGAGAAGATATGAGAGAACGACCCACTGGACCAGGGAAAAATAAGTATTCAGTTCATGAACAAGTGTGGGCAGGGCAATATTGACAATACTTGCGTCAATTGTACCGAGAATAATCCCCATTGCAACTGCCGCCATGGCATACCATTTACGGCTGTAATCTGTTTCTTCGGACATGTTTTCTGCTGTCATGGTTTCATCCGTTTTATTTTATATGAAAGCCATAGATATTAATGATGTGAAATATAGCAATAATAAATAGAACTTTAGGCAGGCAGAATATAGATCAAAAGACCGGTAAAGAGTTAAGCTGTTACCCGTGCTGCAGCTTCATGCGAAGACATAAGGACCTCTCATTGCCCCTTCATAAAACCGGAAACAAATTTCTTAAATCCCTTCCGCTCATTTTCAAATGACTCGTAAAGAGGGGCCTCTCTTCCTGAATTGATAAGCTGCTTCATCTTCCCGATCATTTCAAAATCCGCTGTTTTTATCTCGTCACAGATTTCCCCTGCCCTCTTCATGAGCCTCTCATGGGCCACAACCTCGTTTACAAGCCCGATCCTGAACGCCTCTTCCGCTTCGACTATTTTACCGGAAAGTGATATCTCCTTTGCTCTCCGGATGCCCACTGCCTCCTGAAGGAGCTGTGACATCCCCCATCCCGGGTGGATACGCACTCTCACATGGGTGTCCCGGAATGAGGCCCGTTCCGAGGCTATGAGGAAATCACAATTGAGGGCAATCTCGAAACCGCCGGTTATGGCGTGTCCGTTAACGGCACCGATCACCGGTTTGTCCAGTGAGTGAAACAGGTCCGGGAGGTCCGTACCGTCACCCCTTGGATCAAAGAGGTTTTCCGTTTTTACCGCGTCAAGGTCTATCCCGGAACAGAATGATTTGCCGTTCCCGGTAATGATCGCGGCCCTGATATCGTCTCTCCTGTTTACTTCTTCAAGGTGGTTGTAGAGATGAAGAAGGAGTTCCCGGTTTATGGCATTTCTCCTCTCCGGCCTGTTCAGTGTAATGACTGCTGTCCCGTCTTTAACTTCAAAGAGTACAGGTTGCTCCATGGTTCTTCTCCCTGCGCGGAATATTCACTGGCTCTCATTTCATTTCATAGTATACCGGTCATCATATTAACGTCAAGATAAGTTTAACGGGGTCTGCTCTTTTCTCTTGACTTCCAAATAATTATGTATTAAGACTATCCGGACAGCCTGTGATATTCAATTCTTTCGCGTAAGGAGACCCCAATGGACTTTATGATCAAGACACTGGGTGAATGCACGTACGATTCGCCTCTGTCAAAAAAATTTCCCGCAAGCGATCACTTCTATATGCGGGAAAAGAGGAGAATGCATTTTAATGTTTTTTCCGAAGAAAATAAGGCCCCCCGGCTCTGTGAGGAAAACTGCTTTGAACTTGCCGGTCCCCGGGAAAAACTCTATTTTAACCCGGAAAAGAGTGTTTCCGCCCTTATCACCTGCGGGGGGCTCTGTCCCGGGCTCAACGATGTCATCAGGTCAATTGTTATGGAGACCTACTACATGTACGGTTCAAGATCGATCCTCGGTATCCGGAACGGTTATAACGGGCTCAATCCTGAAAAAGGATACGAACCGGTAGAACTCACCCCGGAATATGTCCGGGACATCCACAAGATCGGCGGGACTATTCTCGGTTCATCACGGGGAGGGACCGATGATATGGACCTCCTGGTTGATACCATAGAGAGGCTGGGAATAAACATCCTCTACACCATAGGCGGCGACGGGACCCTCCGGGGAGCCCGAAAGATCGATGAAATCGCAATAGCGAGAGGGATTGATCTTGCGGTGATCGGGGTCCCGAAAACCATTGACAACGATATCAGCTATATACAGAAATCGTTCGGTTTCGAGACAGCATTCACCCGGGCCGTTGAAGCCATAAGCTCCGCCCATGTTGAGGCCAGCGGGGCCCCAAACGGGATCGGGCTTGTGAAACTCATGGGGAGACATTCCGGTTTTATTGCCGCCAACGCGTCCCTTGCCATGAATGATGTCAATTTTCTGCTTGTACCGGAGGTGGAATTTGACCTGGAGGGTGACAACGGTTTTCTCAAACACCTGGAAGAAAGGATACTCAGAAGGAAACATGCGGTCATCTGCGTTGCCGAAGGCGCCGGGCAGAGGCACCTTGTGGAGGACACATCGAGCCAGAAGAGGGACAAATCGGGTAATATCATCCTTGAGGATATCGGGATCTTTTTAAAAAACAGGATTAAAGAGTATTTTGACAGGAGGGGAATAGAAGCCAATCTAAAATATATCGATCCGAGCTATATCATCAGGAGTACCCCGGCGAACCCCGCGGATTCGGTCTTCTGCGCTCTCCTGGGCCAGAATGCCGTTCACGCGGCCATGGCCGGGAAGACCGACATGATAGTGGGACAGTGGAACAATATCTTCACTCATCTGCCTATTGAGCTTGCCATATCAAAAAGAAAGAAGTTAAATCCCCGTTCCGCCTACTGGTACAGTGTTCTGCAGGCAACGGGGCAGCCGGCGAGTATGGTTAATAAGTAAGGTAAACCGGGAAAAGTCCGGGCTATGGATTTTAGCTGGTTTTAACGCAGTTCCTTCCGCTGTTTTTGGCCGTGTAAAGCGCACTGTCCGCGGAGGAGACAATCTTCCTGTATTCATCACCGTCTTCCGGATATGAAGAAATGCCGCCGCTTATGGTGATCTTAATATCGGTATCTTTAATTCCCGTGCCCTCCAGTGCTTTCCGTATCCTCTCGGCAGCGGTAAAAGCCTGTTTCTTATCCGTGTGAGGCATAACAATGAGAAACTCCTCTCCACCGTACCTTCCCGCGTAATCAGAGTCCCGCATGTTTTTTGCGATGCTTTCGGATACATTTCTCAGGACAATGTCCCCTGCCTGGTGGCCGTAGGTATCGTTGACTTTTTTAAAGTGGTCGATATCCATCATCGCAATTGAGAAGCTGTTATTGTATCTCCTTCCCCTGTTGATCTCCTCTTCCAGCCTTTTATCAATCCCCCCCCTGTTAAGAAGGCCGGTAAGCTTATCATGGTATATCAGGTTGTTGAATTCCCTGCTCTTTTCGATACGGGACCTGATTATTGCCATAAGCTCGCTGTTCTCAAAGGGTTTCGTGAGGTAGTAGTCCGCTCCGATTTCAAGGCCCTGAATTTTATCATCCAGTTTATTTTTTGCCGAGAGAAAAACAAAGGGGATCAGGTTAAACTTCTGGTTTTCCCTGAGATTGTTTCTGAACTCCATTCCATCCATTACAGGCATAATAATGTCACTGATAATCAGATCGGGAGTGAATTCAGACATGAGATTTATGGCATTCTGTCCGTTAACGGCGGATTTGATCTCAAACCCCTCTTTTTCAAGCTTTGCTTTAATTAAGGTAAGTGTTGTTTGATTGTCTTCTACCAGGAGAATTTTTGACTTCATAGAGTTCATACACTGTATTTACAAGAAAGATCTTCTAACTTTCCCATGAGTACATCCGGTTTTTTTTAGTATTTAGGATTCCTCATTATAAATGACTATTATGTCATTTTCGTCAAGGATTTTAATCATTATTTGTTCCGAAAAATTAAGATTTATCTTCATTATTCCACATCCCTTAGGGCCCCCCGTCCCCCTTGTCTGTCGATTTTTACAAATTGAAATAAACAGTTATTGTATAAATCTACCTCGATTATCAAGATTGGGG
>JBNKTL010000018.1:0-4118 GCA_050298055.1 Spirochaetota bacterium
CAATCCGCTCCCCTCTGTTGAGAGAAGTCTGTTTCTTCTGAATCCACTATTTATGAGGCCTTTCTTTTTTTGCCTTTTTTCAACCTGTTTGCCCTTTGAACTTCAGGGCTGTTTTTCCTTTTCCCCTTACTGAAGTCTTTTATAATCAGCTCTGCCTCATTCAGGGGAACCGTAAGAAATGAGAAGCTATCCTTAACCATAATGTCCGTTATATTCCCGGCTTTTATCTTTGATTCATTCTGTATCAGCTTTACAAGTTTCCGGGGAGTCAGGCCGTCTTTCTTTCCTCTTGATACAAACAGCCTCGTTGTTTCCCCATTTTCACTGATGACCTCATTGATCTCCCTGTAATTGTTCCTGTCAAGCTGGCTGTCAAAGGAGTATTTTAATAAAGCAGAAAGCAGGTCAAGAGGATCATGATTATCGAGCATTTTCTGCGCGGTATCAAAATAATCATAGTGAGATCCCGATTCGATTATTGAATTCACATCAGCCGCGATCCTGTTTTTCCGGGCATCAATAATATCAGTAATTCCCGGGATCCTCTCTTTTCTGATCTCCGATTTTGTAACCTTAATAATTGCTGCTAACTTCCTGTATTCTGATGGGCTGATAAATGTTATGGCTATGCCCTTTTTTCCCGCTCTGCCGGTCCTTCCAATCCTGTGCACATAAGATTCCGGGTCCTGGGGAAGGGAATAATTTATCACATGGGATATATCCGCAATATCTATCCCCCTTGCAGCCACATCAGTGGCAATAAGTATATTGACCCTTTTTTTTCTGAATTTTTCCAGTGAGCGTTCACGGTGATGCTGGGAAAAATCACCATGTATCCCTTCGGCATCATAACCCCTGTCCGTCAATTTTCCCGTCAGCTCATCAACATCCACCTTTGTTCTGCAGAAGATCAGCCCGTAAAATTCTTCTTCCCTGTCAATAATTCTGCAGAGGGCCTCAAATTTATCAGACTGTTTAACCTCAAAGTAAACCTGGTCGGTTAACTCCACTGTGAGTTTGTCCTTTACCGATCTGACAATTTCATATTCCTTCATATACTTTTCTGCCACATTTAAAATTTCCTCCGGCATTGTGGCAGAGAAGAGCAGGGTCCTCTTTTCCCTGTTTGTATGGCTTAAAATCTCTTCAACTTCATCAATAAATCCCATATTGAGCATTTCATCTGCTTCATCGAGAACCGCGAACCGGACCCTGTCTATATTCAGTGTCTTTCTCCTTATATGGTCCAGTATCCTCCCCGGGGTGCCTACAACGATATCTATCCCCTTTTTTAACCTTCTCACCTGGTCCTGAATGGATTGACCGCCGTATACCGGCAGTATCCTGATATTTTTTCTCCCTTTGAATGAGTTCAGCTCCTCGGAAACCTGAAGAGCAAGTTCCCGGGTCGGTACGAGAACAAGGGCCTGTACCGGGCCGGAATCCTCACATATCATTTCAAGAACAGGCAGGCCGAAAGCTGCTGTTTTACCGGTACCGGTTCTTGCCTGTCCGATGATATCTGTTTCTGTATTGAGGACAAGGGGTATGACCTTCTCCTGGATTTCCGTAGGTTCTTCAAAACCTTTTTTCCCTATCTCTATTACAGATGATTCAGAGAGTCCCAGCCGGACAAATTTGTCTAATTTCATATTAATTCCTGTTGAATGTTGATAAATAAAGTAAATAATTTTAAACGTGTTTTAACATTTATTCATGCCGGATGCCGCATCAAAGAGGAGCATTGAAGATTGACGCCATAACCGGAAATACCGATTTTATTTGATCTTTATCTCTTTTTAAGATTTCAAGACCAGTGGATTCAAGTACCTGTAAAAGTCCACAACATTTTATATTAAGTTGGAATCAGGTAAAATTATTATGATCTTTCCGATCTCCTTTTTTGCACTCTTTTTAGGTATGTGTAAAAAGGGGGATAGTATCTAACTCATACAAAACTTGACATATAATAAGCTCATAGAGTACTATCCATATTACCATGGGAAAAAGTAATAATGATAAACTGATCATTGCCGGAAGGGAGTTCGGCTCCCGGCTCTTTCTGGGGACCGGAAAGTTCTCATCCGTTGATCTCATGAACAGCGCCATAGAGGCATCGGGAACTGAGATGGTAACGGTAGCCCTGCGGCGGGTTGACCTGGAGAACCCGGAGGACCCCATGCTCAGGTCGGTCATGGACAACGATAAGGTCCTTCTCCTTCCCAATACCTCCGGCGCACGGGACGCGGAGGAAGCAGTGCGCCTTTCAAAACTTGCCCGGGCCATGGGATGCGGTGACTGGGTCAAACTTGAGGTAACCCCGGACCCCCGGTATCTTCTCCCGGACCCGGTTGAAACACTGAAAGCCGCAGAAATACTGGTAAAGGAAGGCTTTATTGTCCTTCCCTACATCAATGCGGACCCCATACTCGTCAGGAGACTTGAAGATGCGGGAACGGCTACCGTAATGCCTCTGGGTTCACCCATCGGTTCCAACCGCGGCATCAAGACCGAAGAGAGCATAAAGATCATCATTGAGATGTCCTCCATCCCGGTGGTTGTGGATGCGGGGCTGGGTGCTCCCTCCCATGCCGCCCATGCCATGGAGATGGGGGCGGATGCCGTACTGGTAAATACGGCAATTGCAACCGCAGCCGATCCCGCACTCATGGCAGCAGCCTTCAGGAGGGGGACCCTTGCCGGCAGGGAAGCCTACAGGGCCGGGAGGGCCTCTGTAAAAGATACTGCCCATGCCTCAAGTCCCCTTACAGGCTTTTTACGATAAAACGGCCGGCTTCATCAAAATCTCACCTGTCCCCGAAAAGCACTGTCAATTGCGTTCCAAATAATTTATTTTTTCAACAGAACCAGTATCCTTCCACTCAATTTTAAAGAAACCGATAATGTTCTGTAATTCAACCGCATGACTTTTCAGAATTTCCGATGTGGATGCAAGCTCCTCTGATGCCGAAACGGTACTCTGTGTCACCCCGTTAAGCTGGTCCATTGACGCGTTTATCTGCTCCACCCCCTCACTCTGCTGTTCGGAAGCTGAAGAGATATTTTGCACAAGCTCAGAGGTCTCTTTGATGCTCGGGAGTATTTCTTCCAGGAACTCTCCTGCCTTTTCGGCAATTTCTACGCTGTCAGTGGCAAGTTCTCCAATCTCCTTTGCTGCTTTCTGGCTCCTCTCGGCCAGCTTTCTCACCTCTCCTGCAACCACTGCAAAACCCTTTCCCTGTGCCCCTGCCCTTGCCGCCTCAATGGCCGCGTTAAGTGCAAGGAGATTTGTCTGATAGGCGATATCCTCCACCACGTTGATCTTTTCTGCAATCTCCTTCATGGCAACAACCGCTTCGATTACGGCTTTCCCTCCCTCTTCGGCTTTCCGGGAAGTTTCAGATGCAAGCTTCTCGGTATTACGTGAGTTTTCCGCGTTCTGAGCTATTACTGATGCCATCTCCTCCATGGATGAGGAAACTTCTTCAATACTGGCAGCCTGTTCATTTGCGCTCTCACTGAGCGACAGTGATATGGAGTTGATCTCCGATGATGATCCCGCCAGAATATCAACACTGTTTATTATCTTCCGGATAACTTCGGAAAGCTTCTCCTGCATATCACTCAGTGCGGATGTGAGCCTTCCGCTTTCATCTTCGCCGCTATGTTCCAGCTTACCCGTGAGGTCGCCTGATGCAATACCCTGGGCAAATCCCAGTCCGGCACTTACCGGGCTGACAATGGTTCGCGTAGTGTAATAAAGTATAATCAAAAAGAGAAGTGCGATGGATGCCGTGAGTATTCCTAAATCAATATATAACTGCCCGATCCCTTTCTCAACATCTTCAATATAGATCCCGGTTCCCACTATCCATCCCCAGGGTTTAAATGCCTTCACATAGGATATCTTCGGAACAATTTTATCCTTCTGATCTTTATACTGCCACATATAAGTGACATAGCCATCACCCTTCCCCGTGCACTGCTTTGCCATCTCAACAAAGAGCCGGAACCCCTTCCTGTCCTCATATTCGCTCAGATCCTTTCCGTCAAGTTTTGTCACATAGGGATGCATTATCATCCGGGGATGAAAGTCATTTATCCAGAGATAGTCCTTG
>JBNKTL010000018.1:4128-29054 GCA_050298055.1 Spirochaetota bacterium
TCCTTGCTTTCGGGACCGTATCTTACCATCTTTACTGTCTCTTTACCAAGCTCCATGGCATCGTCTTTGCTGAGTTTGCCCTCCGTGAAGTCGTTATTAATTTTAACCAGTACGCTTATACATGTATCAACAACCTGTTTTATCCCTGCCTTTTTTTCATTTATCAGTTTTGTTCTCACAAGCGGGATAAAGTAAAGGCGAACAAATAATGCAAAAGCCAGTAGAAGTATTATTCCCGGGATGAATATTTTTTTTCCAAGTGAGAGATCCCTGTAATAATTTCTCATACTCAATTCCTCCCCCTCAATTTTTTCACTAATAATTGAATATTCTATTTTTTCTATTCCATATTTTCAAGTATTTATTTTTTTCTCTATCACTCAACCTCAAAAGAATGATATTTCAAGGTGTTTAAGTCGCAGAGATATTCTGTACAAGCTCAGATGTTTCTTTGATCTCTTTCTCAATAAATAAATCCGGCAATAATCTGTCCCAGCTCAGTCATGTGCATGCAGCTGTGAAACTTTTTTCTCTCCCTCTCCGGTCCCCAGACAAAAAAGGGTACCGGAGACGATGTATGAGCCCCTGTTGACCAGACCATGTTCTGGCCCCCGGCCACAACACGGGCAAGGATACAGCTCCTGTTTTCTTCAGGTGAGAGATAGAACTCCCTGAAGTCATGTATTCCCCGCACACCGCTTTCATCCGGCAAACCGAGTATACGCCCTGCGTCCTCCCGTGTAACCGGAAACCGGGTACCGGAGTTTATGGTCTTTGCAAGCATTGCGGGACCTTTTTTGCCGTGAGGGAGAGAATCATATCTTTCAAAAAGAGCCCGGTAACTCATCTTCTGCATGTAGAGCCTGTCAAGGATAGAAGGAGACCCGAAGTTTGACTTTGCAATGTATTTTCTCTTCTTAAAGAGGTCCCCGAAAAGTTTTCTCTCTATTCTCTCACCATTTGCTGAATAGCTGAACCCCGGCCCCCCGGTCTCATGGTCAGCGGTAACCACCACAAGGGTGTCTTTTCTCCCGGCTGTCCATCTTCTCACCGTTTTCAGGACTTCATCAAGCCGTATCATCTCCTGGAGGAGCCACCCCGCGTCATTGCCATGGGAGGCCCAGTCGATCTGCCCCGCTTCGATCATCAGGAAAAATCCCTTCTCGTTCTTCCCGAGTATCTTCAGCGCCGCCTCCGCCATGTCACTGAGGAGAGGAAGAGACCTCCTGCTATTGTCCCTGCTTGCCTTTTCACTGAATGCATCGGGCATACCTGAATCTGAAAAGAGTCCCAGGACCATTCCCCCGGATATTTCTTCTAACTCCTGTTTGCTGAATACAAGCCTGTATCCTTTCTTCTCCGCTTCATCCAGGAGGTTCCTGCTGTCCATTCTCTTTGATTTGATCTTTATCCGCCCCCCGGTCCTCTTTCTGATTTTTTCTGATATTTTCGAGTTCATCCCGTTAACATCCCGGGGAAGCCAGTGCCTCAAACCGCCGGAGAGCATAACATCCACCCCGCTGTTTAACAGGTCAACGGCAATCTCATTTTCCCTGCTCCTCACAGGCTGATGTGATACAAATCCCGCGGGTGTGGCATGAGTAATCCTTGTGTCCGAGACAAGCCCCGTTGACATTCCCGCCTTCTCCGCTTTCTCCACCAGGTTCATTGCCCTGTTCCCCCTGTAGTCTGCCCCGATCATCCCGACCCGGGAGAACTTTCCCGTGGCAAGCATTGTGGATGATGCGGCGGAATCGGTCACAAGGTTCTCATACGTTTCGGTAAATACCAGTCCGGAGCTGCTCTCCCTGATGATGCTTTCAAGCGATGAAGTTCTCCCCGTCTTTCTGTATATGGATTCAGGGGCATACTTCACATAGGAGTTAAAAAAACCTATCTCCTGTACTCCCATACCGTCGCCTATGATCAGGATGATATTCTTCACCCTCTCTTCAGATGGAGAGGAAATGATAAAGAGTACAGTCAGTATATACGCAGCACCTGCTGTAATTGATATTTTTTTTATCATCTTAACTTTCCTTTTTTTTGTTTTTTCAATATACTGTCTTTTTATTCTGTCATCATGAGGAGTTGAACGACATAATGATCTGTTCCCCTCGATACAATTTGCCGCATTTTAAAACAGAAAGCACTGAATCAATCAAGCGGGTTCTCTCCTCTCCGATCATGTTAAGGAATTATAAGAAAAGGCGTGAAAATGTTGCCAGACATTTTTTATCTTAATACGAGAAGAGTGAAAAAAAATGGAAGTAACTACTTTAGACTTTCTCAAGTTAAGCTTCAGTCGTTAAAAATGAAAATTATATTAAACCAATCTTTAAGGAAAAATTATTTACCTCCTTTTTATCTCTTTATATGAAGCGTAAAGCCCCAGACGAAGCTCAATATCCCCCTTTGAAATTTTCCCTGTCCGGGAACGGTTTGGAAATTTCACATCCTGGTTTTCATAAACATACTGAACAAATTTTTCCAAATTACTCCTGCAGATTTTCACATAATTATTATAAACCTTGTATTCCAGTTCCAGGAAGAGATCTTTTTTGTCAGGAAATCCGAACATGAGAAGCTTATTTGTATTTTTTTTTCTGAAAATATTATTGATACGCGTATAAGATATATCAGGATTTTTTGCAGTTTTTTTCAAGACCCTTTTTATAGCATAGTATAATTCGTCCCTCTGGATAAAGACCGGCTCAGGGGACAAATTGCTGGCTTTTCCTTGAGGTTCTCTGGCAATACTTACGGCAAGAGCATGGGGCGGTTTTATTTTAGATTCTTCAAGACTGCTCTTGTCCTTAAATAGATCAAAGAAACTGGATTTGTAATAAGCATCGGTTGTGGAACCGACATTGAGATGGTCAAAATTTATTTCACCTTTACCTGAACCTTCTTTTACCCTGCGGAGAGAATAATAGTTGTGTGAATGGGCTGATATCCAGTAATTCCCGATCCCGGGAGTCCGGCCCATAAAGGTTTTCCAGACTTTTTTTATTAACATTTTATTATGAATTTTATCATTAACTGCAAGATCCGTATGTGGATAATGTGAAAGGAGAATTGTGAGGGGAGTCTCTTTTTTAACTTTTCCTTTTAAAAATTCTATCTGTTCATCAGATATCCATCCTGTTAATCCGAACCATTTCATTTTGAGAATTTTTTCCGTATCGATATACCATTTCCCATAGTAATCGGATGTATCCATAAGCAGGATTTTATAATTCTTCTGCCGGTTTACAAGGGAACCGGAGAGAAAACAGTTCGGTTTTCTTACTTCAGTGATCCTGGTCCCCTTTATGGCTTCTTTCTGACCGCCCCTGTTTGCTGCATTACAATAATTAATCATCTGCTGCCTGTTCGTAACATTATCATGATACTCCCAATTCCAGCCTTTTATTGCATTGGACTCTTTGTTGAACCTGGACGCCCTCAAGATCAGATCGCATTTTGATTCCAGGATTTTTTTCTCTGAATCATTCTTCCTGCAGGTACAGAGCTTTATACGGCTTTTTTTGAAAGGTGTGTTCCCGGCTCCGAGATAATCATGATTTCCAATAATAAAAAAGATGGGGACGGCCCTTATTTCCTTCCCTGAAAAATAGCTTGTTCTCCCCGATCTGTATTCACTTAAAATCTTGAAGACAGTATTAATTTCATCTTTGCAGCCGTTATTCGCAGCATCTCCCAGGTAAAAGATCATATCGACTTTCTTCTCATCAATCAGACTTTCAATAAAATATCTGAGCATAATTTCCGAATATTGATTCAATGCGGGAACCCGGAGGGACACATTTATGATACGGTCTTCTGCTCCACCCTTCATTAAAGCATCAAATTTTGTATCTTTTTTTGTCTGCAGCTGGGAATCCGCCACAAACCCCATCTTTAATCCTTCAATCGTATTTGCAGATGAAGGAGAACCCATAATTTTATTCCCCTCTATTGTTTTACAGTAAACATTGAGAAAAAGAAATGAAAGAGAAAGTAATAAAAAGGGCTTAATTTTTAACATGGAAAACCTCCCCGGTATTTTTAAATGAGTTATTTCAATTATCCGGTTTTGTTTTTTTATTCTTTGTTTTATGCATTCAATAACTCCGCTAAGGCATTCTGTATTTTATAATATGGCCAGGCTCATTTAATCCGTACAACATAGCATAGATCAGGCCCGGAACATGCCTGTTCGCACTTATGCCCTTGATCCCATAATATTGAATAAAAATACCGCTTCTACTTGTTGGTTCGGTTCTGTTTTTAATCACACTGAAATCATTAAGCATGACCAGACCCTGAGTTTTACTGTAATCGTTTATAGTATCGTTTGAAAGATCAATAGCATACAGATGCGAACCGCGTAAAAAGTATGAGGGTTCATAATCATCAGTAGCAAAATATATTTTTCCGTCCAGTTCCATGAGAAAGGTATGCACCTTATGCTGACTCTCATCAGGCATCCAATTGTTCACCGCAGAGGAAACGGATTTGAGATCCCCCAAAAACTCCATATTCGATCCGGAAGGATTATATTTAAAAACGGCAACATTTCCATGAATATCATCCGGAGCAGACGGTTGGTAATGATTACTCACTGCAATATATATAGATCCGTTTGAAGCAGCAGAGATACCGGACCAGCAGGAATTGTGTCTGAAACCGGGTAAAAGCCTTGTACCGTCTTCTTCTCCCGTATCTGTAAAGTGGATAAGTTCAGCAGAGTATCCTTCTGCATTCCGGGGAACATGTACCTTTAAAATTGCCAGATCATCATCAGAGTGTGAAAAGCTCCAGACCGGCACGTAAAAATTGTTATCATTGTCCCACACATTTATACCGCCAAAACAGAGATCGCGTTCAGGTTCAAGATGGGGAGCAACAACTGTGCTGATATCAAGAACTTCCCGGCAAACCGGCGAATCGGCAAGAAGATCAATTTTGTAGAGATGCTTATTATCATATTGATTGTTTGTACTTACAAAAAAGAGAGAGTTTTCATCACCGGCCAGGGTAAGATTAAACCGTTTCCACCAGTTTGTGCCACAACCATATTCTGAACTGATATTCATGATATACTGGAAGCTGTCTTTCGAACAGGTAAGCTTCCACACTTCACCGCTTGTAGTCATGCAATAGACAATATCACCATCCTCAGTGGGAGCAATCATTCCGAAACCCTCATTATTATCATTAACACTTGAAGTAAAATTGTCTTTAACAGTTATGGTTTTCCCTGTAGCCAGCTGATATTTCATCAGGTCAAGATTGCCGCTTCCATCGGCCTCATTATATTCCGAAGTGTTAACATAATACAAATCACCGTTGTTCGCCGTATAGAAAACATAACTCACCCGGGTGGATTCGCCAATCTTTTCCATCGATTCATTTGTCCTGTTCTGTTCAGGATCGGTTCCGGATTCCGGGTTCTTACCGGAACATGAACCGATAAGAAAAACCGCAATGAAGGGGAGTAATAATATTTTCATATTTCTTTCCACTTCTTTGAATGGGAGATTATTACAGTTATGAGGAATGCTTTACTCGTTTTGCCTGTCATAGATATTAATCCTTTCATGCCGATTAAAACTATAACATCACACCGGGGAATATTAAGAGACCATTATCTGAGAAATGTCAAGAGAAAAGTCAGTTAAATATAAACATTTATCAGATAATAATCAATTATGGCAAACATTCTGGTTATTCTGTTTATATTTAAATCATACATCTAACAGGAAAAGGAGTTAAAGACGTATTAATGAGTGTCGCTGGGTTCTTTTCTCATCTAATTATACCTTGATGCTAAGGTCCTTTCAATGGCATTTCTCAATTCCTGAACCGTAAATGGTTTTCCCATGAGATAATCCACACCTGCAGGATGTTCATTCCTTGATGCCATAATTTGAGCAAATCCTGTTATCATAAGTACCGGTACCGGGTGTTCTGAGGATTTTACATGCTGAACCAATTCATCTCCGCTGATTTTTGGCATTGCCTTATCAGTAATAAGCAGATCAAATCCATTCTGGTTGAATTTAGCAATTCCCTCTATGGTATCTTCGGCGGTTACAACACTATGCCCGTCAAGGGCCAGATATTCTGAAAGAAGTGTCCTGGAATTCAGATCATCGTCAACCACAAGAACCTTCAATGGACGGGCAATGCACAATAAAACTTTCGGTTCGGGCTGTGTTCCGTCTTCTTCCTGAACAAGAGGAATTTGCATTCCAATGATTGTTTCCTTTCCGGGGGTACTGTGAATATTCAGCGAACCCTTGTGCCGCTTAACAATGCCATGGACCATAGCCAATCCCATTCCTGTCCCGTCTTCTCCTTTTGTTGAAAAAAAGGGCTCCAGGCATTTCCGGGCCACATCTTTGGACATACCGATTCCCGTATCCTTGACTTCCAGGTTGAATGTTTCATCCTTCACAAATGCGCGAATTGTCACCTCACCTCCTGAAGAAACGGCGTGAAGAGCGTTTATAATAAGATTCATCAGGGCTTCGCTAAACTGAGACTTACTTACTATAACCACAAGATCCGGGGGTACATCCTCAATGATTTTAATCGTTACAGAACGGGCTTCTCTATCGGATTTCCATAAGGGTTTTGTTGTTTCAACAACCCCGGATACTAACTGAGCAATATTTACTTTTTCCATCTTTGGTCTTGAGTCGGCCCGGGAGAACTCCTGTAATCGTTTCACAGTCTCCCGTGACGTTTCGGCGGATTTTCTTATTGTTTCCAGCATTGGCAGCATTTTCTCAGGTTCTTTCAAAAGATCCGGGCTTTCCAGTAACAGGTCCGAGTAGCCGAGAATTGGAATAAGCATATTATTGAAATCATGAGCAATCCCGCTTGTCAGCTGGCCCAGCGCACTGAGACGCTCCTGTCGAATGAGTATCTCCTCACTGCGCTTCAATTCCAGGTGGGCTTTCATGGTTTCGCTAATCTGTTTTTCCAGTTGCGCATTGACCATACGCAAATGTTCGGTCTTCCTGTTAACCTGGTACTTTAAGAGAATACTTATTAAAAACAGCAACAATATCCCGGCTGCTGCAACACTGAAAGACCAGCCAATCCACCCGGGAAGACCCAGTTTCGTGGTTTCACCCAACCACCGTCTTAATGACTGATGATAGGCTGAAATCTTTTCTGCTTTCAGAGAAGTAATCTGGCGGTTTATGGCACTAATAACATCCCTGTTCTTCCCTTTTTTAACTGCAAACCGTAAAGATGCAGGTGAGAACACAACGGGACTACGAACCACATTGTATTGGTCTTCCTGGGAATAACCGTAAATACGGTTGACAATACCGGCATCGACTTTCCTCTCATGAATCATGCGAAATACTGCTTCATAATTGTCAACTTCAGTCAGCTTAATATCGAATCCAAATCCATCTGCAAGATTCTTAAGCCGCATCAGATGAATTCCCCGGCGCAATGTGGCTAAATGCATCCCCTTAAGATCTGTTATGAGCTTAATATCCACTCCTTTGCGTGTATAGACCTGCGCCCAGTTATTTAATACATCGTTTTCGCAGAAGTCATACTTTTGGGCCCTTTCGGGAGAATATGCAACATCCACCATGAGATCAATTTCACCTGATTCAAGATTTGCCAGACATTGCGGCCAGGAATCATGCACATATTTTAACGACCATCCTTCACGGCGGGCAATCTCCCCGATAATGTCCACGAAAATACCTGCCGGGATTCCTTCCTTGTTCGTAAAGACCTTGGGCGGATTTTCATAAACCCCTACCCTCACTTCCCTGCCCGAAGCAGAAGCAATACCAGTGGCAAAAAGCATAATTGTAAGGATTGAGATAACAGAGCACACATTAAATTTACTTTTCCGGGATAGCAAGTCAGTTGCCATGGATTTCCTCCAAATGCATTTAATGCGTTTTAAAACTTACTGTCTATCCAAACAGGCTGCAAACACTCATGCGAGAGAGCATTGTTCTCATAAGCTCTCCAACTGGCAATAGTAAACGGATGTGCACCTTTTAAGCGAAAGAATCTATTGCAAACACACATTCTTTAAGGACATGAGAGCGTATACGAATATACAGATTTCGTCAATTAAAAAATATTCCAATATTGCAGCTCTCATCACAGGTCAGATCAATTTCAATGCCCGGCCCGCAGGATCCTTTTTCTCTGCATTCACGATTTGACGCCCCGGTGCGACCAAATGATAGGACGTCTATTTTATGTGATTAAAAGCTAAGTATTTTCTGTATTTAAATGAATGATGACGAAAAACAGGCGGGGGTCAGTTCTTTTTTCTTTTTTCGTTCAAGTTCTTTTCGACATTTTGCGGTTTCGCAGGAAGATTTTCTTTTTCCTGACATGTTTTTTTCCACTGGTTTATGCTTTTAAAGCTCTTAATTACACTTGTGTTAAAATAATAATTCATCTAACCTCTCATTTTTTAATGATCTCAAAAGCCGGCGGAACTCTTTAAGACTCAGTCCTGAAGAGTTTCCGGTTCCCGGCTTTCGGGATATTCATAACCGGATCTCTACCCCGGCACTTAGATTTCCTTTACGGAAACAGCTCTCGGTCCTTTGTCAGTATTTTCAACACTAAATGCTACACTGGCTCCTTCAGCAAGGGTTTTAAATCCTTCACTGTCAATTCCGGAATGGTGCACGAAGATATCTCCGCCATTCTCTCTCTGGATAAATCCGTAGCCTTTACTTTCGTTAAACCACTTAACAGTTCCCTGTTCCATATGTATGACTCCTGATATAAATATTTTTGCAAAGACTCAAGCTGAGTATAAAATTGACATAAATAAAATAAAAACATTACTGATGCGTCCCCCATCACAGTGAAGACACATTGTTGATATTTTAAAATATATCAATTTTACCCATACAGCTGAGTATTTACTTTTTTGATACACTGATGCTATGCTGATAAATATAGAAGCAGAAAATTGGTAAGCCGTTTTTTCTGCCAGATTTACAAAATAAGGTAAGAAAAGCGGGGTAATTTTTTGATACTATATTACTCGATACATAAAACCCGTATCTTGTTGTTAAAGGGGACTCTTTATTATCTACCGGTATCTGTCAACCAAAAAGAATAAATTAATTAAAATATGGTAACTGCTCACTTATCCTGTGAACAGGAGAGGAAATATTGCATTTTTTTTCATTTACAATATCTTTTAAGTATAGATTATTGATACCCATCAGGAAGAGGGAATTTTTCGTACAATTATGTTCAGCGAAATCTATAATAACTATTCATGGGAACGGGTCAGCGAACTTATTTACGGTTCAACAGAAGATGATGTCCGGGAAGTCCTGGCCGGCGGGCGGTTTGACGCGGACTCCATCTATCCCCTTTTCTCACCGGCAGCAGATTCCTTTCTGGAAGAGATGGCATCTCTCTCATTCAGGATAACCCGGCGGCGTTTCGGAAATGCCATACAGCTCTATGTCCCCCTCTATATATCAAACGAGTGCGGTAACATGTGCCTCTACTGCGGCTTCAACGCATCCAATAAAATTATAAGGCGGACCCTGACACCGGCCGAGGTTGTAAAGGAGGCCGATCTCCTCTACCAATCAGGCTTCAGACATATACTTCTCCTTACAGGGGAAAAGAAATCCGCAGTCTCCCCGGATATGCTGGAAGAGATTGCCGCCCTGGTCCATAAAAAGTTTTCATCCGTCTCAATAGAAGTTTACCCCATGGAAGAAGAGGAATACAGGCGCATGGTCCTTTCGGGAGTGGACGGGTTGACCCTCTACCAGGAGACGTATAACAGGGATGTATACGGTTCCGTCCACCTTTCCGGTGAGAAAAAAGACTTTTATAAAAGGCTCAACAGTCCTGACAGGGGCGGAAGAGCGGGATTTCGGAGGATAGGGATAGGCTCACTCCTAGGACTGGCCGACTGGAGAGTAGAAGGATACTTCACTGCCCTCCACGCCCTCTACCTCACGGGAAAATACTGGAAATCACAGGCGATGATATCCTTTCCCCGGATAAGACATGCTTCGGGAGAATACAAGCCCCCGGTAAAAGTCACTGACAGGGACCTTACCCACCTTATTGCTCTCATGAGAATTATCCTCAACGACGCGGGGCTTGTTCTCTCAACCCGGGAACCGGCCCCCCTGAGGGACAATCTCTTTCCCCTTGGTATAACAACCATGAGCGCCGGGTCTAATACCAGTCCGGGAGGATATACCGGTGAATCCCCCGCCGAAGGACAGTTTGATA
Organism: Spirochaetota bacterium; assembly: GCA_050298055.1. GTDB lineage: Bacteria > Spirochaetota > UBA4802 > UBA4802 > UBA5550 > JBNKTL01. The sequence continues at coordinate 14,395 of JBNKTL010000018.1, forward strand.
TCGAGGACATAAGGAGCCCCCTTGAAATAGCCGCAATCATAAAAGAGAAGGGATATGACCCCGTCTGGAAAGACTGGGACAGGGACTTTACCAGCGGTTAGTTCTGGTCCTGGGCTATCTTCAGATAGAGTCCGTAAAAATAGGGTTTCTGGGAGGCAAAGGCCTTTGCCTGGTCACAGATGGCCTCTTCCGCATAGTCGATGCTGTATCTCCAGGTTTCGTAATCAAAGGTCACGGACCGGGCAAAGTAGAGGGGTTTCATGGCCTCCACAATATCGGCCCTCATTCTTTTGGATCCCATATCGAAGCTGAAGAGGAGCTGATAAACACACTGTGTCCACATAAGAATATTCATGTCATAGTGGTCATGTTTTATCATCCTCTCTATGCTTGTATAGAGATACTCGCTCATGAATTTTTTTAAGAGCTTCTGTCTCGATACGAATTCAAGCCGCAGCTTCTCCTTGAGCTCCCTCAGGTCCACATAGAGCGTCTGCGGCGGATCAAGGATCTTTTTGCCAAAGAGCGGTTTCGGTTTTATATGCCCGTTAGGCATCCCTATCCAGTCGGCCTTCTTTGAGAGGACCTTTTCAAAAAATGTTGTAACAACCTGGGTGAACATGGGGCCAAGCTTGGGCGCGCTGGCCTTGTGTATCTTTGCTCCAAGACCTACTTCGCATATATTGAATTTTCCTATTATCGCGTTAAGGGACATGAATATATCAATCCCATACTGTTTCGTGGTGGGGAGCCACTTCTGTTCAAGCCAGTAGTCCATAAGGGCCGGTGAAAACGCGAATTCACCCCCTATTGGCTGCCTGATATTCTCTCCCATGAGTCCGTAAAGGAGGGGGTAGCAGATATGGTTGGTTATGGTCCCATCGAACTGGTGCCGCGAGTAACGGGGCAGCGCATAATCATAACCCTCAAGTATCGGTTCCAACAGGTGTTTTACCCACTTGGGAGTAACCGACTTGAGGTCCGCATCCAGAACTGCAGCCGCTTTTAAAGTTGCCGCATGTTTCTTACCGAATTTGAAGAGGTTCAGGAAATTATTCCCCTTTCCCCGGACACCTCTGGGAGTGGTAATATATTTTTTTGGGGTTACCGTTTCCATTGAGAAGAACGCACTCTTTGTATCATCCTCGCTGTTATTATCCACATTGACAATAACCGCATTGTAGTTGCTGAAATACTTCTGAAGGCCCTCATCTATCTGCTTCGTGACAAATCCAATACTGTCCGCTTCCATATATGAAGGTATTCCGACAATTATTTCAATTCCTCTACCGTTATTAAATTTCACAGCTACACCCCGATATTTGACTCATCAATTCCCGATAATTATTTATGGATGTTTTCCTTCCCCTTTCACCTGAAGAAAAGTTCCTTTTGAATTCTTCACCGTGAACTCATTAAAATTCCCGGATATTCTTATTATTTCGTATATTTTTACAAGAATAATAATATTTATTGTTTATTTAAAATAAAAGACCTTTGATGTTCAGAGAAAATAAAATGATCGCCCCGCAATAGAGTCCCAGGAAAATATAGATTGCGACCCACTTACCTGAAAAAATCAGTGGAATCTCTCCCACAAACTCTTTTTCTACCCCTTCGGGCCTTATGTATGAAAAAAGAAGCCCCACCGCGAGTGCGGTAATGAACCCGGTAAGGTTCCACCAGAGCCAGGAAATTTTTACTATACCCAGGGCCAGCATAAAATTCAGAACAACACCGGTAATACCCCCGGAGATCACATGTCTCGATTTAACTCTCTTGAAGAAAATCCCCATGATGAATACGGAGGCAATAGGCCCGTAGAAAACCGAACCGATCATGTTTATAGACTCGATGACCGTTGAGGATATGTTCCCGCTTACGAGGGCAAAGAGCGTGCAGAATAGGCCCCAGAAGAGAGTCACATAACGTGAGTACCTGAGAAGCTCACTTTCATCCCTGTTTTTCAGAAAATAGGGCCTCACGATATCCTCCATGCTTGAAGCGCTGAGAGAGTTAAGGGCGGAATCCATAGATGACATGCTGGCGGCAAGTATGGCAGTGATAATAATTCCGGTAATCCCTGCGGGGAGATAGTGAATAATAAATGTCGGTATCATGTAATCAATACTGCCAGAAGGCATTTTATCAACAAACCCGGGCTCCATTGCAGCAAAGGCCCCGATTATTATTCCCAGGAGACAGTAGAGAAACACTATGGGGAACCTTGCCAGGGCGTTGAAGATCAGCGATTTCTGTGATGAAAGAAGTGAATCCGCCGACATCTCCCTCTGGACCTGGCTCTGGTCAAAGCCGTAGTATGAGGTATAGAGGAAAAACCCGCCCAGGAAAAGAGGCCAGAACCCGAAATCGGAATCACCCCCCGCACCGAACTGCCTGAAGTCTACGGCAACCAGCCTCTCCGGTCCGATATTTTCAACTATCCTGCTCCACCCCCCGGTATACTCAATACCGTAATAGATACAGACCAGAATACCGAAAACAATGATGAGCATCTGGATAACATCGGATATGATCACAGCCTTGATCCCCCCCATGTAGTCGTAGAGCAGAGCAACAGCGCCGATGATAAGTATGATTACTGCGAGGGGGATGTTGAGGATCACCTTCAGGACCAGGGCCACCGCGTAAATCGAAATACCGGTTGCAAGCCCCCTGCTGACCAGGAACACTATGCTCACAAAGACCCGGGTTTCCCTGTTAAACCTCATTTCAAGAAATTCGTAAATGCTGATAATGCCCGTTTTGTGAAAGAGAGGGATCACCACGGCAATAAGAAAGATCATGGCAAGGGGGACCGCAAACTCATAACCGAGCCAGATAAGCCCTCCCCCGGGTCTCATTCCCACAAATGCCGGCGCGGATATAAAGCTGATAGCGCCAAGCTGTGTGGCCATGGTGGAGAACCCCACCCCCCACCAGGGAAGGCTTTTTGATCCGAGAAAATAATCGTGAATGGAATTCTGTTTTTTATTCAGGTAAATACCAAGAGAAACAAGAAGGGAAATATAAATAAAAATTATCATCCAGTCAATAAGTTCCATAATTTACCTTATTAACAGATTGCTCCCACAGTGTCAAGGAACCAATGAGAAAAAGGAAGCATCCTTCCCGAAGTTCAGGTATTTTGATAAAGGCCGAAAAAAAAGAAAGAAAGGGCGTCCCGAAAAGAACGCCCTTTCTTTTAAAACCAATTAAACCAAACCGTACCGGAGGTACTGTTTATGTAAATATTATCTCACCGCCGGCTGCCAGTTCGTAGAAATCACCAACTGTAAGGACCGCATCCATTTCCGGAACGAAGTCCTCTTCCTTCAGATGGAACATATCAACTGTGGCTTTACACGCATAGATTTTCCCGCCGGAAGCACTGATTATCTCAATAAATTCACTAACGGGGGGCATATCCATTTTGTCCAGCTCCTTCATCATCTTACTGGTTGCAAACGAAGACATTCCCGGGAGCATCCCGATCATTGTGGGGATATGCATTCCGGGATTGCCCACAGTTGCGATTTTTATCTTGTCCTGCCTTTTCTTGATAATTGCTTCAAGACCGAAAAAGGTAAAAAAGAGATTACACTCGATACCTTCCATCCTTGCCCCGTTGCCCATTATCAAACCGGGATAAACCCCGTCAAGGGAGCCCCTTGATACAACAAGTGAAATTTTTTTTATCTTGTCATCTGACATGTTTTTTCTCCTTACGTTTTCTAACAAAACAGTGAGTGTTTTTTGTTGGGGACGATAATAGTTCCCTGCGTATGCAGGGCAAACACCCTGTTATATACATCCTACCGGTTTTGGAATGCCGGCTATCAGGGATGATTTCTTTAAAGGCCCTTCCGGAAACAATTCATAGAACTCCTTGATATTTACTATTCCCGATTTACCTATCTTCCTGATAGTAAGCGCAGTCCCCTTTTTATACTCATCCTGTATGTACCTTAATACTTCAAAATGCTTGTCGGTAAGATTGTCAATATCTACTTCTTTAGCCAGTCCCCTGGCAATATCTTCAGTCCACTGGTCCAATTTTACCATATAACCGATATCATCAACTTCAATTGAAACACCGGCAATCTGTTTTTCTGGCATCTTAGCCTCCCTTTTATTGTTTTGAAATTAATTTGATATAATCAAGCGCAAAGTTCATGTTCATGAGAACTTCTTTACTTCTTAATTTTCGCATGACCTTAAACAATGAAACTTTTTCATCCATTTTAATATCCGCTTTTTCTATTGCTTCAGCAACATGTTCAATCTTCTCCACAAGCTCAGGTTTTGCCATCCGGTTCATAACTTTAAGGATCGCGAATAATGAATCCTCCATGTTTTTTAAATCTTCCGGCGTGAATTCCCGGCTGATGCGTATAGGGATTTTCATCATGTTTTGCATTGTTTCAAAAATCCTGTGCTCCTCAAGCTGGAAAAGCATGTCAGTAAAACTGTTAAACATGTCTTTTGCAAGAGGCCGCACATCGCTCCATAACTCCACAGCACTCTGCAGCTGGTTCAACATGTCACCAAAGTTCTGCATGTTTACGAGGATTTTTCTCGCCAGGTCCACCACATACTGTCCCCGGAAAACAGGATCCACCTGGTCGAAAAAGAGCACCACCTCATTAAAAGCATCCTTGGCAAACAGGGCAGCATCCTCTTTCAATGCATCAATAGTTTTAACCCTGGCTGTGAGCATCATGACCTGATCGGTCAGAAAATCGATCTTTTCGTTGAGTTCTTTTATTTCTGTATTCATTGTGTTGTTCCTTTAATTGACTTTCCACTTGCCCTTCATACTCATTTGAGGTTCCAGCGGCAGTTCCGCGCCCCGCATAAGAAGGTTCCAGTAAACCCACCGGAAAGCCATCTTTCCCCAGTGGTTCATCTTTGTTTCCTGAAGGAGGGAAAATGGACCTATTCCGGGCATAGGGAATTTACCGGGCAGCGGTTCAGTATCATAGTTAAAATCAATCAGGACACCATTCCCGAAACCCGACTCAATAAAACAGTTTGCATGTCCGTCAAAAGCGGGAAGGAGTTCCCTCTCATGGATCCTTCTGCAAACATTCTTCACAAGGACCTCCGCCTGAAAGTGAGCAACAGAACCGGCCTTTGAACTGGGAAGGTTTGACGCATCACCAATCACGAAGATGTTATCTTTAATTTCTGAAAGGAGCGTATTCTTGTTTGTGGGGACAAAGTGGAGATCATCTCCGAAACCTGACCTTTCGATCACGGGAGCTCCCATATTCGTCGGGATGGTAACAAGCAGGTCATAATCCACTTCCTTACCGTCATGTGAAATGATCACATTTCTCTCTGAATCTACTGATCCGAGATCAAAGTTAGGAACAATATTGATGTTCTTCTTTTGAACAATTTCACCCAGGAACTTTGATGCAATAGGCTTGGTAAACGCACCGTCAAGGGGGGTTACGTACTCAATCTCAACCTTGTTTCTTATTCCCTGTGTTGTAAAATACCAGTCTGCGAGAAAGATAAATTCCAACGGAGCGACAGGACATTTAATCGGCATCTCGGCAACATTGAGGACCAGTTTTCCTCCATCCCATTCTCTGATAAAGGCCCTCAGGTCACTGGTACCTGTGGGTGTATAGAAATCAAAGATGTTCTTCTTCCATCCCTTGCCTGTAAGTCCTTCATTCTCTTCCGGAACAATTCTACACCCGGTGGAAATTATCAGGAAGTCATACTTTAGTTTTCTCCCGTCACCAAGGACAAGGCAATTGTTTTCAGGATCAATAACTTCTACATTGGAAAGGATAAATTCTACTTCAGGGGGGAGATAATCCCTCCGCGGCTTGTGGACCATGTCCTTTGTATAAATTCCAAAGGGTATGAATAAAAATCCCGGTTGATAGTAGTGGACTTCCGTATGATCTACCAGTGTGATCTGTACATCGTCATCACACTCCAGTTCCCTGACCAGATGGTTAGCCATCATTGTTCCGGCAGTTCCACCCCCGAGAATTACTAGCTTTTTCATTGGACACCTCGTGATTTGTTATTTTTGAACAGATTCCGGTTCTTTCCCGGACCAGTTGTTGCTTTACGCTTACTTCCATCTCGTACCGGCACTTTGAACCGTAATAAAAAAAAAATTCCAGTCATGATATTATTGTTTTACAGAATATAATTAAATATTTAATTTATTAAAAGTCAACAAAATTTTTATAAATTATATAAAATATTTCATTAACATTTAATCGATACTTTTTATATTTTATGAATATTCTTTATTATATCTTTCGATATATACTATCCCATGGTACCTGATAAGGATTTTTTAGCTCCGGAGAGAACACTTTGTTGACAATTTTAATAGAAGATTTAAAAAACTTGCTAAACAATTATATATTCTATCAATAATATTTGACTTATAGGGTATATTCTGGTATTTTGTTAATGATATTGATTTTTAATAATTAATTTAGCTATAAGTGTATTTGCTAAACATAATTCTTCTTATATATAGCTAAGTCGTTGCATTAATAATAATTTTGTTGGAATATAAAAAAGTTCTTTACATCTAATATAAAAAATTTCTATTAAATTAAACAACAATTTACAGTAGCTCAAGGTAATAAAAAAACTCCATCTATTGAGATAAAAAAAATGAATGACGAAAAGAATAATAAAGTAAACGGCCACACTTTTGATGAACCGATATATACACCCGGGGTTGCAGCTAAAAAGCTGGGCATATCACCCCATACACTCCGTCTTTATGAAGCTGAAGGACTCATCATTCCTCACAGAACCGAGACCGGCAGAAGACTCTACTCTGAAATGGAGCTTGCAAAGGTCAGAGCAATACGGGATATGATACAAAACCATGGTCATAATTTCGAAGGAATAAGAAGGCTCCTGGCAATAGCCCCCTGCTGGAAGATCAGGGGCTGTGATCTGGATCAATGGAACCGGTGTACAGACAATAAGACAAAAATACGTCCCTGTTGGGCAACTCCCGAAAAATGTCACATGCAGTTATCGTCATGCCGTCTCTGTCCCGTCTACAGAGAACTTATCACTATTGAGGACATTGATAATTTTATTAATTCCTGATTATTATAATTAGTTTTTCATTACCCACACATAACATCTCATTGGAATCATTTCTGACAAAGATATCAGCCGGACAATACTTAAATTATGCTTGATATAACCTTGTTATTCCTGATCAATAATGCTTATTAGAGAATCCGTTCATCTGCGGCTAAAATTTTTTACCTTTAAAACACCGGTATCTGCAGGAGAAAATAATTTAAGGAAATAATAGTGTAAAAATGATAAAACTCAAGAAAGAGCTTCTCGAAAGAGTCTACGACAACTACAATAAAAGAGAGTATGTGCACCCTGACCCACTTGAATTCCTCTATGAATATGATGATCCCGGAGACAGAGAGATTGTTGCACTTCTTGCATCTTCACTGGCATACGGAAAAGTGACCCAGATACTGAAATCCGTAAGAATTGTCCTTGATAAAATGGGAGAAAGTCCGGCCAGATATCTTACAGTAACATTCCCTCATGAGTTAAGTGGTATTCTCAAGGGTTTCAAACACCGATTTACCGATTCGGAAGAAATGACATCTTTTTTATGGGGAATTAAGAACATCATCGGTGATTACGGGTCACTCTACAACTGCTTTATGTCATTTTATCATAACGATGAAAATATCCTCAAACCCCTTACAGGTTTTGTAAAGCAGCTTAAGAAAAATTGCCGGAAAGACCCGGCATCGCTGATACCGGACCCCTGTAAAAACAGTGCATGCAAGCGGCTGAACCTCTTCCTCAGATGGATGATAAGAAAAGACGATGTTGATCCGGGAGGCTGGGACGCCCTCCCTTCATCTGCGCTAATTATACCCCTTGATACTCATATGCACAGGTTTGCACGGGAAGCAGGACTCACTGAAAGAAGGGGTAATGATATGCGGACAGCCCTTGAAATAACCGATGGTTTTAAAAAATTCTGTCCTGATGATCCCGTGAAATATGATTTTTCAATAACACGATACGGTATAAGAAACGATATCTCCTGGGAAGATATGAGGAATGAGCTTTTTCAACGAACTAATTTTCTTTAAAGGTACTGCATCCCGCTGTGAGTTCTCTCTCTGAAACATATTTTCCGGCAAAACTGCAGTAATGGGGCCTGTCAGAACCCGGTTTCGCGTCCCTCTGAAAGTTACTGCAGAGTATGCAGAGTCTTGGAATATTTATGGCACCGACATCAAAGAGCGCTTTTACCAGTTCCATGAGAAATTTAAGCACATACTCTTTTTCATCTTCTGGAAATGTTTCGATCTGCTTTTGAAGCACATCCGACCATCTGGATATCCTCTTTGCAGTTTTCTTCCCCTCTGCAGTGAGAGCAAGATTATAGGACCTCTTATCCTCCTTCCCGACTCTCTTACTGACAAGGTTTTTGCTCTCCAGAGTACTTATGGCATCGCTTACTGTTGCTTTAGTCAGGTCAAAATCCCTGGCAATCTGGCTTACTGTGCACAGCTCTTCAGGATGCCGGTTAATATACTGAAGAAACTGAATCTGCACAGGGCTCAGTTTTTCCTTTTTCCCCACTTCCCACATCAATGTACGCTGAACCTGGCTCAACTTCTCAAGAACAGATACTATTGTGTTTTCAATTTTACCCATATTTACAGGACCCGAAGGACTTTGTTATTAATTAACAAGAAAAGCCAATAATTGATTTTTTGCAATAAGAATAATTTTTTTTTAGTTACTCTGTATTTCTCCATTAATTGAAACGGTAATATCCGTTACCGTAATTTTCACACCGGCTTCTCTCATTGCTTTTTCAACTATCTGCCCCACTCCAAAACAACAGGGGACCTCCATGTGAACCAGCTGTAAAGACCTGATATTCTGGCTCTGAAATATTGCCGTTAATTTTTCGATATATACGTCAATACCGGCATCCAGTTTAGGACAGAATATTATGAGTTTCTTGCCCCTGAGAAAATCCCTGTGGAAATTCCCGTAGCTGAAGGGAACACAATCTGCGGCGACCAGGAGATCGGCATCTTTCAGATAGGGAGCATGAGGATTAAGCAGGTGAAGCTGTACCGGCCACTGTGTGAGCTCCGATCTAACCTGTACAGAGTCATCTTCATCCCCGTTTCTTTCTTCATGTTTTATCTCCTGCGCCATGGTCCCGGGACAGCCGCACGCCATTACCGGTTCTTCCCCAGGTGTTTTTTCCCCTTTGAATCCGGAGAGTATGGGCAGATTGTTTTTTTCCAGGTAACCCAGGGCGATTTCAAGGAACCCGGTCTCTCCATGTTTTTGCAGATGACCAAGGTGCGCGCGTATTGTGGCCTCACCATGAGGAACAACATTGCCCATGACCTTCTCCTCATCATAAGGTTCTGCTTCTCTTTTTTCCACTTTTATGGCTTTTTCCGGGCACTCACCTATGCATGCCCCGAGCCCGTCACAGAAAAGATCGCTCACAAGACGTGCTTTCCCCTCAATGATCTGCAGGGCACCTTCAGGGCATCCCGGTATACACTGCCCGCACCCGGTGCAGAGATCCTCATCAATTGTAATAATGTCCCTTTTCATACTTAATTAACCTCAAATTTTTTACAAATATACGTTAGGATTACTAACTATTAGTCAAGTTACAGGTTTTACCGGGATATGTCAAATTTTTTTCACTATGAATTCCTTTTCTTTTCTCTATTGAACTGCAATAATAATCCAGTCAATTTTGAATGGATCCCGGTTAATTTATTGACATATGCACTTTCAAATCATATATTTTTATCCAAAATTGAAGAATCCGTCACAAAAAAAAGGGACCCGGACGTTTCGTAATATATACGGAGGACACCATGAAAGCAGTGAAATTAAAAGATGATATCTACTGGGTAGGAGGGATCGACTGGAACATAAGGAATTTCCATGGCTACCTGACTCAGCGCGGTTCAACCTACAACGCTTACCTCATTATAGATAAAAAGATAACACTTCTTGATACGGTAAAGCATTATCTGAAAGATGAAATGCTTGAAAGGATACGGGATATTATCGACCCGTCAGAAATCGATTATATTGTATCAAATCATGTTGAGATGGACCATTCGGGCTGTCTGCCGGATATTATTGAGAAAGCGGGTAATCCGAAGATCTTCACCTCTCCCAACGGTGAAAAGGGTCTTAGACTCCACTATAAAAAAGACTGGGACTTCAATGTAGTAAAGTCAGGGGACAGGATCAATATCGGCAAACGGAACCTGGATATTGTCCTTACACCCATGGTTCACTGGCCTGACAACATGGTGGCATACTGCGGCGAAGATAATATTCTCTTCTCAAACGATGCTTTCGGACAACATATCGCCACATCGGAAAGGTTTGATTTTGAATACCACTATGACATTATCATTGAAGAAGCAAAAAAATATTACGCAAATATTGTACTCCCCTACTCCAACCAGGTCAGGAAAGCACTGGAGGGTTTGGCCGGACTCGATATTGAGATAATAGCCCCCAGCCACGGTCTCATATGGAAAAAGAAAACAAAGGAAATTATTGAAAAGTATACAGAATGGGCATCCAATAAAACCGACAGCAAGGCCCTGATCGTCTATGACACAATGTGGGACTCCACCGAGAAGATAGCCATGGCCATCTACAGGGGATTTCAGAACAGGGGCATCCAGACAAGGCTGATCAGCCTGAGAAACAGCCATATCTCGGACATCATGACAGATATGCTTACTGCAAAATACATCTGTATCGGGTCACCCACACTGAATATGAACCTGTTACCCACTGTTGCGGGATTCCTCAGCTATTTCAGGGGACTTGCGCCAAAGAACAGGATAGGTCTTGCATTCGGCTCATATGGCTGGGCACCTAAAAACATTGACTACATAGAGGAAACCCTTAAAAACTGTAATTTTGAAATTCTGGAGAATATTAAGGTCCAGTATATACCCGATGATGCATTTCTTACGAATGTAACAGAAAAGATTGAAAAAATCGTATAATTTTTTCATCAAACCATGAAAAAAATCTTGCTTTTTCCCTTCCCTGTCAATTTTTTATAATTATTACAGGATGAAAAGAGAAATAAAAATGAAATCGCTACAGGCATCTGAAATATTGAAGGAAAGCGGAATAAAACCCTCACTCCACCGGATTAAAATTCTCGAATACCTTATTGAGAAAAAAAACCATCCTACAGTGGACCTTATCTTTAAGGATATATCAGGAGAGATACCCACCCTCTCAAAGACAACCATATATAATACACTGAAAACTTTCCATGAGAACAACATTGTCCAGTTGCTGACCATTGAAGGTAACGAAGTCAAGTATGACGTTATACTGGAGAAACACGCTCATCTCAAGTGCGTTAAGTGTGAAAACCTCTATGACCTGAGTGTCAACACAAAATCACTCACTCTGAAAAGCATAGACGGTCACAAAATACTGGACGGACAGCTCTCCTACAGGGGAATCTGCAAAAACTGCCGGAATTAAATCATTGACGGAAGAGACATGCTCCTGCTGATATTTATATTAGTATCATATTTGTAATTATTACAATTTTTTTCTTTTTTTTAAAAAAACCTTGAAACATATAACAGATGTGATATCCTCATCTCAGACGGAGAGGAACTGTTATGAAAAAATATGAATGTACAGCATGCAGTTATGTTTATGATCCCGAAAAAGGTGATCCTGAAAACGGTATAAATCCGGGCACAGCCTTTGAAGATTTGCCCGATGACTGGGTATGCCCTCTTTGTGGTGTTGAAAAATCCGAGTTTGAACCGGTTGGTTGATTCGGGTCGGGACTCTCTCGGCATTATTATCACTGATACCCTATACTGATGCAGGAGGTTTTTCCATGGATGCTGTATTCCTGGCAAGAATTCAATTTGCTCTTACAGCGGGCTTCCACTTTATTTTTCCTCCTGTGAGTATCGGGCTGATACTTGTTATCGTGATAAATGAGCTGCTCTATTTAAAAACAGAAAGTGATACCTACAAAATCATTTCAGCATTCCTGGTAAAAATATTCGGGCTTGTCTTTACCGTTGGCGTTTCTACCGGTATCGTCATGGAATTTTCCTTTGGAAACAACTGGTCACGATTTTCAAGAATTGTGGGTGATATCTTCGGCGCTCCCCTTGCCATAGAGGTCATTTTTGCCTTTTTCCTGGAATCTGTTTTTCTCGGAGTGCTTCTCTGGGGAAGGGAGAAAGTCTCCAAAAGGTTTTACTTCATCTCAGCACTTATTGTTTTCTTTGGGTCCCATCTTTCGGCACTTTTGATTCTTATTGCAAATTCATGGATGCAGACACCGGCCGGATTTGTGGAAACTTCCGGCGGTAGGCTTGTGCTGACGGATTTTCTTACTGCTGTTCTGAACCACTCCACCCTGGTCAGGTCTTTTCATGTGATTCTTGCATCCTGGATTACCGGTTCACTCTTTACTGCGGGAATAAGCTCCTGGTACCTGCTTAAGATAAAATCGGAAGAGTTGATGAAGCCGCTTCTTAAAATTTCTCTTTTTATCTTTATCATCACATCGCTCCTCCAGTTTGTTTCGGGCCACATGCATTCCATCAAGGTTGCAGACACCCAGCCTGAGAAGATGGCGGCCTTTGAAGCGCTCTGGAAAACAACAAAAGGGGCGCCCCTGGCGCTTTTCGGCATACCGGATGCTGAAAAGAAAATCACGCGCATGGAAATTTCTCTGCCCAAAATGCTCAGTTTTCTCATTGCATTTGATACAGAACATGAAGTGAAAGGGCTTGACGCATTCCCGGATGATGAACTGCCTCCTGTTTTTATTCCCTACGCATCATACCACATAATGATCATCCTGGGCAGCCTCTACGCGCTCATCTCCTTTACGGGGATCTTCCTGGTTCTGAAAAAGAGATTATACACTTCAGGGTGGTACCATAAGATTCTTCTCTATTCGGTCCCGCTGCCGGTAATCGCCAACATGTCCGGCTGGGCAGCCGCCGAAGTGGGCAGGCAGCCCTGGGTGGTCTATCATGTTCTCAAAACGTCAGCTGCCGCGTCACCGGTGGTTCCGGCATGGCAGATTCTCCTTACCATAGGGCTCTTCTCAGCAGTTTACCTGCTCATTTTTATCGTTTTCATGAAACTGCTTCTGAAACTGCTGATACAGGGCCCGTACCCCCGGGTAAGCGAAGGATATTAAAGGAAGGAGAAACGGGACCCATGGAAATTCTGCAGACAATATGGTTTTTTCTTCTCGGTCTCATATTCATCGGCTATTCACTGCTGGATGGATTTGACCTGGGAATCGGGAGTCTTCTCCCCTTTCTCTCAAAAAATGATGAAGAAACTTCGGCGCTTATCAGGTCAATCGGGCCCGTATGGGACGGCAACGAGGTATGGCTTCTTCTTTCCGGGAGCGCCCTCTTCGCGGCTTTCCCTCATGTTTATGCAACAGTCTTCAGCGGGTTCTACCTGGCGATTATGCTGATCATTTTCAGCCTGATATTCAGGGCTGTCTCCATTGAGTTCTGGTCACTGGACGACTCCAACAGGAAGCTCTGGAAAAGGGTACTGGCAGGGGGGAGCCTTTTGCCTTCCCTGCTCTTCGGGGTGGCCCTGGGTAATGTCGTCCAGGGGATCCCTCTGAATAAAAACATGGAATTTACCGGTGATTTTCTCACACTTTTCAGGCCTTTCCCCCTGGCAACAGGGCTCCTGGGCCTTGCTGCCATTCTCATGCAGGGGGTCACCTTTGCAGCCCTGAAAAACAGGGGGAACACCAGGGAGAGAGCGAAGTCGCTGACCGGGAGAATATGGATTTTTTACCTTGCTGCCTTTATCACAGCACTTGGTGCCGCGGCCCTTATTGCCGAAAACACCCTTTCCCGTCCGGCAGCATGGATCTTTGCACTATTTGTATTAATCTCTGTTGTGCTGATTAAACTCTCCGCATCGGGGGAAAATGATCTCATGCCCTTTCTCTTTTCTTCTGCGGCCTTTACCGGTCTCTGGGGAATAGTCGCCTCGGTTCAGTTTCCCGATCTTGTGAGGGGGACACCGGGAAGTCCCGTAAACCTGAACATATACAACAGTTCTTCGGGAGAGCAAACACTTACTGTTATGCTCATAGCCGCACTTATCGGTATACCCATTGTTCTCGGGTATACCTTCTTCATATACAGAATATTCAGGGGGAAGATAAACTGAGAGATTTTTTTATAACTACTCAGTTCTGTTTATGAATAACCGGATTCATCGAAAAAACATAACTGATATTATAACGAATACATTTATTTTTAACCATGCAGTTGAACAGTTACTTTTTTTACTTGTATTATAAAATTTAATATGTACTATATTGCCTCATTTTAAAAAATTATAAACGTAAAAAGGAGTTTAAAATGGTCAAAAACAATCTGGAAATTTATAAATGCGGATCATGCGGAAACATGGTTGAGGTTATCCACGTGGGGGGCGGTGAGCTTGTCTGCTGCGGCCAGCCTATGGAACTTCTCACAGAAAATTCCACAGATGCAGCTACCGAGAAGCACGTTCGTGTTTTTGAAACGACAGCAGACGGGGTAACGGTAAAA
>JBNKTL010000018.1:29064-88481 GCA_050298055.1 Spirochaetota bacterium
GGAAGATTCTCACTTTATTCAATGGATACAGGTCATTGCAGACGGAAAGTCATACAGACAGTTCCTGAAACCGGGAGATGCTCCGGAAGCGGTATTCAAGGTCGAAGGTTCTGATATGACCTACAGAGAATACTGCAACCTTCACGGGCTCTGGAAGGCTTAGATATTTACAGGCGGGGTCACTTGACCCCGCCTGTAAATATCTCAAAGTATTTTCTTCAACGGGTCATATTTCTGTTCCGATAAATCAAAATCAAGCTTCTCCCTGTTCCCCTGTTCGTCAATCCGGGATGCCTTAAAGTTGCTGGAAATCTCCGCTCCGTCCTTAAACTCGACGATCCCGTAACTCTCAAGCTGCCTGAGAAATGTCCTCATTATCCCGAATGACATCTTCTGAATATTGAGATCACCGTGATGTTCATGATCATAAAGACCAAGGTTGACATCGGCCACCCTGAAATCCATCATCAGGGAATCAACATTTATCCCTGTTTCCACACCATACATCTGCCAGAAATGGACCGCATTAAAAAACTCAAGGGTGCCCGCAACCTCCCCGGAGAGGGGATATGCCATGTTCCTGAGTTCACTGACCACCGGGTGCTGAATGACGGAAAAGAGAGGCTGTGCAACAAACTTTTTGACCCTCCCCATTGCCCTCCAGAAACTCGCTTTCGCGAAGTCAAAACCGGAGAGGACCGCGCCGCTTAATCCAAGAACAAAGTGTGATCCGAAGTGTTCGGTAACAACATCGGTGTCCAGAAAAACCACAATAATATCTTTTTCAGCGCTGTCACCTTTAAAGTCGCAGTTAATATGGTAGAGGGTCCTCCTCATATCGGCCCCCTTCCCCCTTTCCCTGCCCATATCGGGAACAGGGAGATCATTACAGATAATGATATCAGTTTCCGGGTCCGCTTCAAGGGCCTTCTTTTCGGTCAGTTCCTCCCACTGGTTCTCCCTCCTGTGAGAGAGAAAGATCCTGTCAATATAATCACCAAGTTCATTCCGCAGAAGTGTGATCTTTTCGTATATCAACTCGGCTTCCCTCTCCCCGAAGGTTGAAAAGACAACGAAGATCTTTTTCCCTTCCTTGCTTTTCAGGTCTCTGTTGAGGGGGAATTCCGAGGCATCGAAGCATTTGATTTTTTTCATTTATTGCTGTCCATTTGTCCCATTAATCTGAATAGACACAATGGTATCATGAGGGGGAAGATCGTTCAAGAAAATTATTCACCTCTCAGTTCATATTATCCAGCGAACTTAAAACTTTTGCAAAATAATTCAACTCCTCCATCCGCCCCAGGGTTATCCTCACATACCATTCGCTGATATCCTTCTCACCGGGGACAGATGCAACAATAATACCCTGTTCTTCAAGGTAAGAAATAAGCATATCTGCCGTCATATCATTATGACGGACCATCATGATACTGGAGTCCGTATCAATAGATTGTATTGACTTGTTTTTCTTAATTTTATCAAGAAACAGGTTTTTCCTGATCTTTGCCTGGTTGCGGACAATCTCAATATAATCCATCCTGTCAAGGGCAAGGAGCGCAAAATCAAATGAAAATTGTGTAATGGGGAAATAGGGCCTGTGAATTTTCAGGGCCCTCAGGATGTCCTCTTCACAGGTCATGGCATAGGCAATACGGAGATTGCCCAGTCCGTATGCTTTGGAAAAAGTCCGCAGAACAATAAGGTTATTGTAGTCTTTAAGGTACTGGGAGGCCGATTTTACCCCTCCGGATACATCGGTATACTCACCATAAGCCTCATCAATAACAACAAACGCGTAATTCTCCTGGGCTGTCTTGACGATATCTTCTATAAAGACATCGGGGATGGAAACCCCGGAGGGATTGTTCGGGTCCGCAAGCCAGATCAGTTTCGGCTTTAGTTTTTTCAGAATGTCTTTATATTCATACAGGGTTTCCGATGACCACCGGAACCCCTTTTCCTCATGGAGATGAAGCCGGATAATCACAGCACCCATACGCCGCGAGTACTCTTCAAAGAGATAAAAGGAAGGAGAGTTAACAAGGACCCTGTCGTTATATTCCAGAAAACTGGATGCAATAATGATAAGCATCTGGTCAAGCCCTGCGGAGAGCAGAACATGATCCGGTGAAATATTATGAATAGAAGCGATCTTCTCCTTGAGTTCACATGCGACAAACTCCGGGTAGTTCTTAAAGTACTTTCTTTTATCCAGCTTATCAAAGAGTCCGGAAATTTTTTCAATGACCTCAATATCGCAACCGTCATTGTTTTGTCCCAGGTCAAACCTGTAGATTTTATCAAGTCCGTATTTTTTCTTAATGAACCGGACATGTTCCTGAATATTGAGGTCCTTGTTTACATACCCGTCATCCTTTTCATAGAGGGCCCTCTGGGTACCTATATTGAAAAAAGACCTGGTCTTAATAATATCCTGCATGGTTTTTGGTTTTGAATCTGAGTTATTTTCCATAATTAAACAATCTCTTTCATAGTTTCTATGGCAGAAATGATCATCTCACTGATTTTTGTACTGTCAATTGCATCAAGAAGATCACCGGTTATCCCCCTATTGAGGTTGCCGTTAAACACACCACCTGATGAATTGAAGTCCCATATCAGATCAAGTGAGCTCCTGTAATGAAAGGGGAACATACCGCAGACCAGGCCGTCGGTTATAACCTTTTGAAACCTGTTCGTATCCGCGATTATCCCCGATTCCCTGACACTTTTTATTAATGCGGACTGCATTTTCGGAAGATATTCAACCTGGTTGAATCCTCCGAGGGCCGCAAACCCATTCACAAATGATATGACTAAAAAATCAAGCATAACAGTGGGAAGAATGGTTTTCCCGATTAATGCATCGATAATTTCCCCCTTGGTCAGTTTGAGACTGAAACCGTCTCCGGAAAGGAAGTCATTCCGGTTATCAACTTTCAGGGGGACCGTTTTTTTCTTTTCCGAAATCCCCCAGAAAAGCTGAGAGCCGAAATTTTCACCCCAGCAGCAGGATATGTTCCTGAAGTTCTCTATAAATATTTTTCTCACATCCCTGTTGAACAGAATCGTTGAGATCAACGAATCACTTTTCTCAATCTCTTCAATGAGCAAATCTTTTATTATTATATTTGATTGCAGGTAGAGAATACCGGGGACATCATCCCGTATGGCTTCATCAAAAAAATACTTCCAGAGCTTACTGTTCAGATATGTGACCTGGTCGGAAAAGGTCTCAAAGTTCTTTCCCACTTTTTCAATTTCCAGGCAGTCAAAGAAGAGATGTTCAAGAAATCTTTTTTTCTGCCCATCCAGTCCAACCCGGTTGAAGTTTAAAATAAATGACCCCAGCCCCGCATTTCTGTCAGCTCGAATAATTTCGTCAAACAGGTAGACCGGGACTTTACTCTTCCGTTCACTGAAAAAATTGAATCGTTCATTTGAAAAAGTGAATCCCCTGGGATAGGAAATATTAACCAGGGGAACATTCCCGGAAGCAAAAACAACAATAGAGGGAAGTGACAGATTATTCAGCATAAGATAATAGAGAATATTGGAATTGTAGAGAAGACTGTAATGGAGCAGACCATGGTGGTCGGCATAGGAGATCACCGGGTATCGTTCAAGCTGACGTCCCAGGCTTTCCCCCTCTGTATCGGGCAAAATTCTTTTGACTTCCCTGACAACCCGGCCTATAAACCTTTTGGAATTTTCAGCAGGGGTAAGACTTTTCAGGATGTCTGAGGCATACTCTTTAAAGGTACCGGAATACCTGTATTTTTTCTCCATTCCCGGTCTCTTGCTGAAAAAAGATAACAACTGATCGGACATATTTTCCCCAAATAACGGTAATAAAATCAGAGCACAGCTATAGGAACTCAGCTCCCGTGTAGTATACAGAATCAAAACCAGGCATGCCTGAAATCAATTCCAGGAAGAGAAACCTGCTGAAAACCAGCCAAATGTTAACAAGACTGAGTCTTTTTTTTAAGGAACAAAACGTGCTTTTTGAAACAGATCACATCACTTATGAGTAAACGGCATTGAAAATTAAGGCCACAATGCTGAACGTATAAAAGAGTATCCTTTAATAAAGAAGGAGTATCATTACATTCCAATTATCCTCTTTGCAAAATCCATTAATTAATTTCAATGATTTTTTTCACAAGAAAAAAATTTTTTTTTATGGATATTTTAAAGATTTAACTCAAGCTTACTTACTATGTCCGATAAAATCTCCCTTATAATCAGTATAGATCCTATAGGAAGCGTTTATGATTTCCTGGGGGATAGTAATACCCAGATCCTGCGCCCTCTTCCTGTTGATAATAATATTATATTTACGGGGATATTCCCAGGGGATATCACCGGGATTTTCTCCTTTTAATATCCTCATTCCTTTCTCAGCCAGTTGCACCCCGATGTCATACCATATGACACAGGTCCCCGCAAGCTTACCATACTTGATATCAATCTCATCAAATGATGTAAGTCCAATTTTCATATTCTCCCTTATCCACTTCCCTTCAATATTAGCTGCATCGATAAACTGGCCTTTTTTGTTGACAAATACCGATATCCCCAGCATTGCAAAATAATCCATACCTTTTTTTGCATAACCGGACAAAAACTCCTTTGTCTCTTCATGGTGCTTCAATGTTTTGAATATAATGAGCCGGACATCCTCCTCCCTTGCCGCCCGGGTGACCTCATCCCTGAACCATTCATTGGCAAGTTTCATCTGGTCCCAGGAAAAGAATATGAGTTTCTTTGCCCTGGGGTTCAGTTTCTTCATGAGCCTGATGGTTGAATTCATCTGGATAAAAACACCCACACCGGTTACATTTCCCCCCGGTTTTTCCCAGCTTTTTATGGTACCCGATTTTATGGGCACACAGTTTTCCGAAACAAATTTATATTCCGGGCCGGTGAGTTTCCGGGTTATCATCATATCCGCAAAAGCTGTTGGAAAGTTAATAGTACAGATAAGGTCGGGACGTAATGATTTAATTCTTTCAATTATCACCGGAATTTTTTTCTTATTCAACCCGGTATCAATTTCCAGATAATTGACTTTTTTTTTCCTTTCGGCAATGGCCCCGGTCAAAGTCTCCTTAAAACCGTCCCGTATCCCCGATGACCACTCATCAATGGTATCCATGATGATCATTACTTCATAATTGTCCTTTAACAGCCTGTCAAACTTCCCGGGTCCTTCACCTTTGGTCTCCTGTTCTTTTTGAGAGCAGTATACGCTTACAGTTACCAGCAGTATAAAGAGAGGAGTTTTAACCTTCATCATCATTCTCCCAAAAGCAGGAGTTTTCTTTTTTATTTTTGGAAAATTATACTTCCCTATACAAAAAAAATACCCTCAGATTACATAATGATCAAATATTATTTACATCCGTGTCCATTTTAGTATGAAGGTATGAATTTACTTATAGCAGATGCTCCTATGATAACTTACTTCCCCTGACCGATAAAATTGCCCTTATAATCAGTATAGATCCGGTAGGAAGCATTTATGATCTCCTGGGGTATTTTAATCCCCAGGTCATCAGCACGTTTTTTGTTGAGGATAATATTATATTTTCTCGGATAGTCCCAGGGAATATCACCAGGTTTTTCCCCCTTCAATATTCTTATGCCCTTTTCCGCCAGTTGAACCCCAATATCAAACCATATCACACTTGCTCCGCCCATCATGCCATATTTTATAGCCGTTTCATCATAGACTATTTCCGGTATCTTGGAATGATTTCTCAGCCATTTATTTTCAATGTCATAGAGATTCCTGACTTCTCTGCCGTCTCTATGAACATAAGCTGAAACTCCCGCCATAAGAAAATAGTCTTTACCTTTATTTGCGTATTTCCTGAAAAAGAGGATTTCATCCTCAATATTGGATACACGTTTGAATTCCACAAGTTTAATACTCTCTTCTCTACATGCCCTTTTGATCTCCTGTTCAAACCATTCGTTTAACTGAGACATGGCGTCCCATGTATAAAACAGAAGTTTTTTAACCTTTGGATTTATTTTCTTCATGATCCTTATCTGAGATGTCATCTGCAGGAATACACCCACACCGGTAATATTTCCACCGGGTTTTTGCCGGCTTTTTATAACTCCTGATCTTACAGGGATGCAGTTTTCGGACACAAATTTATATTGAGGATCGTTAAGCTTTTTTGTTATCATTCTGTCCGCAAAAACATTTGGATAATTTATCACACATATGAGATCAGGTTTTTTAGTTTTAATCTCATTGATTATTGACGGAACCCTGGCCGGTTTAAGTTCCGTATCAAATTCTTTATATATTGCTTTTGAATGATTATTTTCCAGGAATTTGTTTAAAGTCTCTTTAAAACCATCCCTGATCCCTTTTGACCATTCATCAACGGTATCCATAATGATCATTACATCATATTTGTCCTTTAACAAACTGGCAGTCTTCTCAGGTTCTTCACCTTTAGTATCCTGTTCTTTTTTTGAGCAGAATAAACTAAATGTTACCAGCAATATAAGGAGAGGAGCTTTCACATTCATCATCTTTCTCCTAAGTAGAGATTATATATATTTTTACAGTTAACGAAAGATTATACTTCCAAATACTGTAATAAAAACATCTAATCTCAAAATTTTCAAACACTTTTTTAAATCCATGTCCAGCTTGTACAATAATCATCAGATAAATTAATAATTCTATTACCATCCCATTCTATATAATACTTTTTATCCTTAACCTTTTCATCAAGATCTACTGTCTGATTTATCCATATAAAATTTTCATTGTTTTCGGTAACACTATTTATTTCATCAATCAGCTCCTGTTGTTTTTGTCGTGTAAATTGATATAACATAAAAGAAGTCAAAATAACCAGATATTTCTCTTTATAGTCGTTCATGATATTTTTTACTACATTGATCTTTGAAAAACCAAATGCAGAATTTTTAATTAAGCTAAAATTATTTATGCTTTGAATATTACTGAGCAGATTATTTACGTATTTTCTCTCTTCATAATTATCAATACAGGCTACAAGCCACTCTTTATCAGGGGGATCTACTTCAACACCCAGGTATAAATCAACACTTTTGGGATTCTGAGGAAATTGCTGTTTTATTGTAGAAAAGTATAGTTCTTTATCATTTAAAAGTTTTTCTGAATTTAATAAGCTGTAACCGATTAATCCAAATGAAGCCCCCAGTTCTATTACAGCGATTGGTTTGTCCTTCAGTCTTGCCCCGAACAATTCAAGAAGTGGGAGAGCCCTTGCCGGTACATTTGCCTGTACATTTTTTTCTGTTGAGAGTTGTAATATATTTTTTTTATTATTTGTTAGATAATGTTGAAATGAGTTATTTTCATTAAAAAAATCTAAACCTAAATCCTTACCTGCATCTTTATTAAGCAGAAACCTTATGCTGCTGAGCAACAGAAGAACTGCTTCTCCCGGCTGTTTATTTGAATTATTAATTATTTCAGAAATAACATCCAGTGTATTTATATTTTTTAGTTGTTTAAATATATATTCGGACCATAAATAATGATATTTATCAATAAATGATACAACTTCACTGTTCTTCATGAATATTTGTCCTATTAAAATCCTTTTGTCTTTTATTTATTTACCTGCAAGCGTCCCATTATAATCCACATAGACACGGAAAGCGGCATTTAAGATATTCTGCGGAATCTTTATTTTCAGAAATTCCGCCCTTTTCTTATTAATAACGATATCAAATTTCCGGGGATAATCCCACGGGATAGTGCCGGGATCTTCACCCTTGAGAATTCTCAATCCCTTCTCAGCCAGCTGCTCCCCGAGATCATCCCAGATCACGCTTGCCCCGCCGAGCATCCCGTGCATGATTGCCGTTTCATCATATACGATCATGGGTATCTTTACATTTTTGCGGTACCATTTCATCTCAACATCAACAATATTTTTAACAGGCCTTCCGTCCCTGTGAACAAATGCGGATATACCGCCCATAAAGAAATACTCTTTTCCCCTGTTGGAATATTTTTTAATGAACTCAATCTCATCTTCAATATTTGCCGTTCGTTTAAATTCAAGAAGCTCAATACCCTCTTCCCTGCATGCCTTTTTTATCTCGTTTTCAAACCATTCGTTCAGCTTAACCATCCTGTTCCATGAGAAAAAAACAAGCTTTTTTACCGCAGGGTTCAGTTTCTTCATAAGGCGTATCTGTGAATTCATCTGGATGAAGATGCCGACCCCGGTGATGTTCCCTCCCGGTTTTTTCCAGCTGTTTATGACCCCGGACCTTTCGGGAATACAGTTTTCAGACACAAACCTGTACCGGGGACCGTTAAGTTTTTTTGCGATATTGATGTCGGCAAAGGCAGAGGGACTGTTCATGGTAAAAACAAGGTCCGGTTTTTTTCTTTTTATTACTTCAACAATGGTTTTCGCAGTATCAGGGTCGTTTTTCGTAAAATAGAGCTTATACTCTGCCGCTGAATTATTTTTTTTCAGCACCCTGTTGATCTTCTTTTTAAAAGAGTCCAGCATTATATTGAAGGACTCCCTTTCATGAGCGCCGTCATAGACGATGATAATTGAATAGACTTTTCCTTCTAATCCCGATCTGACTGTTTCGGAACCGGGCAAATCCTTTTTCTCCTTGCATTGAGTAAAAGCTGTCAGGATAAGAAGGGGTGGTAATAATAATCGCAACAGATACATCATTTTCTTTTTCCGCTTCACCGGTTGTTCCGGATTATTTTCAATAATATATGTAAATTAAATCAAGGCCTTTTTTAAAATATAAAAATTTTATCTAAAAAAGTGGAAAAATGAGAAAAAAGTGATTTTTTAAAAAAAGAGAAGAAAATATTAATTTTTTTAGCTATCTTAGTAACAGTTGTTTAAATAAAAATATCGATTTAGCCGTAATAAGGAATAATTTTATTCATTATAAATCACTGAGATCTCCCTGCCCGGGGCAGCGGAGAGATACGAATAATATTTCTCTTGATATATTTTCTTTGACTGTAAAGCTAAGCAGTCACATGTCAATATTCTCTATTCTGAAACCGGGATGATGCAAATGGACAATTTAAAAAAAATGACAGAAGAGGGACTTTTTGATTTTCTCTTTGAATTCAGCAACAATGAAACAGGGAGCTTATTGAATTCAGGGAACCTAAAATATGTTGTAAGCGATATTCCTAAATTCTGCAATGTTTTTGGAACAGTTTTTCCTGATAACGAATTATCAAATGAAATTATCAGAATAATTCATTTATTTAAAAGTACCGGGTCTCCTTTTTTCTGGATTACCGGGCCGGGGACAAAACCGGATCACACATCCCCTGTTCTTATTGACAATGGCCTGGTTGATGCAGGAACAACGTACGGGCTTATTATTAAATTACCCGCTACCCGTGACCGGGTCACAGGGAACCGCAATTTTATTATAAAAGAAGTAGCGGACATCCACGATCTCAATGTGTGGATAGAGAGAGTAAAAGGCATGTTTCATTTCTCCGGGAATCAGCCTCACATTCTTACAGAGATTCTGAAAAAAAAAGTTTTTCTTGAAAAAAAATTCAGGTTGTTTCTTGGACTGGTTGACAATGAGACTGTCTCCACCGGCGCACTTCACTATGGGAAAAGTACAGCAGGCTGTTACTGGATCTCCACATTAAATCCTCTGCGCAGAAAAGGTTTTGCAACAGATATGATGCGGCACCTTATGGTGACGGCCGGAAATTCAGGGTTTCCCTACCTGTCGCTCCAGTCGAACCGGGATGCATACGGTTTATATAAAAAGCTCGGATTTACTCACTGCTGTGATTTCCGGTTTCACTTACTCTCATAGACAGTCAAAAGTTGTAACTACCCAGCTATATGAATAAAATTTTATATTTATAAATAATATCAAAAAAATGTTCCCGTCGCCCGGGGCGGCGGAGACATGTCAGTTGTGTTTTGCGTTAAATATCATTTTTCTCATACAGAACCGAGTTGTAACCGGAAGTTTTTTACTTGAAATATAGATATTTGAAAATTAAAAAGTTTTTAAGAAAGTTTATCAAAAAATTAATTAATATTAACATGATAGCGCTATTTAAAAATTTCTATAATGAATCGGGTCTGAGAAACAAAATAATGATCCTGTTTATTATTGTAGCGTCCATCCCCATTGTTTTCGGATCAATCTTTACAATAACATATGTTAATACATCAATTATTGAAAGCTCAAAGAGAAGTATTAATGACAAACTGAAAACAGCAATCCTCTTATATGATAAGAAAAAAAGCGAAATCGAAAAAATCACAAGGTCTGCCGCAGGCGACAACATCATTATTATTAATCTTGAACTGCTCCTTTATCCGCCTATTACAAATCATCTGAATAATCTTATCAGATCCGGGAACCTCAGTTTTCTCTCAATACTTGATAAGAATGGAAATCTGCTTATAAGCGGAAATAAAAATTATTTTGAAAAACCCAAAGCACCGGTTGTCAACCCGGAACTCCTTAAAAGGGCGCTTGAGGATAAAATTCTTACCTACTCCGGTTTAATAAGCTCCCGGGAACTCATTACCATTGAAGGAATTGCATCGGGAAATCCCGCTGATGTCCATTCCATACTCTGCATCTCTCCCATTATATCTTATAACAATGAGCATATTGGCTTTTTACTTGCCGGGTATCTTTTAAGCAGTACTATCAACAATATGAAAAAGAACACCCTTGTTGAGGAAATCCGTAAAAATGTTCATGCTTCAATCATCATCGCGAATAATGAAAAACCCCTGGTCTATTCAAGCGGAGACATCAAAGAGATTTCACCCGGTTTTCCTTTCGGCAGTTTCAATGATTATTACAAATTAAATCCGGATAGTTTTTATACTATTAATATTAAGAACAACTCCTTTCTCTACAAGTTCAGCAAAGTATCTGAAGACAATGACACAAATCTTTTTTACCTGGGAGTTGGAGTAGAGGAAGTTAAGTTTTATTCGGTAAGGAACCGGTCCCTGATCTTCTTAAGCCTGATTTCACTTATGGCAGTTTCAATTTCGGTTTTTATGGCTTATCTATTTTCAAAGAGTGTTACGTCACCCATCCTTTCAATTGTTGAAGGGACACAGCATATTATCCAGGGTGATTTTAATAAATTTATTTCAATTGAGACCCCGGATGAACTGGGTACCCTGGCAAACTCCTTTAATGTCATGACCCGGAAACTGAGCCGAAGGATCGAGATGGAAAACCTCGCTGCCGATATGTCCAAGCGTTTTATCTCTCTGCCAATATCCGAGACCATATCTGAAATCAGCAAGGCAGTTAACAAAATAGGGGACCTTGTGGATTCGGACGGGTGTGTGCTCTATATTATCAATGAAAACAAAAAGATCTTTGAAAAGACAATCGAATGGAGGAGAAAACCGAAAAACAGCTGTGATCTGCACAATGAAGAAATTTCCTTTGTTGACTTTCCCTGGTTAAGCAGTCAGCTCCAGAAGCCGGAGATAATTCATGTATCATCAATTGATGAACTGCCGGAAGAAGCGGAGCGTGAGAAAAATTACTGGGATACAATGAACCTGAAATCAATAATAATAGTACCCATGTTCCTGGGGGAGGAGATCAAGGGTTTCCTGATCCTGAAATTTATTAATGAAATGGACCATGCTTCCGTAGAGGACATGCGTATTATCAGAATATTAACTGAGATAATATCCAACGCCCTGGAGCGGCAAAAAGCGGAAACCGTACTGACAAACGCGCGTAACTACTTTAAAAATCTCTTTAACGCCCAGTCATCGATATTAATATCCATAAATCCCCAGGGGAAAGTCATTGAGTGGAACAGCGCCGCCGAACAGTTTACGGGAATCTCCTCGGACAAAGCAGTCGCGAAAAATATCTGGCAGCTTGTCCCCTTTCTGAAAAACTACAAAAAAAGGATCGCCGTTGTTCTGGAAAGCTGGGAACCACAGAGTATTTTAAAAGAAAAGATAAACCACAACGGCAGCAGATACCTCGATATTTCCTTTTTCCCGCTGGCATACAGGAAAAACAGCGATGTTGTTATACGAATAGACGACAAAACCGAACTGGAAAAAAAGGACCACCAGCTTTTCCAGGCACAGAAAATGGAAACCGTGGGAACACTGGCAGGAGGACTGGCACACGATTTCAACAATATCCTCACGGTGATAATCGGCTCAATTACATTAATCCAGAAACTGCTCAAGAGAGGTGATATCGATTTTGATAAATTAAAAAATTATATTGAAACAATAACACAGTCATCATACAGGGCATCAAACCTGGTAAAACAGCTTCTCTCCCTGTCCAGAAAAAATGAACCATCGCTGAAAAAAGTCGACCTGAATGTACTGATACGGAATATCATAAATATCGCTGAAAATTCTTTTGACAAGAAAGTGGAACTCTCCGTGAACCTGCATGGTGATGCGGCTGTTGTGCTGGCAGATACCGTACTGATCGAGCAGTCGCTTCTTAACGTCTGTGTAAATGCTGTTCATTCAATGACCATCATGAGGACAAGTGAAGAGATACAGGGAGGGACTCTCTGCATAAGTATTGAGAAAATATATGCAGACGAATATTTCTGTGAAATACACCATGACGCTGATATTGACACTGAGTATTATCAAATCCAGATATCGGATACAGGTGTTGGCATGAGTCCTGAGACACAATTAAAGATCTTCGATCCGTTTTTTACAACAAAAAGTGAAGGAGCAGGCACCGGTCTGGGCCTGGCCATGACTTATAACATCTTTAAAGAACATAATGGTTTTATCGATGTGTATTCCGAATTGGGACAGGGAACCAGGTTCAACCTCTACCTCCCCCTGGCCGATGAGGATTACATCCCTCATGAAAGCAGCAACCTGCGGGACAAACTTCCCAAAGGGAGCGGCATGGTTCTCGTAATAGATGACGAAAAAAATGTCAGGATTACCGCGGAGAATATCCTGAAAATTTGCGGATATGAAGTCCTCTCTGCTGAAGATGGTTTGAAAGGCATTGAGATTTATGAAAAATTTGAAAATAAAATTGATGCCGTTCTCCTGGACATGACAATGCCAAAAATCTCGGGAAAAGAAACTCTGGTGAGAATAAAAGAAATCGATTCGGATGTTAAGGTCATTATGACTTCGGGATATATGCAGGATGATTCATATAACGAGTTAAAAGAGCTGGGAATCAAAGGCTTTATTCAAAAACCGTATAATACGGAAGAACTCTCCAAAATAATTTATAACACCATCTATGATAAAGATAATGTTACTTAATTTGTAACTACTCCGCGGGTGCGAATTCTTTTTCGGGCAAAAAAATTCGCACCCACCTATAGCAGGGACCCTGCGGGGCTTTTAAGGGGTTTCACCCCTTAGACCCCGCAAAAAGATATCTCGTTAACATGAAATTTAAAATCCGCTCTATTGCTGAATATATCAATAATATGTCCCCGCCGCCTTCGGCGGCGGGGACATAACAGTTTTCTTTTTATTGAAAATGATTATTCTTACATATAGCTGAATAGTTACTTAATTTTAAGAGCGTTCATTAAAACAATTGACGGTATCCTGACTCTTGATATATCTTACAACAGAGAATGATAATTGAGGGAGTACTTGTATGAACAGGCGTTTTATCTGGCTGCTGGTTATTTTTTTTGTGGTATATTTTCTCATCGGTTTTGTTGCTGAATTTTACATCGACTATGAGTGGTTCAGGATAAATGAGGGCTTGAATGTTTTCTGGGTCCTCTTCCTTACCAAGTTCAATGTTCATGTTCTCTTTTCGTTTATCTTTGCGTTCATCTTTATCCTGAACTTTCTTCTCATAAGGTTCCTTGCGGGAAAGGGGGGAATCTTCTCCGGTCCCATGCTCCAGAGAATCCAGGCACTGGGCATTAAGGCGCCCAAAAAGGTTATCTACGCACTCCTTGCCCTGGCAGTGATATTTGTGAGTTTTCTCATGGGGAGCGCTGCTTCCTCTTTCTGGAAAGAGTACCTGATGTACAAGAACGCGGTCCCTTTCGACCCGTCAAAGTTTCCCGTTGACCCGATTTTTGGACTGAATATCGGTTTCTATGTCTTTTCACTTCCCTTTTACCAGTTCCTCTACGGCTGGTTTATGTCCGCTCTTTTTGTCATTGGTCTTTTTACCCTGGGTTTTCATTTTCTGAATGGCGGTTTCAGTATAAGGGGAAACAGGATTGAGATATCCCCATTCACAAGAGCACATCTCTCAACCATAATCGCATTGATCGTCTTCCTGAATGGTGTGAGCTACAGGCTTTCGGCCTATGAACTCCTCTTCTCGAAAATCGGCAAATTCTTTGGGGCGGGATATACGGCGGTAAACGCAAACCTCCTGGCATATAACGTAGCCATGATCATCTCGTTTATTGCGGCAGGTCTGCTTCTTTTCAATATTTTTAAAAAGAGTTTCAAGCTGCCACTTCTTGTACTGGCCACGCTTATCCCCGCATACATTGTCCTGGGTACAATCTACCCCAGCCTGCAGCAGAGGTTTGTTGTTGACCCCAACGAGCTGGACAAAGAGAAACCCTATATCGAGCACAACATCAAGTTTACCCGGCTGGGTTACGATATCGACAGGGTCAAGGAGGTCAAGTTTGCCAACAAGTCAAACCTCACCTACACCGATATCATTAAAAACAGGAACACCCTCAACAACGTACGACTCTGGGACTACAGACCCCTGAAACAGACATACAAGCAGCTCCAGGAACTTAAACCCTACTATTTCTTCAACGATGTTGACGTGGACAGGTATATGATAAATAACCGGAAGATTGCGGTAAACCTCTCTGCCAGGGAACTTTCCATTAACAGGCTGTCGGGAAGCAGCCAGACCTGGGTCAACAGTCATCTTATCTATACTCACGGATACGGTTTTGTCCTGAGCAGGGTTGACAAGATCACACCTGAGGGACAACCGGAGATGCTTATATACGATATTCCTCCCAAAAACAAGATCAACTGGGAGATAAACAGGCCTGAAATATACTACGGAGAGCACAATAACTCCTATGTCATAACAAATACAACAATAAAACCGGGAGAATTTGATTACCCATACGGCGATGAAAACAAGTACACCACCTACCAGGGAAAAGGAGGGACCATACTCGATTCATTTTTTAAGAGGCTGATGTTTTCCGCCGCCTTCAAAGATATCAATCTCCTGATATCCGGGAACGTAAAGGAGAGCAGCAGAATTCTCTACAGGCGGAATATTATGGATATTGTGAGAACCCTTACGCCCTTTTTGGAGTTTGACAATGATCCCTATCTCTTTATGTCCGACGGAAAGCTCTACTGGATGATCGACGCGTATACAACAACCGACCAGTTTCCTTATTCAACCCCCATAACCCTGGGAAGGAGTAAGAGGGTCAACTATATACGAAACTCGGTAAAAATCATTATCGATGCGTACAGCGGAAAGGCCAACTACTATATCTCCCACGCAAACGACCCGCTCATAAAGACTTATTCGAATATCTTCCCCGGTTTTTTCAAAGAGATGAAAGAAATGCCGGAAAATTTCAGGGAACATATAAGGTACCCGGAGGACCTTTTTACAATACAGTCACATCTTCTCCTGAGATACCATATGACAAATTCCAATGTTTTTTACAACAACGAGGACGCATGGCATATCGCGCGGCAGATATACGAAGGCAGGGAAGAATCGGTAAGGAGCTACTACCTGGTCACCAATCTTCCCGATGAGAAGAGAGACGAGTTTATTCTCATCATACCCTTCACACCCTATAAGAAAAACAACATGATCGCCTTTCTCACAGCCAAGTGCGATAAGGAAAACTACGGCGAGCTGATACTCTACTCCCTCCCCAAGGAGAAGCTGAGCTACGGTCCTCTTCAGATAGAGGCGAGGATTGACCAGGACCCGGAAATATCGAAACAGCTTACCCTCTGGAGCCAGAAAGGGTCCAGCGTTATCCGGGGAAACATGCTGGTTATTCCCATTGAGGAGTCTCTCATCTTCATTGAACCCCTCTATCTCAAGGCGGAATCCAGCGAGATGCCGGAGCTGAAGAAGGTCATTGTATCATTTGCGGAGAACGTTGTTATGGAGAACAGCCTGGACGATGCGCTCCAGAAGATATTTTACGGAAAGGCGCCCCTGACTTTTGATAAGGAGCTCCCCGCCGGCTCATATAATGAACAGATGATCCGGCTCATTGAGAGGGCCAATCTCCATTACAACCAGGCCGAAAAGAGCATGAAAGCCGGAAACTGGTCACGGTACGGGGACGAGCTGAAAAAACTCAAAGAGACCCTGGTCCAGATGAAAAGAATCAAGAAGTAAGACCCCCATGCAGCTGAAACGTTCAAGCGGAGTCCTTCTCCATATAACCAGCCTGCCGGGCCGGTA
Source organism: Spirochaetota bacterium (assembly GCA_050298055.1). GTDB lineage: Bacteria > Spirochaetota > UBA4802 > UBA4802 > UBA5550 > JBNKTL01. Next base: position 45,532 of record JBNKTL010000018.1, read on the forward strand.
CGGCATAGGAACTGTTGGCCACGAGGCATTCCGGTTTGCGGATATGCTGTCCAGGGGCGGGTTCAGCTACTGGCAGATACTCCCTTTCGGGCCGGTATCCGCCGCCCACTGTTACTCCCCTTACGCGTCACCCTCAACCTTCGCGGGAAACTATCTTCATATCTGTCCCGACAAGCTGAAGAGCGAGGAGTGGTTCGGTGGTAAGGTGAAAAGTCTCACCCTGAAAGACCAGAGCTTTGTGGAATATGGCAGGGTCGTAAAACACAAAATGGCCCTCCTTGAACACGCTTCCGAAGATTTCTTTGCCAAAGCAAACGCCGGACTTCTTGCCCGGTTCGAAGAGTTCTGCGGCAACTCATCATTCTGGCTGGATGACTACTCTCTCTTCGCGTCTGTCACGGAACACTTCAAAACAGACAACTGGCTTGAATGGGATGAGGATATCTCCACCCGGGAACCGGCCGCAATGAAAAGATACAGAGAAAAGTTCCGTGACAGGATAAGCTATCATAAATTCGTACAGTTCATTTTTTTCAAACAGTGGCATGAACTGAAGGACTACTGCAACCAACTGGGTATCAGCATCATCGGAGATATTCCCATATACGTGGTCATGTCCGGCGCCGATTCCTGGAACCACAGGGAGATCTTTCAGGTTGAGGCAAAAACCGGTAAACCGGATGCTGTCTCCGGTGTGCCTCCCGACTATTTCAGTGAAACCGGCCAGAGATGGGGAAACCCCCTCTACAGATGGTTTAACGGGGACGGGATAAACAGAAAGACCCTTGACTGGTGGATTGACAGGATAAGCCACCTGGGTACAATGGTGGACATTATCAGGATTGATCACTTCAGGGGATTTGAATCCTACTGGTCCATACCGGCAAAGGAGAAAACCGCCATAAAGGGCAAATGGGTAAAAGGACCCGGCCTGGATTTTTTCAGGAAATTGAGGGAGGGTACCGGTGAACTCAAGCTGATTGCCGAAGACCTGGGTGTGATAACACCGGAAGTGGAGGAGCTGAGAGACAGCCTGGGGCTTCCCGGAATGAAAATTCTCCAGTTCGCATTTGACTTTAACAACAGGAACTCCTATCTTCCCCATAATATCGGGAGGAGCAACTTCATACTCTACACCGGAACACATGACAACAATACAACCAACGGCTGGTTCTACGGAGATGAGATCGACAGCGCAAAGAGAAAATACATCCTGGAATATCTCGGCACCGAAAACTTCAGCGATTTTCATATGCAGCTCATAAGGACGGCATACCGGTCAACGGCAGACCTGGTGATCATCCCGGTACAGGACATCCTCGGTTTCGGAGAAAAGTTCCGGATGAACAGGCCGGGCACGACAGAAGGGAACTGGATCTGGAAACTGAAGCCGGGAGACCTTACGGAAGAACACCTGGAAAAGATGAGGCGCATGGGAGAGCTCTACAGGAGGCTCCCGGAAAAATTTGAGAAAAATGAGATCGAATAAGTATTATGAATGTTAAAACCCCTGCATCCATGGCCTTTTTTTTAGCTGCTGCCGTATTACTGACAATAAAGCTTACGGCCGGGCCTTCCGGCGGAAAGATGATCCTTCTTACGGAGAAGCGGGGGATTATGCTTTTCAATGACGGAGACTGGGAAAGCTGGAACAGGGGACTGCCGGAGAATTTTACACCGGTCAAACTCTCTTCCGACCCGGACGGAAACTTCTACCTTGTCACACTGAAGTCCGGGCTTTACACCAGGAAATTCTCTCACAGGGAATGGTATTCCCTGAACTCACCGGAATTTCTTACCCGGAAGAAAACCGGGAAACCGGGAGAATACAGAAAGATATCGGCCTTTGCCATCAACAATTCACACCCGGAAAATATCGGCCTTGCCACAAAACACGCCCTCTACCTGTCCGGTGACAGGGGAAAAACCTGGAAGAATATTTCCCTCAGGGGCCTCCACAGGAGAAACTACATTACATCAATCTGTCTCCGGGGAAAGGAAAACCGGATTTACGCGGGAACATCATACAAAGGGATATTCGTACGAAAGGGGAAGAGGTTTTATAAGCACTCCGCGGGAATTCTTCCGGTGAAGTTCTCTACACAGGTGAACTTCTATGAAGAGATCAATTCACTGTCAGCATCAACGGACGGGCACACTCTTGCCGCGGGGATGGCATTTGGCGGCGGTCTCTACCTGAAGAGGAATTCGGGCCGGTGGATCAATATGAATATCCCGTTCACAAAAAAGAACAGTTCATTTATCCACCAGGTCCGGGTTGACGAAGAGAGAATTGTGGCGTCAACCGACGAGGGGATCTTTACCTTTGGGAAGACCGGAAAATCGTGGGAGAGAAAAGACACCGGGATTTACACGAAGAACGTCCCGGAAAATGTTAACCCCCTGGGACTCTACGTTTTAAAACCGGCAGGGGTGGACAGACCGGTTTTCATACACATCAACTCATACTCGGATCCGGGAAGCACATTGATACCGGCCTCAAAGGACAGGAGGGGAATCTACTCTTCCGCACATTCTCTTTCCCGAAAACTGGAGAGGCTTGTCAGGACAATAAAGAAGAGCGGGCTGAACTCAATTGTCATGGACATGAAGGACGATTTCGGATATCTCTATTATCCCAGCGAAGTTCCAACTGCACGGATGGCCGGTGCGGTAAGGAGACCGGTTAATATCAGGAAAATCCTGGACGCGCTTAAAAAGAACGGGATATACTCAATCGCACGGATCGTTGCCTTTAAGGACAGGGTGCTCTTCCGGGCATGGGGAAACAGGTACGCCATAATCAACGGGAAGACCGGCAAAGCCTGGAACGGGACACCCGGGGAATACTGGGTCGATCCCCATTCGGACTTTGTCCAGAAATATAATATCGACATTGCCGTTGAGCTGCAGGAGCTGGGATTCGATGAGATACAGTTCGACTACATCAGGTTTCCCACAGACGGCCCCACCCGCCTCTGCCGGTTCAGGTACAGGGAGAAGAGGGACATATTCAAATCGGAGGTCATTACCGATTTTTTGACACGGGCAAAGTCGAGGCTCAGAATACCGGTTTCCATCGATATCTACGGTTTTAACGCGTGGTACAACTGCGGGAACTGGATGGGGCAGGACATTGAAGAATTTTCACAGATAGTGGATGTTATCTGTCCCATGGACTATCCATCCCACTTCGGGAACAGGTTCATGATGGCCGGGGAAAGGGCCGGCAGGTCATACAGGATACTTAAGGGGGCAGGCATTCGGGCGAACAGGTACGCGAACAGACGCTCCTCAATAAGGCCGTACCTCCAGGCGTTCAACCTCCTTTCTCCCACATGGAGCCCCGGCTATATACTTAACCAGGTTAAAGGCGCAACGGAGAGTAACTGCAACGGGTACACATTCTGGAACGCACGGACCGATTACAGGATGGTTGAAAGGGCCCTTGCCCGTTAAGATCTCAGGGACGGGATATTCCGGTTATTTTTTCTTCAACAGGAAAATTTTATTTGCATCTATTTGGACTGTTAATGTATATTATAAAAATACAACCAGTCATTTATGTTTTATGAATAATAAAAAAAACGTAACTACTCAGCTGTATGGATAAAATATAGTTGTTTTACTCAAATATCAACAATGTCCCCGACGCCGAAGGCGGCGGGGACACATCAGTTATCTTTTATTCATTATTATACCTATTCTTATATAGCTGAGTAGTAACAAAAAACTTCATGGTGTAATGTATCTGTTCAATGGAGAGGTGAATATACGATGGGTTCAACACTTAATGAAATTAACAGGGTAAGAAATGAGGCAGATGAGTTGAGACAGAAATTACCTTCCCGTTCCATGGAAGTAAAGTTCGATCATATTATTGATGCCTATGAAAAAATTATTGAGGAGCTCCTGGTAGAGAGCAACTATACCGGGAGATAAATTCACACCTTTTTGAGCCACTCCTGAATCTTTCCCATAAAGGGTTCCGGTTTAAAGACCCGGTTGAAGTGATCCATTAACTGGATACCGTAATCACCAGGGATAATGTGTTCATGACTGATATCAGAGCCTGGCAGCCTGTCAGTGGCCGCATTCGTGCTCGTGAGAACTGCAGCCGACTCCGCTGTCCTCTATGTTGCCTTTAAGCCAGCTCTCGGCAACGTCTTTAACGGGACCGCTGCATCCCCGCAGGACCTCGATACCGTGCATCCCCAGGACATTTACCGCTCCTTCCCCCATATTCCCTGCAAGCATGACCTCAACACCCATCTGGGAAAGGACTCCTACGATGTTTGATCTGCAGCCGCATCCTGCCAGGGACTCAACCTTCTCTTCGGACACGATCTTCTTTTCACCATCAATAGTAAACACAGTGAAATATTCGCAGTGACCGAAGTGGTCATCAACCCTGTCATCCTTTGTTGGAACTGCTATTTTCATATATTACCTCTTTTAATATTTTTTCCTTTTCTTTTCCGGTTCCGCCATAATGCTCAGGGCCTTCCCCCTGACCAGGGCCTCGGCAATTTTACTCCTGGCAGAATTTATGATCCTGCCGAAGGTCTGTCTTGAGATATTCATTGAGGCAGCCGCCTCCTCCTGGTAGTGTGATTCGAGATCTGCCAGCCTTACTGCCTCAAATTCCTCCAGTGTCAGTGTGATCTCCTCCAGATCCGAGGAGGGTATTCCTCTCGGCTTATAATAGAGAACATAAGGCTTCGAACAGACTTTTTTTGAACATTTTGGCCGTGCCATAATCACCTTTTGAGAAGTTATGAGCATATGCTCATAATATGTCAAGAATAAAAAAGGAAAAATGATGTTTGCTAACGAACGTCGGGATAGTATCCTGTTGAAACCGGAGTCACCCTCCCTTTCTGTTTTTCTCCAATTTCAATGGTGAGAACATCCTTTTTATTTTTATAGACCTTAATGGGATATTCCAGTTTCCTCCCGCTCCAGCCTATCCAGGCATATTCCGGAAGAAACCTCACAAACCGGTACCGGTTGGAGACATCAGCGGTCCGCTTCATGTCCCTTGCACTTGCTTCAATGCTGCTGCTGGCGACATCATACCCCTTGACAACTCCGTAACCCATGGGAACAAAACCAAGGACAAACACCTCAGCACTTTCCGCGTAGAGTCCCACGACCATCACCGCCCCGCCCAGGGCTATTCCCCCCACGGCAATAAGGACCCCGCCCACAACACCTGCTGTGGCCCTGCCCACATTCTTTACAGATGAGACAAGGAGCCTCTGCCCATATTTTGAGTCCTCTATGTACTCCTGGATACTGTTGTCCCTGACAAAATGCCGTATATACCAGGGAGACGAATCCGGTGTGATCAGGAGCTTTCTTCGAAGCCCCCTGCTGTCCAGGATTCCCAGATCACTTTTCATCCCCTGGCCCCTGAAAACTATCCCCCTGAATCCTCTGAAGAGCTTCTGGTCGAGCCGCGGTTTCCAGACCGGTATTGGGCCCGGACCACCCAGTATCATAATGAGATCGGTGGGAGGTTTTTCCCTGTCTGCCAGTTCCCTGACCCATTCCAGTTTTGGCCGGAGCGATGCCGCAACCCTGAAATCCACCTGCGCCTCTTCCCAGTGGCCGCACATGGTCCAGATACAGCCCAGGACTATCCTGAGGAAAGGATCGTCAAACCGCCCCTCCTGGCTCCAGTGAGTACTCAGGAGAACAGAGCTCTTCTTTGCCTCAACATATGCCTGCTCAAAATCTCCCTTCATCGAGAACCCCCAGCTCAGGAGTATATGCATCCAGACGATTTCATGCTCGGACGCGTAGTAGCCTTCAGGTGTTTCCAGGTAGAAGAAAGTCCGGAGCTCCCGTGACACACTGTAGCGCAGCCTCTCCTCTATCTTTCCGGCATACTTCAGCAGGTCACTGATATCCGGCTCTCCCCTCAGGAGGTTCAGGTATGTTCTTTCCATTGTGGTAATAAAGGTCCCCTTTTCACCCCGGGGAAGTTCACGGATAGCCGAATCGATGTTCCCCCTGCCCAGTTCACTTTCCGAAAATGAGTAATCGGCCTTGGTATTAAATTTTGTACTGCAGCCTGTTGCAGTAATTGCACAGCAGAGAGTAATGGCCAGGATTGTTTTCATTTTACTCTTCGGTTCTCCTCAACTTAATGCTCTTTATCAAGAGTGGATTTATGTTTCAGATAGAGGGCGCCGGCTATAAGAAAAATTCCCACTGCCAGGAAGAGAAGGTCCAGAGAACTGCTGTAACTGATTTTCATTGAGTGTTCGAAAAATGCCACAATCAGTATCATAATGATGACTTTTCCCAGGGAATTCTTCAGGTCATCAAGACTTGATATCTTCAGCCAGTTTGGCCTGTTACCCTCATCCCCGAAATCTTCCAGGGAAACAGTGTCAATCTTGCTGATAAAGAGCTCATAAATACCAAGGCTGAAAATCAGGAGCACTGTGGCGAAAAGATAATTATCCACTGATGATATCAGGAGAGGGACAATTTCACTCTCCTCATTTGAGTGGGTACCGATATGGCTGAATTCCACAATGAATATCTGCAGGCCATGAAAAGCAAGCATGGTCCCTCTGACAAACATCAGTATTGACGAAAGAATTGATCCCAGCACCGCGATTATTGCCAGGAAGCGAAAATTATAGAGAAAGTTTTCAAAATAGTATTCAATTTTGTTCGGTTTATTATGCAATGTCTCCTCCAAGTGTGAGTATTTTGTTACTACTCAGCTATGTATCAAAATCGTCCTATCTGCAAAAAAAGAAACTGATATGTCCCCGCCGCCTTCGGCGGCGGGGACATATTGTTGATATTTCTATAAATAGGTCAATTTCAGCCATATGGCTGAGTAGTAATTAAATTATTAATAATTTACAGGATCCTTTATAATACAGGATTTTATTCTTTTCAAATTATTTATTATTATTTTACACTGAATATGATAAATAAAAGTTAAAAAATTGGATTTAACGACTCAACGATCTGTAAAAAAGACATAATAAATATAATTACAGGTATATCCCCGCCCGCGATGGCATGGATATATTGTTGATATTTTAAACAAATACGTTAATATTAGACATATAGCTGGGTAGTTATGCTAATACTTAAAAACCAGAAGAAAATTTGAATACAAAATTCCCGTAAGGAAAATTAATCCATGAGACTATCAGGAAAAACAATGAAAAAAGTATTAATATGGCTGATGATCAATATAGTCATATCACTCCTTGTCTTTTCTTTTGTGGCAATCAATACACCATTTCCGCTCTTTGAAGTTTTTATTTCAATATTTATCATATCCAATTTTATATCGCTCTTTTGCAATATATCGGGATATTTTCTTGGAAAATTATTGAATTCCAAAACTGCCGTAATCAGGCTGCCGGTCATATTATCAGGAGCTCTCATCGCAGCCATGGCCGGAATAGTGTTAAGTAACTCTATCGTCTTATTTTTATTCAACTACCCCATCTTTCAGGTAAAAACCGGCTATTTTATTCCCGCTTTACTCATAGCTCTTATTGTAACAACAATTGCCGTGTTTGTAAACCGGCTTCAATTCAGTAAAGAAGAACTTGAGAAGAGCCTGGATGAAATAAAACTCGAAAAAGAGGTCAATTCCGATAATTATTCCCTGTCCGTAAAGGAAGGGGAAAAATATCATATGATTAAATGCGACGATTTAATATACCTTTCCGCCCGGGGGAAAAAAACCATACTGCACACAAACATCAGGGATTTTGAAGCAAATCAGCTTATTAAAAATTTTGAAAGCAAACTTTCTGAGCATTTCATCCGCATTCACAGACAATTCATTATAAACACAAAATATCTCGCACAGGTGAAATATTACGAAGGAGGAAGGTATATGGCCTACCTTAATGACGAAGATGAAAGTGCGCTTCCCATCGGAAAAAAGATGACCCCCCTGCTGAAAGAGAAACTCGGAATATAGTACCGGGTATATGATGCATACCGTTCATTCCCTTTGAAATATCATTCATTCCCTCCCCTCTTGACATCCTGTTATTAATCCCATATATTATTTTTGAAACACCAATGAGGAGGCTTTCTTATGAAAAAAACCTTTATCTTTTCTCTTACCATCTTTTTTTTAATTACCGCGGGATCTCTTTTCGCTGAGAATAAAGGGAACAGGGGAACACTCAGGGTCCTCATCAAAGGTTTTGCCAACAACAGGGGGAACGCAATGATCGCTCTCTGTCATTCAAAAGAATGTTATAAGGAAAAAAGTAAAGCCTTTAAAAGAAAAAGAGTGCCAGTGAAGAATAAAAAAGCGGAATGGGTTATAAAGGGGCTATCCTATGGGAGATACTCTCTCAAAATTTATCATGATGAAAACGGCAACGGGAAACTGGATAAAAACGCTCTCGGGATCCCCAGGGAGAGTTACGGTTTTTCAAATAACGCAAGAGGAATGTTCGGCCCGCCCGATTATAAAGACGTGATTTTCCTCTTTAATAAAGAGGATATGACGGTGAGCATAACCGTAAAATAGACCGCAATGAGCAATAAAAATCATTCAAAAAGGACACGACCGGTTAACAGGTTTCTGGAAATAGTACAGTTTGTTATACTTGCAGGATTTATAACAACAGGTAATCTGTCCGGTTTTCATACGGAGATCATGCGGCCATTGACTGCCCTCATTTTCTTTTTCATGATCATAATCTTATATTTTTTGAAAAGAGAATCGGGAATATCCATGGTTCAAAAGGGATTTCTTCTCTTTATAATCCTGAACACGATGGTCTTCTGGATATTCCCGGAACAACTGGGCCCCGTGATATTCTCTTCACCCACGGGAATTTTATACGGGGTTTTATTTTCCGTTGTGTTTTTCCCCGCTCTTTTCAGAAAGTCCTATTTCACGGAATTCTTCGCGAGGAAAACAACACCGGAAGAGTTCTGGGCAACAGACATCTTCAAGACAATAAACAGGAATATGAGCCTGGTTTGGGCCGGAATATTCGCCCTCTCAGCCTTCATAACGTATTTACCCTATCTTCTGCCGGTTGGTCACAATCTCATAACCGGGATCACATTTCAGGTAATACTCCCCCTTCTGATTATAATTGGATACGGTATTCCTTTTAACAAAAAATATCCCGTGTTTTATATGAAAAGCATCGGCCTTGACCCGGCACTTATCATTCCACAGAATGATGAGCCTTTTGTTACGAAAAATGACATCAAAATTCAAAATGGAGAGAAGAAAATGAATAAAATCAAGATTGTTGCAATAAACGGTTCGCCCCATGGGAATATAGGAAACACAAGCCAGATGATCCGGATGATCGGTTCCGCGATAGCCGAACAGGGGGTTGATTTCCACCTGGAAGAGATATTTCTTTCAGATCAAAAGATCGAATACTGTATTGGATGCGGTTTTTGCCTGGAAAATAAAAGATGCTGGCAAAAAGACGATCATAATGAATTAATCGACGCACTGCTGGACGCAGATGCTGTTATTCTTGGTTCGCCGGTTTACTTTAAGCACGTGACCGCGCAGATGAAGACCTTTATCGATCGGTCGTTGAGCTTTGGCCATAAGCTGCGTTCAGCGATAAAACCCGGAATTGCCGTATGCGTCTCCGCGGGAATGGGTGAATCGGAAACGGGACGGTACCTTGCCGGTCTTCTCCGTGTTTACGGAGCATTTCCCGTGGGGACACTCACGGCCATTGCCACAAGCCCCGGGGGCTTCCTGGGCAAAGAACAGGTAGAAGCACGGGCCCGGGACCTGGGCGCGGACCTCATCAGGGCCATTAAAGAGAAACGGGTCTATCCGGCAACCGACGAGAGCTACCAGTTCTACCTTTTCATGAGGGACCTTGTGAGCCGCGAGAAGGAATTTATGACGGGCGATTACAAACACTGGGAAGAGAACGGCATCCTGGACCGCTTTGAATCATATGCGAAACAGGAGTTCACTCAAGCTCCCTACAACTGGGAAACAAGAAAAGAATGGCTGAAAAATATCATCAAAGAAACCAAAGCAAAAAATGCTCATAATAAGGAAAAATCCGAACCGGAGAGCAAACCGGAAGGTGTCGCTGGCATTGAATCAATCACAAGCTGTCATGAACTGCTGAAAATGATGCCCCTGGGGTTTAAAAAGGAAGATGCAAACGGCCTGGAAGCCGTCTACCAGTTCAATATAAGCGGAGGGGAAAATTTCAGCGCATACCTTTCAATTGAAAAGGGTAACTGCGTTTTTCATGAGGGCACACACCGGACACCTGATGTTACGGTTAACTCCCCAGATGATGTCTGGCTTAACATATCAAAAGGGGAACTGGACGGGCAGACCGCATTTATGTCAGGAAAATATAAAGTTGACGGGAACCTGATGCTGTTGATGAAATTAAATTCACTCTTTGGGAATGCATGAATACAGTTTACGGCCCGATATATTTCTTCTTGGCCCTTGCGTGCTCACCGAAACTCTTTGAAAATTTATGGCTTCCGTCACCTTTTACCACGAAGAAGAGATAGTCTGTTTTTTCCGGGTTAAGGGCCGCCTCTATTGCGTGAAGTCCCGGGTTTGATATGGGACCGGGTGGGAGTCCTTTGTTAAGATAAGTATTATAGGGCGATTCGATCTTCAGGTAATTGTAGTAGATCTTTTTCTTCGGTTTCTTAAAGAGGTACTGTATGGTTGCGCACGATTCCAGGGGATAATTTTTCTTAAGCCTGTTGAGAAAAACCCCGGCAATAACAGGCCTTTCCTCCTTCAACCGTGCCTCTCTCTCAACGATACTTGCGATAATTACAAGCCTCTGCCTCTTTCGGGGATCGGCCGGAAATCCTTTGAGCCCGGAGGTCTTCTCAAAGAAGTTATCGATCATATGCACAAGTATGCCCGTCTTATCATACCCCACCGGAAAAGTATATGAATCGGGGAAGAGATATCCCTCAACGCTTGGTGCGGGTATTTTATACCTGTCCCTGAGTTTCCGGGATGACGCGTATTTCAGAAACTCCTCCTGTGTCCTGAAAAATCCCTTCTCCGCAAGGAGTTCCCCGATCTGCCTGTTGTGATAGCCTTCCGGTATGGTAAAAGAAACGGTTTTAGTCCTGCCCCCAACCAGAATCCCGATTATTTCATCAACACTCATCCCGTCATGGATAACGTAGAGCCCTTTTTTCAGATCATTTGTTTTGTTCCTGTACCTCAGGAGAAGTTTAAAAGCGGTCCTGCTCCTGATCACTCCTTTTTTGTAAAGTTCAGATATAACCCTGTTGGATCCCCACCCGCTTTTTAACGTAAACTCAACTTTCCTGCTGCCGTCACCTGCGGGCATGTTCAGGTACCTCATCCCCACGGCATAACCGATCACGCTCACAGCAATTATAATCGCAACTATTTTGATTTTAAACATTCTGCTCTTACCGTTTTTTTCTGACATCAATTTCTCCCCGGAAAGGAACATCCAGCAGGGCTAAATTTTGCTGATTCCCCTGGCACTGAGATATATTCTTCCGTTTTTCCCAATTGATGATATAAAGACCCCCCTGACCTCAACCATATCACCATTCTTAAATTCATTTTCCTTAAGCTCAGAGTAGATCTCTGCCGTTCCCTTAAAACGGTCGTTATTTTTATAATCAACAAGAAGTGTAAAGATCGCTCCCCTTTCTCTCTTCTTGAAATTGGCGATACGTCCCTTCCAGCTGATAGCGGCCCCCCTGTAAAGATGGGTCTTGTTTTTCAGGTTTTCGTAAGGTATGTTTTCAAAGACCCTGTCTTCGATCCCCGTTACAAATTTTATAAGAAAATTTGTTTTTTCCTTCACGTCATAATTCACGTTACTGCTATTGATCCTGTTTAAGAGAAGGAGTGCCTCGTTATACTTTCCGGTTTTTATCAGTCTCTTCGACTTTATGAAGTCTTCCTTCAGCTTTGCTGTGGATACATAGTGTTCCGGGGTCATCTCCCTGTTGACCTTTTTTAAAAGGTCGTAGGATGAACCTCCCAGGTGCACCATATCGATCTCCCTCTCATGTTTCACCACAACCTCTTCATTACTAAAAAACCGCACAAGAACACCCTTGTAAAAACCGTAAGAAACAATGGCCACCACAATTATCGAATAGATGAGAAGGGAGATCTGAAACCTCTTGATGTTCTCCTCCCTGCTCTTGCTGTTATCGTACTTCACCTTTTTCAACTCCTTGAGGAATAATTTCGGTTTTGGGATCTCCACATAATCATGGAGTTTAGCTTCTTTCTGAAGCCTGCTGAAGTCCCTGCTGTTCTTGATGAGCCTGAGCCCCCTGTGTATATGCGCGTCCCCCGGGTAAAGTGAATTGAGTTCAATATATCTTCCCAGGACATGTTTCAGGTCGGGAGCTGCTTTCAGAGAAAGAAAAGCCTCCAGGTGCAGAACAGGGATAAAGTCAGGGTGATAGATCTTTAACCTGCTGATAAGTTCGGACGCCCTGCTGAGTTTATTGTTGTAGAGATAGGCAACTGCAAGGAGAAAAAAAGGATAGGGATGCTTTCTTTCACTGACACTCACTTTCTCAAGCAGGATCACCGCATGGGTATACTTTTTCTTTACAAGGTACCGGTATGCCTCTTTAACAAGGTCACGACTGTTGATTTTCTTTGTCACTGCAGCCCGAACTATCTCTTTCGGGAAAATATTCCCTTTATTTCATCGATTACTGATATCCTGTCATCCTTCAGTTTGCCAATGAGAAGCCCGATAAGAACAAAGAGAATAACGATCATGGTCCTGGGGATACCGATTGTCAGGATAAAAACACCGAGGACCAGCCCGGTAAAGGCGCCCACAGCTTTACCGGGATTCTGGTTGATCCACTGGATGATGTAATCGGTAAAGTTCATGACTACTTTTTGACTCTCTCCATATACTCGCCGGACTGGGTGTTTATCTTGATGAAGTCCCCTTCATTAATAAAGAGGGGGACCTTGACTTCCGCCCCGGTCTCCACCTTTACCGGTTTTTGCACATTTGTGGCGGTATCGCCTTTAACACCCGGTTCCGCATAGGTCACCTTCAGGACAACGCTCTCCGGCGGATCGATGGAAACCGGATTCCCTTCATGCATGGAAATATCAATCACATCTTCTTCTTTGAGGAACTTCAGAACGTCTCCGATAACATCCTTGGAGATATGTTCCTGGTCGTATGTTTCCTGGTCCATAAAGACAACAGAATCTCCCTCGTCGTAGAGATACTGCATGGGTCTTCTCTCCACCCTGACATCCTCCACCTTCTCTCCGGCCCTGAAGGTCTTCTCAACAACCGTCCCCTTCACAAGGTTTTTCAGCTTTGTCCTTACAAAGGCGCCCCCCTTACCCGGTTTAACGTGGAGAAATTCAACAACAGAAAAAAGGGTCCCGTCCAGTTTAATCACTGTCCCCCTTTTAAAATCATTACTGGAAATCATTATTACCTCGCTATATAACAATTATATCTTTAGGTGACTTTGTCATCACACGGCATCCCCCGGCGGCAACCATCACCATGTCTTCAATCCTTACACCGCCCTTACCCGGCAGGTAGATACCGGGTTCAATGGTGATAACCATATTCTTTTTAAGCCGGATATCTCCGTTCTTCTTAACCGCAGGCAGCTCATGGACTTCGCAGCCAAGCCCATGGCCCAGGGAATGGCCGAACATCTCCCCGTACCCGTATTCCGTTATGAGGTCCCGGGCGACACTGTCAAGCCTTCCCGTTGAAATTCCCGGCCGAACGGCCTTGACGGCTTTCTCCTGCGCTTCCTTTACAACAGCATAAATTTTTTCAATCTCTTTATCAACACTATTAACGAAAATCGTTCTTGTCAAGTCTGAATTATATCCCCGGTAAACACACCCCATATCGATCAGGAGGATATCCCCTTGTTTGATCTTTTTTTTCATTGATGTTTCATAGTGGGGCATGGATGAACCGCTTCCCGACGCTACAATGGCATCGAAGGAAGAACTCCTGCAGCCGTTCTTCCTGTAGAAATTCTCTATCTCCACCGCCACATCCCATTCGGTTATACCGGGGCTGATATTTTCCGTAAGATACCTGAAACAGCTGTCCGTTATTTCCGCGGCTTTTTCAATAAGGTCAATTTCCCCCTCATCCTTCACCATTCTGATGATATTTACCTGGCTTCCTCCCGGTTCAAGCTTTATTCCCCGCAGGCTTTTTTTCATCACGTTAAATGAGGAGAGGGTCAGAGAATGCTCCTCCAGGAAAAGTTTTTCCCTGTTGAGTCTTTTCAACAGCCCTTTCAGGGTCACATTGAGATCGTCACCGGGAAGGAGAAATTCCGCATATCCGGCAACAAGAGACTGCGCATATTCGCTGTACCGCGAATCTGAGATAAAAAAGGTCTCCTTCCTGTCCAGCAGCATGAACGCGTAGGTCCCGGTAAAACCGGTCAGGTACCTGATATTATTCAGGTCGCTTAAAAAATAGGGGAACATCTTCTTCTTATCAAGTTCCCGCCTGAGATGCTTTATTCTTTTCGCAGATGATTCCATTTTCTTATGCCGGTACTCTCCGGGTGAACAGTGTTCTCATAAAAGCAGGTTTCTCTTGGGGAAATATTTGTCAAGAAAAATGCTTTGAGTCATTAATTGAGTTTTCTGAGAAAAACAGAATCTTTTCAATTTTTTTCTTGGAAAAATATATTACTGCATATATATGTACTCCGAAGATGACTTTGCCTGAGTTCTTTTTAAAGGAGTAAAAGATGTCCAGATGCAGTTACACAGTTGATAAAAAGGGAATTGCGGAAATGATAATTGACAATCCCCCTTTGAACGCGCTCTCCACACCGGTCCTTAACGATATCGAAGAAGCAGTCATCAGGGCCCTCAATGATGATGCCGTACGGGTCATTGTCTTTACCGGCGCGGGGAAGGCTTTTATCGCAGGTGCGGATATCAAAGAGATCGGCAGGCTGACAAACAGCAGCAGCGGTGAAGAGTACCTCAAGAACGGCCAGGATATCTTTAACCTTATTGAAAATGCCCATAAGCCCTTTATTGCCGCGATTAACGGCTATGCCCTTGGAGGGGGCATGGAACTTGCCCTGGCATGCCATATCCGGCTGGCGGACAAAAATGCCCGGCTTGGACTCCCTGAAATTAAACTGGGGATTATCCCCGGTTACGGAGGCACACAGAGAGCTGCCAGGATCATGGGAAAGGCCCGGGCCCTTGAAATGATATTATCAGGCAACTTCTTTTCCGCTGAACAGGCCGCAGAATACGGTTTAATAAACAGGGTCACCCCGGAGGGTAAAGTGGTGAAAGAAGCCAGGGAACTTGCGTCTGTTCTGGCTTCACGGGGAAGGCCGGCAATCAGGGCCGCAATGAAAGCCGTAAGTGAAGGTCTTGCAGAAAATTTTTCAAAGGGCCTGAAGCTTGAGAGGGAAGAGTTTGGAAAGCTCTGCGGGACCGAAAATATGAAGGAGGGCGTCTCTGCTTTTCTTGAGAAGAGAGACCCCCGGCCAAAGGACAACTGAGAGAAGTTCCTGCTTCGGCCGGATAAAACGCCCATAACTCAATTCCTGATATATTAGTGAAGATGAAGGACATTTCAAACTGTGAAGATTAGAAAGGCTTTGCCCGGAGATATTGAAAGAGTCATGGAGATTGAATCGGGAGCTTCCGGCCGGTGGAAAAGGGAATTTTTTCAGAGGGAGCTTGAAACAGATTTTTCACTCTTTCTTGTGGCCGAAAAAGACCATGAAATTATCGGTTTTGCCATAGCCTGGGATGTTCCGGGGGAGATCCAGTTGCAGAACATCGCAGTTGATAAAAACTCCAGGAGAAAGGGAACCGCAACAAGGCTTATGGAATCGATTTACCGGCTTCTGAAAGATGCACTTCCTGAAAAAATACTTCTTGAACTGAAGGCATCAAATACTCCTGCCGGGAAGTTCTACCGGTCACTGGGATTTGAAAAAACCGGTACCAGAAAAAACTACTATGGAAACGGAGAAGACGCCATCCTTATGGAGAAGAAAATCGGGCAATGAAATTTAAAACCGCACAATTCCTCAAAAGCTGCAGCAAGAGATCAGGATTTCCCGATTACTCCTACCCTGAGTTTGCTTTTATCGGAAGATCTAATGTGGGAAAATCTTCACTGATAAATATGCTTTTAAACCGAAAAAATCTGGTCAAAACCGGCGCCAAACCGGGAGTGACACGGACAATTAATTTCTTTACAATTGACGGGAGCATTTCAATTGCCGACCTCCCCGGTTTCGGCTACGCGAAACTCCCGAAAGAGATCAAGGGAAAATTTCTGCCGCTCATAAGAGAATATATTACCCGCAGGGAAAACCTGAAACTTGCATTCCTCCTCATAGATATACGAAGAGTCCCTGACGGCTATGAAAGGGAGTTTATCAGACTCCTTACGTCAAACAGGGTCCCAGTGGCACTGGTATTGACAAAGTGTGATAAGCTTACCCGGAACCAGAAGATAAAAAAATCAAAAGTTATCGAAGAGGAACTGGGAATTGAATCGGGAGCCCTGTTCTTCAGCTCGTCAAAAACCGGCGAAGGGAAGAGAGAAATCATCAGCCTCATAAAGGAATATACCACAGAGCCCCGGGTTTAAACCCGGGGCTCTGTTATTAAAAATATTAAGGAAGGAACTTTTATTATGAATCAAACAATAATAAAAATCAGAGGGCTTCTTTTTTATTTTCTTGTTCCCCTTGTAAAGATTGTGGGGAAAATATCTCTCCCCTTTGCAAAAAAAGATCCTATGATTAATTTTTATAAGATTATGAAAATCCTCAAACCCATGGACATTATTCTAACAACATCATATGGTCACCTCAGTAATCTCTTTAATCCCGGTAAATTCAAACATGCTCTGGCATATCTGGGTGAAGAGAATGGGATACCAGTCATAATTGAATCTATCGGAGAGGGCGTGGCAAAAAAGACCCTTGTTGAATGTTTGTCAACGAAAGATGTTATTGCGGTACTTCGCCCAAAAAATAATGTTATGTCAACCCCCCGCCAGGTTGATAAAGCTATTCGGTGGCTCAAAAAACAGGAAGGAAAACCCTACGATTTTGTTTTTGATATGAATTCACAAAAGAGGTTTAAAAACTTTTTCTGTTCGGAACTTATCTATTTTGCAATTAAGCATGTCAATCCTGAAACAGAATTTATACTGAGGAATACTTTTGGCGTACCCACGGTCACTCCAACAGATTTCTATCGAGCCAATAAGAAGTTTCAATTGATCTATGAAACAAAAAAAAATAAATAATTTATTTTTTTTTATGAGACATGGGCAAGTTTCAGTTTTACATATTTATCACGCAGATCGCAGTAGTCCTTTGAGATATCATAAACCCTGAAGCAGTTCTTGCCTGATATTTTCGCGTCATAGAGAGCGTCATCAGTGGCTGATTGCATCAATCCATAGAGCCTTGTTATTTTACCCTCATCAATTTTTTTAATCTTATCAAGTTCAAATCTCTTCGTGGACATACCGGCACTTACTGAAAAGCCCACACTGATCTCCTTGAATTTGAATTTCATTTTTTTAACATCCTCACTGATCTTCATCATAAACTTGATCCCGCCCCCTGCATCTGTTGCCGGTAATATAACATCAAATTCCTCACCGCCAAACCTTATCAGGTAATCCGTAGGCCGGGCGTTTTTCCTTAAGAGCTCGGTAAATTCAAAGAGCACCATGTCGCCGAAATCGTGCCCATACCTGTTATTAATGGCGGAAAAATCATCAATATCATACCTGATAAATGTCACGTGGTAATGATCCCGGGAAAAAACATCTGACATTCTCGAAGCGGCTTTGAGAATTATGGAAAGATAATCATCCCTGTATTTTAACAGGTTTGTCTTGATATCAAAATTGAGCTTTTCCTTAAGAACAATGTTCTTCAGCATAACGAGCTGCCTGTCAATCATCATGTCCTTTAAAAGACCAAGCATCTCTTCATTCATGATATTGTGTTTTTGCATGTGGTTCATGATTCCGATCATATTGGAATCAAAGTCAGACATATCAGGAAGGTCTTCAAGTTTCATGATATACGCCCATTTATATAAGTTTTTTCGGATTATAACACTTCGCTTACTGCTTTTTTATCCAATAACAGGAACAGCTTGATGTCAATAATTTTTTGAGAAATACCGGTAAATTATAAATATTCAACACTATTTATTCAAGATCTTCCTGCGGCTAATACTTTTTTTCTATTTTTTCTGAAACAATAAATTCACAAATTATAATACGAGAAATAATTATTCTTCTGTATATTGTCACTACTCAGCTATGTGTAAAAAACTGGTATAATAACAAAAAAAAATACTGATGTGTCCCGCCGCCTTCAGCGGCGGGGACACATCGTTAATGTTTTTATTGCATTTACATATTTTTAATCATATGGCAGAGTAGTTATTGTATATATACCTAAAGTTGAGTCATAAGATACATTATCCTGCTGGCTTTCTCCCTGGGCATGAGGGTAATAAGGTATGTGGTAATGGTTGCCGTGCCGGCAGCTTCCGCATTGGCATCCATCTGTCTCAGAACATCAATGATAAGAGGATCTTCCCAGTTCACCATGATCTGTACCGATTCTTCGGGCGGCATATTTCCGATTTTATCCGCCAGGACCTCAACATTTTTTAAATATCCCGCATGCTGTTTTCTGTTCTTTTCGAACTTCTTCTTCTCCAGTTCAAGTCCTCTGGTTATCTCCCGGATCTTCTCCTTCTCATGCTGCAGGTTCTTTTCCGCGTCCGTGATCATCGCCTCACGCTTGTCCAGCTCCTCGATCCTCTCCTCCAGTTTCTGCTTTTCTTTCTCGAACTCCTCTCTTTCAATCAGCGACGGCTCGTCACCGGCCTGCTGAAGAACAGATGCCGGTTCACCTTTAAATTTCTCAACATACCTGTTTATGTCAAGAAACCCTATATAATCCATCCATAAAAGGCCAAATCCTGAAATAAAAATGATCAGGATAATAAGATAGATTGTCTTTGCCTTGTCCGATACGCTTTTCATTTTATTACCTCTCTACCTGTTCTTCAGGTAACTGTTAATGACATCCTTCACATAGTCTTTCGTCTCTTTGAAGTCCGGAACACCCTTTGACTTTCTGACCGCGCCCCTTCCTGCGTTGTACGCCGCAAGGGCCTTTTTGTAGTCACCGTGATATTCTTCCAGCAGGTCCTTGAGGTGTGTCACCCCCGCCCTGATATTTTCAACAGGATTAAAGGGGTCCGTGACATTGTACTCCTTTGCAAGGGCGGGCATAATCTGCATAAGTCCCATGGCGCCCTTCGGGGAAACTGCCCGTGTATTATATCCCGATTCTTTTTCGATAAGAGCGCTGACGAGAGATGCAGGGACCCGGTTCCGGGACGAGTAGTAGTCCACTATTTTATTAATACTCTCCCTGCCAGTGGAGTTTCCTCCTTTAACATTATCCAGGGATTTCTTCTGGACTTCCCCGTAACCGGAACTCTTTTGTTCCCCGGGATTTATCCGCTTCCGGGAAAGTCCGAACCGGGACCGTATCTCACTGATCCTTGCCATGACATTATACATATCTTCAACCATGCTCTCCCCCTACTGCAGTCCCAGTTTTCTCCTGAGGTAGATCTTCTGATTTATATCATCATTCTCCTTGGCGATCTCACTGTTCACGTGGTAGTTGTATTCCTCCCGTTTTCTCTCCCGGAGTTTCTCCACTACCTTTTTCTCCCTTGAAGCTTCAACCAGCCTGTCCCTGACCTTCTGTACTTCAGGTTCAATCGCTTCAATTCTTCTCTCGGCCGCGTCTATGGCCCGGTGGGATATATCCAGGTACTTCTCAAGAAATATCCCCTCTGTTATCCCGGACTTCCCCTTCTTCATCTTCTCCCGGAAGTTCCTCCTGTGAAGATCAATACTTGTCCTGAGTTCATCCTGCCGCGCCCTTTCCACATTCTGCAGTGCAACAATGGCGGCAAGCTCATTCTTGATCTCCTTTTCAGCAGCTTCCCTTATTTCAAGAAGTTTCTGCAGCCTGAATTTGAACTTCTTCATGTTTCCTCAATTCCCCATGGATATACTACCTGATAATCGGCGCAAAGGAGGGGGGCTGCGCAACAAAGTCCCCGGCGGATACTCTTTTCTCCTTCTCGGCGAACATTCCCGCGAGCCTGTTCACAATGTTCTCATATGTGTCCTCTTCGTATATCCCCTGTTTAAGGAACCCGTTTATCTGACCGATCATGCTTATGGCCCTGTCAACAACCGGGTTGGAGCCCTTTGCATATGCCCCCAGGTTAATAAGGTCTTCAGCTTCCTTATATGCCGCCAGGAGTTCCCTGAACTTTTCGGCGGCAGACGCGTGTTCCGGGCTGATCACATCCTTCATACACCGTGAAATAGAAGCAAGCACATCAATAGCCGGATAGTGCCCTTTATTTGCCAGTGACCTTTCAAGGACAATATGACCATCCAGGATACCCCGTGACGCGTCGGCTATGGGCTCGTTCATATCATCCCCCTCAACCAGGACCGAATAGAACCCGGTAATAGAGCCACCTGTTTTACTGGTACCTGCCCTTTCAAGGAGCCTCGGCATCAGGGAAAATACCGAAGGAGGATATCCCCGTGTTGCGGAGGGTTCCCCTGCGGCCAGTCCCACTTCACGCTGGGCCATTGCAAACCGGGTTACCGAATCCATCAATAAGTTTACATGGTTCCCGTTGTCCCTGAAGTATTCGGCTATTGAATGGGCCACGAAGGCTCCCATTATCCGGAGCATGGGCGGCTGTTCCGATGTTGCGGCAATCACAACCGACCTCTTCAGGCCCTCCTCTCCCAGCTCCTTCTCAACAAAATCCTTTACCTCCCTTCCCCTTTCACCGATAAGGGCAATGACATTCACATCGGCATCGGTATACCTGGCGATCATCCCCAGGAGGGTGGACTTCCCCACACCGGACCCGGAAAAGACCCCTATCCTCTGCCCCCTTCCCACGGTATTGAGCCCGTCTATGGCCCTGATGCCCACAGAGAGGGGTTCCGTGATAATTTCCCTGTCCAGGGGATTTCTCCTGCTTCCCTCCGCGGGGTACTTCTCAAGGGTAAAAACAGGTCCCTTCCCATCAAGCGGCTCTCCGGAACCGGAGATAACCCTTCCCAGGAGTTCCCTGCCTACCGGGACCGTAAAGGAAGCCGCTGCCGCGTAGACCTCTGCTCCGGGCACAACACCCTTCATATCGCCTATGGGCATGAGGATGATCCTGTTCCTGTTAAAACCCACAACTTCCGCATACAGGTATTCCCCCGGGCCCAGCTTGATCTTGCAGAGGTCTCCGTATTTCACCGCAGGTCCCACAGACTCAATTGTCAGCCCTACGATCCGCTCGACCCTGCCGGTCTGCCTGACAATATCAACATCCTCAAGCACCCTCTTGTACTTTGTGAGAACATCGACCTTTTCATAGGGAAGAATTTTTATCATAGCATGGCCTTTTTATTCATTCTTAACAGGCAGAAAATCGATCTTGTGCCTGTTAATATTATCGGAATAAATTGAAAAAAATTGATATTATGTCGCATTAAATTTCCTTTAACAGGCTCGACGTCGTCGTCGAGCCTGATTTTTAAATCTATCTTTTAAAGCGTACTTGTATTTCGTATGGCTTCTTCTATTGAATCAAGCTGGGTGGATATACGGGCATCAATTGCGCCTACATCTGTCTCAATGATGCATCCTCCTCTTTCAACCCGTGAATCTTCGTAGATATTCACTTTTCGGAGAGACTCCATCATCTTTATCAGCTCGTCCTTGTGTGCGGTGGTCATATCAAGGTCGGCAAAGTTCACGCGGATATCGATCCTGTCCCTGTCTTTCACCCGCTTAATTGCCTCCTTGATATTGTTGATAACGATTTCCCGTCTTTCAACGATCTCGTCCTTGATGACCTTCCTTGCTATCATAAGGATCATCTCGGTCATCATCTTCTCCGATGAACGGATAAGGTCATCACGGATATCAACGGCAGTTGATACCACGGTACCGAGCCTGTCAATGAGCCTCATGACTTCCGCCTGGCCCTCTTTGTAACCTTCTTCACGGCCCGCATCGTAGCCCTTTTTATATGCCTCATGCTCAATCTCCGATACCTTGAGTTCCGCTTCCTTGATCATTTTTTCGGCTTCGAACTTTCCCCTTTCGATCTCCTTTTCGGAATCGATCTTCAGCCTCTCAAGTTCAATGTTTATCTCTTCCTTTGTCTGCTGGAGTTCCTTGAATGCCCGGGACTTTCCCTCCTCCTCGATGGACTTTGCCCTCTCCCTGGCCTCGTCAAGCATCTCCTTGACTTCTTCTTCGGTTTCACGCCTGTACCTTTCGAGCTCCGCCTCCATCTCTTCAATGGAGGGCCCCTGGTACACATCTATGGGATTGCCGTCTTCATCAACCTCAAATTCCTTGAACTCCTCGGCATCCATGAGGTCTTTCTGGTATTTGTGCGGCAGTTCAATCTGCTTGGCAATATTTGACTGTCTTACTTCGCTTGGTTTAAAAACTAATCTAGACAACGAGTTCCTCCTCTCCGGCACGGGCAACTATAATGTCACCGGCATCCTCAAGTTTCCTGATAATGTTAACGATCTTCTGCTGAGATTCTTCAACGTCCCGGAGCCTGATGGGTCCCATGAAATCCATGTCCTCCCGGAGGAGCGATGCCGCCCGTTTGGACATGTTCCTGAAAATCTTCTCCTGGACCTCAGCATCCACACCCTTGAGGGCCTTTGCCAGATCCTGTGTATCAACTTCTCTGAGTACCTTCTGGATGGACCTGTCATCGAGAAGAACAATATCTTCGAAGACGAACATTCTCTTCTTGATCTCTTCCGCCAGTTCAGGGTCCTCTTCCTCAAGTGCCTCTATAATTATCTTTTCGGTTCCCCGGTCAACATTGTTAAGCACTTCAACTATTGAATCGATACCCCCCGCCGAAGTAAAGTCCTCGCTGGCGAGTGTGGAGAGCTTCCGCTCCAGGACCCGTTCAACCTCTCTCAGGACGTCCGGTGATGTTCTGTCCATCTGGGCTATCCTCCGGGCAACATCCGCCTGCACCTGGTGGTTAAGACCGGAAAGGATCTGTGCCCCCTTCTGGGGATCAAGATACGCCAGGATAAGAGCGATGGTCTGCGGGTGCTCCCCCTGGATAAAGTTCAGGAGATGGCTGGGATCGGTCCGCCTGATAAAATCAAAAGGCCTCACCTGCAGTGACGAGGTGAGCCTGTTTACGATGTCAATGGCCTTCTGTGTCCCCAGGGCCCTCTCGAGAACATCACGGGCATAATCGATCCCCCCGTTCTCTATGAAGTCCTGGGCCATCATCATCTCCTGGAATTCCTGGAGAACATTGTCCCTGTCTTCCGGTTCAACCTTGTCCAGCCGGGCAATCTCAAATGTCAGCTGCTCGATCTCATCTTCCCTGAGATGTTTGAAAACCTCGGCAGATGTATCGGAACCCAGGGATACAAGGAATATTGCCGCTTTCTGTCTTCCGGTTAATTGCTGTTTTTTACTAACCGCCATTCTCTTTGCTCCAAAACGTGACTTTTTCCCCGATTATTTGTCAAATTCACTCATTTTTATTAAATAAACTCTTTCCGGTCTGAAAAGTCAAATTAAAAATTACTCCGTCCCTACTCTTCAGCCAGCCAGGTCCTGAGAAGCTGTGCCACATCATCGGGCCTCTCCTTGGCAAGGTTCATCGCGTTTTCATGAAGGTCCTTCCGTGCCTTCTCTTCCAGTGAAAGCTCAACATCGATTCCCTCTTCCTCTGCCACACGGAGAGCGGCTTCCCTCATCCTCTGCTGTTCAAGAGCAAGCCTCTCTTCCCGTGCTCTTCTCCTCCTCTCAAGTTCTTTCTGGATGGCCCTGAAGAGAATGAACCCTACAAAGAGGGCGATAACCCCGATAAGAGACGCCAGGAGGAGCTTCTTCATCTGCTCACGCTTCCTGTACTCCTCCCTGATGGAATCCCAGTGCTTTGTTCTGTCGAACATTATGTTCTCAACGGCAACCTGGTCGCCCCTGGCTGAATTGAAGTTTATGGACTTCTTGACGATATTTTCCGCCTTTTTCAGCTCTTCCGCAGTAAGTTTAAGCTGCATGGGCTTCTTCGTAGGATCAAGATCGTAGTCACCGTCAGGGAGCCGGGGGAGGTCCTGGATACCGTCAATGGCAATTGCCACGGAGATCTTCGTTATATCATAGGGGTCCCTTTCTATCTTTTTAACTGTCTTGTTCACAGCATGGTTCTTGATATTCTCGTCCTTGCTGTACTTGGCATACTGGTCATCACTTGCCTTATATCCCGGAGGTTTGTTTCCTTCGGTACCGGCGGGACCTTCCGGGTTCCATCCGTGTCCCTGAAACTTCTCCTTTGTGGCCTTTTCCGATATGACAAGAGAGTCCTTGATCTTACGCGTATTATACGGCTTTGTGGGGTCCTGGGCCACCAGCTCTATGGGAGTATACTCCTCCTTCTCCTCGGAGATCTGGTCCCAGTTGAAGTCCATGTTCAGTCTTACAACCTGTATCCTGTCACCGGAATAGATCTTCTCAAGACCTTCCCGTATATCCTTTAAAAGCTTTACCCGCGCCTTTTCCTCTATCTTCCGCCTGAACTCAAGTTTCGTATACTCGGTTTTGGCTTTATCCAATTCATCGTCAAAGTCAGAGATGATCCTTCCGTGGTCATCGGTAACGGTAACATTTTCGGGGTTGAGCCTGTTCCCCACAGCCCGGGAGACAAGATATGTTATCCCCTTGATCTCCTTCTTGGAGAGCTTATCATATCCCGGCGCAAGGTGCACTGTCACCGCCGCGGTATAGGGTGTCTGCTTGTCCGAGTAAAGGCTGTCCTCGGAGAGGGCAATCTCTACCGATGCCTTATCTATGTTCCGGAGAGACTGTATATGCTTTCTGACTTCATCTGTCAAAGCCCTCATATACTTGACATTCAGTTCCTTCTCGGTCTCTGTCCATTTGGATACATCGAAGAGTTTCCACCCGGGAATTCCCTTGGGGATCATGTCCTCCTGCGCAAGCCGGGTAAGGATGATATCCCTTTCATCAGGTTTCACAAGTATTGATGTTGTACCGGAGGTATCGTAGTAGTAGCCCATCTCCTCCAGCTTCTTTGTCACCTGCCCAAAATCGTTGGAGGAGAGATCGGAAAAGAGTATACTGTGGGGCTCACCTGAGGATACGGAAAACAGTACAATAAAAGCCGCAACAACAACCGTTGTAACCACTCCGATTATTATCTTCTTGGTCCTGTCAAGCTTATTGAAGACCTCTTTGATCTGATTAATAAGGTTTGCAAAGAATTCGTTCATAATTCTGCTCCGGCAATAGGGTAAAATAATTGGGAAAACCTAATGTGACATAATACATTCTTAATTAAACAAAAAAAAATGTCAATTAATTTACTAAAAAATGGAGAATTTTACTATTAAATTCTGAATTTTTGTTCACTAATTAACACCCCTTTTCCCGGTTACCCTACCTCAGGTTTATAAGATCTCTGAATGCCCTGATCGCTTCATCCCTGATGGTTTTCATCATAGTCAGAGATAGCTCCGCTTTCTGGGCCGATATCATTACCGTATGGATATCAACAGATTCCGGCTGGGAGATCATTTTCTGAATCAACTCTTCCGACTTGACCTGTTGATTATTAACATTCTCTATGGCACCGTTGAGCATATCCGAAAAGGTAGCCGCTTCCTTTTCAACCGCCTTTCTTTTGTCTTCAACCCTGTGGCCGTAATGAAGTTCATGTGTTGCCTTCAGGTTCACAATGTGCCCGGTACTGTTTATTGCCATTTAGATAACTCCTCTTGCATTGTTAAATCTCATTTCAATTTTTGAAGAGATATACTGGTCACCGTCAAGATACCCTCTCTTCTCATGTTTATTCATGCTGATCTTCCCGGAAAGATCATGTGTAACATAGATTTCCTTTTTGTCTAATCGTTCCCTGAACATCCTGCTGCCTCCTCTGCCGTCACCGGTTATTCCTTTATCCTATATTTCTTCCGATCTCCAGGGCCCTGTTATACATGGCCTTGGCATTGTTTACCATCATAATATTGGCCTCATACGACCTCGATGCGGAGATAAGATCTGTCATCTCTGTTACCACATTCACATTGGGCATCTCCACGTATCCCTTCTTCGGTCCTGTTTTTATTGCATCGGGATGATGAGGATCATAGACCAGCCTGAAGGGAGTTTTATCACCCTCAATTTTCACGATCCGCACTCCCCTCCCTGTACCGTGATCAATTCTGCCCGGGACAAGGGGTGATTTATAAAAAGGCCTGATATTCACAGGTGTAAAAATTGCTCTCTTTCTCCTGTACGGCCCCCCTTCGGTTGTTCGGGTAGTGGTAGCATTTGCGATATTGTTGCTTATCAGGTCCATCCTCAGGCGCTGTGCCGTTAAACCTGTTGAAGCGATGTTGAAACTATCAAACATTCCCATATTCTCTTTTTACCTCTTATGCAGCTCTCATGGCAATTTTCAGCATTTTGTAATTATGATTGAGACTGGCAATAAAGGAATTGTACCTCATCATGTTCTTTGCAGCATCAACCATCTCTTTTTCAATATCAACGTTGTTCCCGTCATTCCTGTAGGTGGTATTATAATCCAGGTTTATCCGTGGTCTCACACCCCGGATATCTCTTGGAACAAAAAAAGGAATATGACGCGAATCTGTTTTAATCATGGGCAGCCTGCTCTCAGCGCTTCTGCTTTCGGTAATTGCCCTTTGCAATTCGCTCTCAAAGTTAACTTCACTTCTTTTAAAGTGCGGAACATCCACATTGGCAATGTTATTGGAGATGACCTTCCTCCTGAGAGACTCAACGTCCAGAGATCTCTCTAAGAGGTAGTTGGTTTTTGTAAAATTACTGTTGAAAAACATCCTTTTTTCCCTTTTTTCGTTTTTCTTTCTTCTCAGTATAATTTTCGGAATTCCTGAAATTTTAATAAGATGTTTTTTTAGGAGACATAAATTTTTTGTCTTTTTATAGGCGGGTTTTTTTTTGAAGGCGGGGTCACGTGACCCCGCCTTCAAAAAGACAAAAAAAAATGCCACTTTGGGGAAGTGGCATAAGGAAATAAAACTGTTCTAATTGGAGGAAAATTGTGAAATATAATAAATTAATGGGAAAAATTTATTATATTAAATGGTTCTCAATATCGAACACTAAGAAATATACAAAATACCAGGAAAAGTTCAATAGGCGAAAGGATAAAAGTTAAGTAGGTGATATAATAAAAAATAAATAGGGGTATTTCCACTTTTATTATAGGGGATTCCCCTATAATAATCACTGAATCATTTTTTTTATTAACAAATAAAATTCATATGTTTAAGTTTTCTGATATAAGGATAAACACTGATAAATAATGAATTCCTTGTGAAAAATAAAAAACTATCTGCTCCCCTGCTTCGGCGAAGGCAGGCTAAAATTTTTTATATTATTCACTCATAATTAATTAAAATTATTCTGCTCTCTTTTTGTAAATGGGCAGAACAATAACAGAAAAGAGAAATGCAAGAACAATGTAAAGAAAAATATCCCCTGTTTTTGAATACACTGTATCATGATTATACGAAAAATCGAGATCTCCCACCAGATATCCCTTTGTTAAGATGGGAATAGATTTTCTGATCCTGCCGTAGGGGTCAATAGTAACGGTGTACCCTGTATTACCGGACCGCACATACCAGATACCGTTCTCTATTGCCCGGAAAACCGATGCCGAAAAATGCTGAATATGACCGTTGTATGTATCAGTCCAGCCGTCATTTGTAATATTAACAAAAAAATCTGCCCCCCTCCTCTTATACTCCCTGCAGAGCCTGTAGAATATGCCCTCATAGCATATAAGTGTTCCGAATTTTCTTCCCATAAAGGTAAAAAGCTGTGGTTCCTTTCCGGGAACAAAGCTTGAGCCGCCGTAACTTTCCGCGATTCTCTTCACTGAGGGAAGCAGTTTTTCATAGGGGAACCACTCCCCAAAGGGTACAAGATTAATTTTCGGATATGTCTGCAGCACCTCCCCCTTTCCGTTTATAAAAACCGCGTTGTTCTGTGCCTTTTTGCTCCTGTAGATGCCCGATATAACGTCGGTAAGACCTATCTCCCCTGTGAGAAGGGGCTTACCCGAAGATCTGACAAATTCCATAAGAATTTCATCAAACCGGTTAGACAAGCCGTTCTCATACCTGAATGATATGTTTTCAAGGGTGGCGGATTCTGACCAGATGAGCATGTCGGGATCATCCCTGAGAGATTTTTTACTGTACCTGATCAGCTGGGAAAGATAGAGGTATTTGTTCTGGTTCCAGTTCTTCCAGGGAGAAATACACGACTGTACAACCGACACCCTGATGTCTCTTTTCAGCTCACCGCTGTTTATATTCAGTTTCACCGCCCCGTACAAAACAACCGCAAAGAAAAAGAGCGTGAAAATCCCCAGACGCCTGAATTCAGGAATATTCCCCATCCCGGCAAACTTCCATTCCCTTTCAACAAGTTTCCCCGCCAGACCGGCTAACAGCGTGTTGGCTAAAATTAAAATGAAGTTGATACCAAGCACTCCGGTTATGGACGCCAGCTGGATAAAGGGGAGAAACTGGTGCTGCGAATATCCCCAGTAGGTCCAGGGAAACGCAAGGTAGCCGATAGACATGATCCAGTCAAAGAATACCCATACAGCCGGGTAGATAAATATTCGCATCTTTTCATTTCTCCGGGAGAGGATCTCGGCAACAAGGATCCTCCCCGCAAAGATAACACTGAGAAAAGGAATCAGCATGGATACGATAAGGGTATATCCCCCGGGGATGCCTCCTGCGAAGTGGCCTATCCACCTGTAGGTCAGGAAGTTCCCGATCAACCCGGTGATGAAAGAAGTGATATAGATATCCTTCTTTTTCCTGCCCCGTACAGAGATCATGAGGGGAACAAGGGCAACCCAGGCGAAAAAGGAATATCCCTTGAGAAACCAGATATCATAACTGGGAAAAGAGAGGAAGATCAGAACCGACGTGAGCAGGGAGTAATGATTCAGCGCAAGGTCTTTTAATTTTTGTTTCATGGGATTGTTTTTTATGAAATTTATTTTGATAAAATATTTTTTTTCTATTAATTTATTAATGAAAGTTAGTTATTGGTGTTCACCGGGAACTCATTAATTGATCAGTTTACGTTACTGTTCAGTTAATAGAGTAGGAATAAGGGGAATTATTTGTCAATATTAAAATTTTATTAAAATATCTTGACAGATATTCGTTCTACAAAATAAGGTCTCTTTTGTATCGCGCGGTGGAGCAGTTGGTAGCTCGTTGGGCTCATAACCCAAAGGTCGCAGGTTCAAATCCTGCCCGCGCTAATCAGATTTGGCGGAGTAGCTCAGTTGGTTAGAGCACACGGCTCATATCCGTGGTGTGGGGGGTTCAAGTCCCTCCTCCGCTACATCTTTTAACAGGCTTTCCTTTAACGATATACCCACTGCTTTAACGATATACCCACTGTAAGAAAAGTATTCATGATAAAATTTTTGGAGTTGTTATTCTGTATCGATGTAAATAGAGAAATCGAATTGCGCAACCAGACGATTTTTGGCCGGGACTTCCGTGAGTAAAATCCTGTAATTTCCGGGAGGAAGCCCGTAAATTTCACCATAAATTGCCGGCTTTTCCGTATCAACATAATCTGATTTCCTGCTGATATCTATCCAGGAGATATCCTTCTTCAGGAGAATAACACCGACCCTTGTTCTTCCGCCGGCACTTCCCAGTTTATAGACCCAGTTGATCCTTTCACTGCTGTTAAACTGGTGATTTTTATTGTCAATCTTTCTGTAATATTCTTCACCAAATTTCTTTATGGCAAACTCTCCTTTCAAACCTCCACAGGAGATGAAAAAAAATGACAATAAAAACAGATATATGGGGGTTCTGACTTTCATTCTTTTTTTACTTTCAACCAACGGGTCTGGCTATTCCACCTTGTACTGGTCCTTATCAAGCTCAATAATATCCTTATTATTCCTGCCCTTTACATTTTCCTGCCGGTCATTCCTGTCAATGTTGGAAAACCGTTTCTTTCCCTCCTGCACACCCTTCCCAAGGTAAAAGACAAACCTTAAAAGGTTAAAGATTATATATCCTATAAACAGGAAAAACAGTAATTTGAAAATACCTGTCATTTTGCACTACTCCGGGTTAATTTTACTTTTATCACTTTTTTGCATTGTACTCGTCAATTATGTCAACCATTTCCCTCACCGCAGCAGGTAATCCCGTCATAACAGCCCGGGAAATAATAGAATGTCCGATGTTGAGTTCATCAAGTCCCGCAGATTCAAGGACACTGTGAATATTCCGGTAATTGAGCCCGTGTCCGGCATTGACTCCTATCCCGATCCTTACCGCTTCTTCCGCTGCCCGGTAGATCCTCTCTCTTTCCCGGGCTTCACCTTCTTTACCGAAGGCGTTGCAGTATGCCCCTGTGTGGATCTCGATAGAGTCCGCTCCCGTATCAAGTGAACGTTTCACTGTTTCACCATCCGGTTCAACAAAGAGAGAGACGGTAATGCCCAGCCCCTGAAATCTTTCCGTTACCGCGGATATCTTTCGGAAATTCCCCTTTACATCCAGCCCGCCCTCCGTGGTGAGCTCCTCCCGCTTTTCAGGGACAAGGGTTACCTGGTCGGGAACAACCCTGCAGGCAATCTCAACAATTTCGTCCGAAAGGGCCATCTCAAGGTTATATTTTCCCCTGAGAACGTTCTTTAAGTTTATTACATCCTGGTCCTGGATATGACGCCTGTCCTCTCTGAGGTGGACCGTGATCCCGGATGCACCGTTTTCCTCACAGAGGAGTGCCCCTGTAACAGGATCAGGTTCAATCCCCCCCCTTGCTTCTCTCACTGTAGCTATATGATCAACATTTACACACAATTTAATATCAGACATCTTTTATTCCCAATCATTAAATCAACCTGTTATTATGGTTTTTTGCTTATTTTAACTTCAACGGTTTCCGGGACAATAGTAATGATCTCCATTCCCTCCCTGAGATTGACGAAACCTGCCGTAACAGGCAGCTTAACAGTGACAGCTTCCTCCCCTATATTTTTCATTTCTTTTTTTAACCGTGCCGGGGAAACATCCACTGTAACAGATATATCCTCCGGAAAGACCCTTTTCTTCCCGACAATTTTAATATAGACCTTTACCCTGCTGTTTACAACTTCGTACCTGTATTGATTACCCTGTTTCAGGAGTTTTACCGGAACGCTGAGACTTAAAAGATTGCCATAATCAATAATAGGTATTGTTACCCTCACTTTTGTTTCACTGTAAATGACATTTGTTTCAGGATCTTTTTCCAGTTCAACAATTCTGTCGATATCCTCAAGCATTCCATCTACAGAAATGTTTTTCGTATATATATGATTAATACCTGAGACAATTGATTTGGAGCCTTTTATTATTATTGTCTCCGGATCAACACTGTATTTCCCGATCACCCTTCCCTCGGTCACCTTGCCGATAATCCTCGGTATCACAGCAACATTTTTCGCTATTTTTTTCTCAACAAGAATATTGACTGTTTTTTTCTTTACAATGACCTTTATGCTCACAGGGACCTCGTTTTTAATTATCTCAACAGGATAATCAAGGGCTTTCCCCACAACAGGCTTTGAAAGATTTACAACCGCCCTGATACTTTTCACATTAACATTTTTCAGGTACTCCTTTCTCCCCTGAAGGACAGCAATAACCGATTTATTTGAGATATCTGTGACTACCATATTATCAGGAAGGTTGCTTGTTATGATAGGTATCCTGAAGCTTATGTCCCCTGTTTTGCTGTTTGCCAGGTATGCCCAGAGCGCAACGGAAAGGAGAAGGCTCGCGACCTTGGCGGTAAAATTTTCCGTCAGGTTCAGAAATTTCAATATATCCTGGAAAGATTTCATGATATACTGTACGTCTCCTCGTACGCCGTTTTCGGATTCATGAAGTAGAGTATCATGTTTTTCAGGTCGGCATTCTTCACCCGGGGAAAGATCTTCCCATTAACCATGATGGAGATGTTCCCTGTCTCCTCCGAGACTATCAGTACAAGTGCATCCGTCTCTTCCGCTATACCCAGGGCCGCCCTGTGACGTGCGCCATGTTGTTTTCTCAGCAGTTTAGAATCACTCAGAGGGAGATAACATGCAGCAGCGGCAATTCTCCCATCCTGAATGATGATCGCGCCGTCATGCAGAGGTGTCAGGGGGAAAAAGATTGTCCTGATAAACTCCTCGGTAATGGCCGAATCAACAAATACACCGGATTCGGCATAGCTCCTTAAACCGGTGTTTCTCTCAATAACAATAAGCGCTCCCACCTTCTCCTCAGCCATTGAAGTCAGGGAATTAACGATCTCATCCAGTGGAAAGAGCTCTTTAGCGGACTGGTTTGTAATCCAGTTCCTCTGACCAAACTGGGTAATCAACCTTCGCAGTTCAGGCTGAAAGAGTATTACAATTGTTATGACCACATAGGTGGTAAGGTTCTTAATAAGCCAGCCCAGTGTGTCAAGATGAAGGAGGCTCGAAATTATGGCTACAGCAAAGATTATGATAAAACCTTTCATGAGCTGTATTGCCCGCGTATTTGTCAGAAAGATATAAAGCCAGTAGAAGAGAAAAGCAACTATGACTATATCAAGAATATTTCTTATAATATCCCAGAGAGTAGAATGAATGATCGTATCGTATAAACTTTCCATCTATCCGGCAAATTCCATAAACTTTATCAGCGCATCCAGGGCAAGCCTGTGTTCTTTTACATCGTGCACCCTGATCATATCAGCACCATTGAGAATAGATACAGTATTAAGGGCGATCGTGCCCGGCAGCCTGCTTGGATTATTATTGTACAGTCTGCCTATGAGCGATTTGTTAGACAAGCCAATGAGCAACGGAGAGCCCAGTTCCCTGAACCTGTTAATATTATTCAGGATTTTATAGTTGTCTTCAAGTGTTTTTCCGAATCCGATCCCGGGGTCAAGCATAATTTTTTTTCTCTCGACTCCTGCTTCCACAGCCTTTTCCCTGGCTGTTCTGAGAAAATCTGATATCTCACCTATAAGGTCATCATAGACCGGGTCAACCTGCATATTGTCAGGCGTTCCCTTTATATGCATCAGGACCAGCCCGGTATCGTATTTCGCAGCTAAACCGGCTATTTTTTCATCAAAAGTCAGGCCGCTGATATCGTTAATAATTGCAGCACCCGCCCTCACCGCTGCTTCCGCAACCTCTGATTTGCTTGTATCAACCGACAGGGGAATATCAAGCTCATGAGCAATCGTTTCAATGACCGGGCAGACCCTCTCTATCTCCTCCTGTGCGGATACAGGCTTTGATCCGGGCCGTGTTGACTCTCCGCCCACATCAATGAGATCGGCTCCCTCCTCTGCCATCCGGCTTGCCCTCCTTACCGCATCCTCCACACTGATGTATTTTCCTCCATCGTGAAAAGAATCGGGAGTGACATTCAGGATGCCCATTATTTCAACTTTTCGTATCATGTATTAGCTAGCCCCCCACCCCCCTCAGGGGGCGTAAGACAGTTTTCCATCATTCTCTTATGCCCCCTCAGGGGGTAAGGGGGTCTTCTTATTAATCAAAACAGTATCGTCACTGACGCAATATTGTTATACCCGTAATCTATCTTATCAATGGTAAAAGCATAGGACACATGCACTCTTTTAATCTTTATCATCACACCGCTGGAAAAATTAGAATCGTTTAAACCGAGGTAGATATTTGCAGATTTCATAAGCTGGTACATTATCCCTGCATTGAGCTGAAACTCTTCCTGTTCAAGTTTTTTTATACCGGTAACAGCAATGGTAACACCCGTATCGCTTGTTATTGCCCCTCCGAATTTAAGGCTGGGTGAAGCAAAGTGATACTCGCTCTCTATCTCATCACTGGCTTCCATTGGATAGAGACCGCTTCCCATATCCTGTATGACAAACCCGATTTTCAAAAATGGCAGCATACTCACCTGTACGCCAATATCAGCACCGGCACCTGCATATTGAGTATCAGCAATCCTCTCATAGAGCCCCTTGAGGGATATACCTATATTTGAAATACCCGCGGCCCAGCCCAGAGAGAGATATCCAACGGAACCGATATATTTAAGGTCATTACCGAGATAATTACCGCTTTCATCATACTCACCGATACCGGTTGATGTAATTGAATAAAGCCCAACCCCCACAATAACATTATATACGTTAAATGCAACCCCTGCAAAACCGGCATCCCTCTCAGCATCCAGCATTGCGGCAGATGTTCCTACCTGGAACACATTTTTATCATTTTTTTTCTCTGAAAAATTAAGGAGGTCCTGTTCTGAAATATCTCCCGCCTTCCCTGTCCTCGCCTTGTCCAGAATTTCCTTTTCCGTAAGTCTCTTTTTATCCTTCAATTCAGCGAGACCCGCGGGATTCCAGTAGATAGAAAAAACATCATCGGCAACAACTTCCGCCGCCCTGCCCATACCTACATATTCGGCACCAACCCATCCTCCCCGTGTGTATGCTCCCCTGCTGCCGGCACCATACGCGGAGAGCGTTTCAGGCGCCGTTAAGCCAAGAACCAGGAGGATTACTACTCTGTAACTGTTCTTTATCATAGACCGATATTTTTTTCATACCCCCAGAAGGAGCGCAAGATATTTTTCTAACACTTTCTTATGCCCCCTTTGGGGGTTAGGGGGGCAAATCTAATATTTTATCAACACCCGTATAAGTTTTTTCCCGAAATCCCCGGTGGTGGTGTTCTCCGCTGTGATCCTGATGATATAGAGTCCCGGTTTTACGAGCCTCCCGTTGTCGTTCCTTCCATTCCACCTTGCTTCTGAGGAGCTGAATTCTTTTTTTACAACAGGATCACCGTTTATATCGAATACTTCGATAACAATCCTGTCCACTGAAAGGGCAGCAACCGATGGCGAATTTCCAATTGTAATATACTTCACGCTCCCCTTTTTCGGATTGAAGGGGACCGGGTAGGCAATAAGGTTCTTTGTGCTGAGCGCATAAATATCACCAGATACAAAAAAGAGCAACGCTATCGCTATTGCAGCACGTTGAATATTATGTGATAAAAGCAATCTATTCATTTTCATGATTATACCCATTATTTTTTACCGCAAATATCATGAAGTTATTGTTTAAAATAGTGATTTTACACATTTTTCAAGTTTGTGTAAAAAGGGGGATAGGGGGATAAAGAGGGGATTGTTTTAACTTTCTTTATCCCCCTATCTCCTCCATCTCCATATCTCCTTTTTTACACTCTATTTCTCTTTTCCTTCGTGAACTATGCGCGCAAAGTATAAATCCTCACATAAGTATTGATGAAAGTAAATAAAATTCGTAAAAAATGGTCAACAAATATTTCAGGGAGCCAGTTCACGGTGGGCAGATTCTACAACCTCGTTAATCTCATGGAAAATTTCACCTTCTCCCGGGTTGTTCCCTGAATTATCGAAGTAAAGAAGAAACTCGATATTACCCGCAGGCCCCTTCACAGGAGAAAAAGTAAGCCCCCTGTAACCAATTTCCCTTTCCAGAAGAGAAATGATAACCCGGTTAAGGATCGCAATATGAACCGATTTCTCTCTTACCACACCTTTTTTCTGTTCACTCTTTTCCGCTTCAAACTGCGGTTTTATGAGCATGATCCCTTCTGCACCGGGGAAAACTTCCTTTATTGTCGCATACACCTTCAGGACCGATATAAAAGAGAGGTCGGCACTTACGAAATCTACCCGGTGATTGAAATCGGTTTTTTCAAGGCTCCTTGCGTTCCGTCTCTCCATGACAACAACCCGGCTGTCATTTCTCAGTCTATAGTCAAGCTGGCCGTAACCCACATCCACAGAATAGACGACCTTCGCGCCTGCCTTGAGCATGCAGTCTGTAAATCCCCCGGTGGAAGCTCCCAGGTCAACGGCATTTTTATTCCGGAGATTGATCGCGAAGTGTTTTAATGCCTTTTCAAGCTTAAGGCCTCCACGGCTGACAAAGTTACCTCCGGGGCGGGAGATCTCTATCTTTTCGTCACCGGTAATGGCGTACGAAGGTGTTCTGACTGTTTCACCATTGACCCTGACCCATCCGGCAATTATCTCTTTTTTCGCGCTCTCCCGGGATACTGACCTGCCGGTCTCAGAAAGGAATGAATCAATTCTCTTTTTTTTTTCATGGGAAAATGCTATCTCTTTTTTCCTTTATTCTCTAAGATCTTTTTGACCAGCGAATCGGGATCCAGTTTGTAAAGTTTAAAAAGCTGTTCCATGCTTCCATGGGGAACAAATTCATCGGGGAAACCGAAGTTCTTTATGAACTTTCCCTTTAATTTAATATCAATCAGAGAGAGGATATGTTCCCCGATACCTCCGGATACCGAACCGTTTTCTATTGTAATAAACCCGGAGGTCTTACGTATCACATTCTCTATGCTCTTCAAATCAAGGGGTTTGAGGAAGAGGAGATTTAATACCGTTGCCTTGATTCCCTTCTTTTCAAGCTTATCAGCAACGTTCAGGGCAGTTTCAACCATATCCCCAACGGCAAGAATGGCAACATCCTTTCCCTCCCTGAGTTTTACCGATTTCCCAAGCTTCAGTTTCGGAATTTTACCATTGATTCTGTCAATTGGCTCTTTGCCTCTGGGGTACCTCACAGCTATGGGGCCGTCATTATATTCAGCGGCAAAGTGAATAGCGCCCCTTAATTCATCAACACCGGCCGGCGCCAGCATGACAAAATGAGGGATATTTCTGATGATGGAGATGTCGAATACACCATGATGTGTTTCACCATCCTCTCCCACAATTCCCGCCCTGTCTATCAGGAGCTTTACAGGCAGTTTCATAATACCCACGTCGTGTATCACCTGGTCAATTGCCCGCTGCAGAAAGGTTGAGTAGATCGAGACAAAGGGTTTCATCCCTGTCCTGGCCAGGGCACTGGCCAGGGTTATCATATGCTGTTCGGCAATTCCAACATCCAATACCCTGTCAGGATATTTATTTTCAAATTCCAGGAGACCGGTACCCAGTTTCATGGCCGCGGTGAGCGCAATGATACTCTTATCTTCTGCGGCAAGACCGGCAAGGGTCCTCCCCACAACATCGGAATAGGTGATACAGTCACCGTTATTCAGGGCCTTCCCTGTATCCTTTTCGAAAGGTGAAATCCCATGGAACCTGGCCGGGTCTATCTCCGCAGGGAGGTATCCTTTCCCCTTTTTGGTAAGAACATGGATGATCTTTGGGCCGTAATTGATGTTCTTTACACTGTCGAACATCTCAAGAAGTGATTCAATGTTGTGTCCGTCAACAGGCCCAAAATACCTAATACCCAGCTCCTCAAAGAGAAGACCCGGAATGATCATGCTTTTAAAACTCTCAAAAAACCTGTAGAGAAAATTATAGAAAGAGACCCCGATCTTCGGCATCCTTTTAACAAACTCCATTGACTTGCGTCTGAACTTGTTGTAGAGGCTGCCCGTAATGATCCTGTTAAAGTACTTTGACATGGCCCCGACATTTTTACAAATGGAATGGTCATTGTCATTGAGAACAATGATAATATCGTTATCCATATGTCCTATCTGGTTGAGCGCCTCAAAGGCCAGCCCGCTTGTGAGGGACCCGTCTCCAATGACGGCTATGACCTTGTGTTTTTCTCCTTTGAGGTCCCTTCCCAGGGCCTCCCCCTGTGCAAGAGAGAGACTGGTACTGCTGTGCCCCACATTATATAAATCAAAGGGAGATTCGGAAAATTTTGGGAAACCGCTTATCCCCTTAAACTTCCTGATTGTATGAAATTTGTCCTTTCTGCCGGTGAGTATCTTGTGGGCATAGGCCTGGTGCCCCACATCCCATATGATCCTGTCCCAGGGTGTATTAAATACATAGTGCAGGGCCAGGGTAAGCTCTACCACTCCCAGGGATGAGGAAAGGTGGCCTCCATTTTTTGAAACAACATCAATTATCAGATCCCTGATCTCACGGGAGAGCCGGGGAAAGTCTTCAATATTAAGCTTTCTGAGATCTTCTATACTATTAATTTTATCAAGTAGCATGAATAATACTGCGGTATTTTATTTCCTGAGAATAAAACCACTGTTGCATATGTTAAAAAATTGTCAATTTAATATGAGGAAAAAATCAAAACAAAATATATTTGACACTCCTCTCATAAAAACGTTACCTGCTTCTCTGACATTAATGATCTGATATTGAACAGAACAGGTTTAATGAGCATAAAAAAAATAGAGACCGATGCACTTGTAATAGGAGGGGGAGCAACCGGGACCGGGATTGCCCGTGATCTTGCTCTCCGGGGAGTGAAAACCCTCCTTGTTGAAAAAGACGACCTTGCAGCAGGAACTACGGGAAGAAACCACGGTCTTCTTCACTCCGGGGCGCGGTACGCAGTGAAGGATCTGGAATCTGCGACTGAGTGTATAACCGAAAACAGGATATTAAAAAAAATAGCAAGACACTGTATTGAAGAAACCGGGGGTCTCTTTGTCTCCCTAAAAGAGGATGATCCCTCATACATTCCCCGTCTCCTGGAAGGATGCAGGATTGCAGGTATAAAAACAGAAGAGATCAGCGTAAAAAAAGCTCTCAGGATGGAACCCGGACTCAACCCGGAGATCATGTCCGCAATCAGCGTACCCGACGGGCTCATAGATCCCTTCAGGCTTGCTGCCGCGAATATGCTGGGCGCACGGGAAAACGGTGCGTCACTCCTCACACATACCCGGGTCACTAAGATCGTCCTCAGGGAGGATAAGATTGAATACCTGGTATGCAGGGGAGAAAATACGGTTTATCATATCTACCCCGGAGTGGTTATCAATGCCGCAGGGATATGGGGTGAAGGGATATGCAGACTTGCGGGGATAAAAGTAAAGATGTTTCCCTCCAAGGGGTCCATGCTTATAATCGATTACAGGATCAATAACCTTGTAGTGAACAGGTGCAGGATGCCGGCCGACGGCGATATTGTGGTCCCCGGGGACACCGTTTCCATTATCGGGACAACATCAAAGAAAATAAGCTATAACAAAATTGACCGTTTAAGCGTTGATCACAGGGAAATAGAGATCCTCCTTGATGACGGGAGCAGGCTCATTCCGGGTGTCAGGAAAGCCAGGGCCCTCCGTGCATATGCCGGGGTAAGGCCTCTTCTGGATGTATCGGGGAGCGGAACAGGAAGAGAGATCAGCAGGGGGATTGCACTGATCGACCATGCTGAGCGGGACGGCCTGAACGGTTTGATAACAATTGCCGGCGGAAAGCTGATGACATACAGGCTCATGGCAGAGATGGCAGGCGATCTTGCATGCGGGAAACTGGGAATAAAAAAGAAGTGTATAACCCACCGCATTCCCCTCCCCGGCTCAGAATCCGGTTCCGGGGAAATGAAGAAAATAAAAAGATTCAGGGGTATCTCCACATCTGTGATAAACTCAACTTTCTACAGGCACGGGCAGAGAGCATTTGACGT
Source organism: Spirochaetota bacterium (assembly GCA_050298055.1). Classification (GTDB taxonomy): domain Bacteria; phylum Spirochaetota; class UBA4802; order UBA4802; family UBA5550; genus JBNKTL01. Next base: position 85,270 of record JBNKTL010000018.1, read on the forward strand.
CCTGAAAAAGGAGAAGAGAAACAGGAGACTCATCTGTGAATGCGAAATGGTAACAGAAGGCGAAATACTCTATGCTCTTCATGAACTCAATGCGAAAACAATCATTGACCTGAGACGAAGGACAAGGATCGGAATGGGCCCCTGCCAGGGTGAACTCTGCGCATACAGGAGCGCCGGTCTTCTTTCCTTAGCGGAAAAAGGTGAGAGGGATCCCCTGGAACTGCTGGAAGAGTTTCTCGAAGAGAGATGGAAGGGGCTGAAGCCTGTTCTCTGGGGTGACGGCCTCCGGGAAGCCGAGTTCACCTACTGGATATACAGGGGACTCATGGGACTGGGAGAAGAGAATAATGGTTAACGATAATCAGGGAGCATTCCGGTGAAATATCACTGCATCATCATCGGGGGCGGGCTGGCAGGTCTTACCTGCGGTATTCGGTGCGCAGGGGCGGGACTCCGTACTGCTGTTATTACCAATGGTGCAAGCGCCCTTCATGCCGCCTCCGGGTCTATCGACCTGCTGAGAACAGAGGGTGACAAATCAGGCAGCGGAAATATATTCGGTCATATTAAAAAGTTCACTCAAGAGAGACCGGAGCATCCCTATAACAGGGCAGGAGTGAAGCGGATAAGAGAAGCCATAGGCTTTATAAGGAATGAACTGGAATCCGCAGGGATCATCCTGAACGGGCTGGAGAAGAAGAACCATCTTCACCTCACTGCTCTTGGAAACGTAAAACAGACCTACCTTTCACAGAGAAGTCTCTTCAGCAAAGGTCTTTACAGAACATTCACTGAACCGGGAGAAGCAGCTGTCATAAACTTTGAGGAGTTCAGGGACTTCTTCCCCCTCCTCGCCGAAAAGAATTTCAGGGAAAATCCGCTGTTGAAGAACAAAAAACTGGTTTTCAAAACCCTTAAACTCTCCGGCTATACGGAAGGGAAAAAAGATATTACGGAATTCAGGTCAATAGACCTGGCAAGGGTATTTGATACCGAGAAATATCTGCCCCGGCTGGCGGCGGATATTAAGAACCTGGGAGGTGATGCGGATATCGTTATCCTTCCCGATTTTATTGGGATTGACAATTACAGCAGGATCCACTCACGGCTGGAAGAATTGACCGGGAAATATATCGTAGAAGTTCCCAACCTTCCCCCCTCAATACCCGGCATGAGACTGGAGAGGGGGCTGAGAAGCATCCTGGCCCGGTATGGAGGTGAACTGACACCGGGTAAAGTCACGGGGGGCCTCATAAAAGACGGAAACCTCCAGTATATCAATACCGATGCAACCCCCGGATACAGATACATATCCGACTACTATCTCCTGGCAACAGGCAGTTTTTTCAGCGGAGGGCTCTCGGCAGGTTTCAGGAACATCAGCGAACCTGTTTTCGGCCTCAAGGTGACAGAGGGTGGAAAGAAGAAAAGCCGGTACGGTTCCCGGTTCCTGGGTAGCCAGGGACATCCTTTTATGGAGTTCGGGGTTGAAACAGACAGGAAACTGAATCCTTCAGTGGCAGGTTCGGGTCAGGTGAAAAATCTCTTCTGCGCGGGAGCGGTCCTCTCCGGTTACGACCCGGTCAGGGAATGTTCCGGCGGAGGCGTTGCCATCTCAACCGGGTACTACGCCGCCGAGCAGATCATTAAGGGATGTAAAAGAAAAAATTAAAGAGGTTTCATACAAAGCCCACGAAGAACACAAAGGAAGAGAGAAAAAGAGTGTAAAAAAAGGAGATATGGAGATGGAGGAGATAAGGGAGATAAGAAAAAAGAAATATCTTATCCTCACATCCCCTCTTTATCCCCCTATCCCCCTTTTTACACAATCTGAAAATGGTATTGATTTAAATAAATGATAAAAACCGAAAACATAAGCTTCGACCACTGCATCAAGTGCACTTTCTGTACTGTTTACTGTCCCGTTGCCCGGGCAACGCCCCTTTTCCCGGGGCCAAAACAGGAAGGCCCCGACACGGAGCGCCTGCGGATAAAAAGCCCGATCCTGGTTGATGAATCGGTAAAATACTGTACCAACTGCAAGAGATGTGAAATTGCCTGTCCCTCCGATGTTAAGATCGCGGACATAATACACAGGGCAAAAGCGAGACATGCCGCGGGCAGGATACGAATAAGAGAGTCACTCCTCAGCAGGCTTGACATACTTCTCAGGGCGGGAATGCCCCTGAGAAAGATCTTCAATCCCCTCATGAAGAACAGGCCGGTGAGATACCTGGTGGAGAAGTCCGCGGGAATAAGCAGTGAAATCAGGATGCCCCTGCTCGAAAAGGAGCGTTTTGATAAACGGCTTACAAGGATTCATGGAGACCAGTCTCGGTTCAGCGAACAGGTCATCTACTTCCCGGGATGCAACGTCAATTTTATGGACCACAACCTGGGAGATGACATGCTTTACCTCTTTAATGCCCTGGAAACCGGGGTGATCATTCCGGAAAACAGGTGCTGTGGTGTTCCCGCAATTGCAAACAGCAGTACCGGGAAAGCAGCATCCAACGCCCGGTTCAATCTCCGGTCTCTTGAAGATGCCATAAAAAAAACGGGATGCAGGGCGGTCATATCCTGTTCAAGCGGAAGCCTGGCAATCAAGCATGAATACAGGAACCTGCTGAACCTTGACAACAGCTTTGTAGACAGCCATACTGACTACATTACCACCTATTTACAAAAGAGATTTGATGAAGGCCGCATGCCGCCCCTGAAACCTGTGCCCCTTCGCGTAGCATACCATGCCCCCTGTCACCTGGAAAAGATGGGAGGCGTGATCCATACCATTAATGTCCTGAGAAGAATACCGGGACTTGACTTAAGAATTCTCAACTCCGAGTGCTGCGGCATATCCGGTACATTCGGGTTCAAAAGTGAATACGCGGAAATATCCAGGAAAATCGGAGAGAGGCTCTTCAACCTCATAGAGAGGGAATCTCCGGAGGTAGTGGTAACAGATTGTGTTACCTGCAAGTGGCAGATAGAGAGCTTTACCGGCTACAGGGTCCTGCACCCGGTAAACCTGCTCGCTGCGGCTTTCTAGCACTTCGACTGCGTGATTTTTAACTAATCATGATTGGTTAACTGCTGGAATATCCAACATATTAAGAGAATCTTATTGGTGAAAAATCACGCGGGCTCAGCACTAGAACTTCTTTCTCTCTTTGTTGTGGTTTAGCTTGTTCATAACAAAGAGCGCGAAGTAA
>JBNKTL010000019.1:0-87648 GCA_050298055.1 Spirochaetota bacterium
TTGCTTCTCTTCTCCCCATGAAAATCTACACTGGGGTTGCCCGGATCACCGTCATCTTTACGGTCTTCTCCGCTGTCTGTTTTTTGAAAGCTTTTCAGACTGGCCCAGGCCTCAACAAGAGTTCCGTCAACAGTGAAGTGTTCCTCTGATACAAGGTTCTTTTTCTGGGCAACTGCTATAACCTTTTCAAAAAGACGATCTGCTATTTCACCCTCAAGCAGTCTTGCCCGATTTTTTGAAAAAACTGATTCATTCCAAATTTTATCGTCTGCTTTCAGACCTAAAAACCAGCGATAAAGAAAATTAAAATCTATCTGCTCAAGCAAAAGGCGTTCACTCCGTATTCCGTAAAGTATTTGCAAAAATAAGGCTTTCAGCAACATCTCCGGTGGTACACTGGGACGGCCCGTATGTGAATACAGTGCATCGAAATCTTTACTCATCTCCTCTAGCACACTGTCAGTTATTTCCTTTATCTTTCGTAAAGGGTGATTCCGGGGTATCCGTGATTCTATTGGGATATAACTGTAAAGTTCGGTCTGGTTATCTGAATGTTGTCCTCTCATATTCCTTTTATTGGTGATATACCCTTAAATTGCAATTAATTCTTGATACTCATGAGTTTTTCAGGAAACTGCTAATACAATCTGGGAATTTGGTTCACTCTTTTTAATATTTCAATTCCATCAAGACCAAGAACATCAAAATACCATTTTAATCCATTTATTCTTGGTTTGTTTTCTTCTTTTACGATACTCAGTGCTTTTTTTCTTGATAATGCGCCTTCTCTGATTTGATTACTTCGGAATGTATCGTTTTCTGTAAAACCAGCTACAAGATAATATATATAGTTGTAAAAAGCTGAAGTACCATCACCAATACGCCATGTGCTTGTTGTATCATCAGCTAATTCCCATTCAAAATCATTCCTCAAAATCGTCATTATATTATCTTCATCCCAATCAATATAATTAAAAAGAAAGATATAATTGTGTGGAATATAGTAAGAGGATAAAAATGCCCTGAAGGTATCGGTTAAAGAGGAATTAATATACATTGAATTAAAAAGAAATTGTTTTCCATAATAATTAAATAACTTAAGTTTATTCCATATAGATAACTTTAGCTGTCCTTCAGTAGAACCTTCTTTTATACCACAAAAACCAGTTTTAAAATCAGTTTTTTCATAATGATTTCCGGCACAGAATATCATAAGATCGATATCAGTCTGCTTGCTTAATTTATTTGCAAAATAATAAAATTGTTTATCACCAGCCATAAACAATGGAACCATACCCAGATCAGGCTTTTTTAACCATGCATTTATATTTTTTCTGATGTTGATTCTTTTTTGCCTTATATCTGCCGAGATTATTATATGCTCTATCCCAAGTTTATCACACATTCTTGAAATATTTCTTCTTGCAAGATCAGTTACCATACCCCAATCATAAGTATACGCGATAGGATTCATTTTCATTTTGTCTTTTAAATAGTATAATCCATAACAACTATCACGTCCTCCGCTTACTGATATTAAACAATCCGCTTCGCCATTACCTGATCGGTAACCGCTTAAGTACTCATTCAGTTTTTCCTTTCCGCATCTTTTAATCTTTTTATGGTTATTACAATAATTGCATACTCCCTTATCATCGAATTCAATAAATGGGAAAGTTTCTGGCAAAATGCATTGTGAACATCTTTTGAAATTCAGTTCATGAGGGAAATTGTTAAGTATAGTTTGTTCAAAATTATTATTGAAATTTATATTAATTCTGTTATTAACATCAGAAGTGGAATCTCTTATTCCCAAATTATATTTTTTTTCGAATGATTGGTCATGAATTTGGTACTTATGTATATCACGTTTACTAATAATATTTTTATTTTCTTTTCCATTTATAACAAATTTATGAAAATTAGAATTGTAAATGTCTATTATAAATCCACTATTTGGTTTTACCCAATTAATATCTGTTTCACTTAGAAAATTAAAATAGTTCTTTTTTAACAGGCTATACAGGATATATCTTTCTGAAGTAAAGATGAGTAATCCTTTACTCCTATCTTCACAAACATAAAGAGAACCATTATTTGTTGCAATTACAAGGGCATCATTCTCTTCAAAAAGAGTAGCAATTGTTGTTGCACCTATAATTTTCTGATATGCTTGATTTATCGAATTTATTAGTGAAGGATTTTTTGAATAAAAATCCTCAATAAGTGACAGAATTACTTCTGTATCAACCTCATATTTTCTATTGATTTCTTTATTCTTCTCCCACAATTCCTTATCATTAACAATGATTCCATTGTGAACACCAACAATACGATCTGTAATAACCGGTTGATTATTGTCATGTATCTCCATACTGCCATTTGTTACAAGCCTCGAATGCCCTATTATTGCAATTGGAGAACTAATTAAACCATTGCTGTTTCTTATATTAGAATTAACTGAGTCATTTAAAAAGTGTTTAAAACCTTTTGATCTAATCATCACTGATGCAGGGATTGACTTTTTATAAACATTAATTTTACTTCCTGAAGTAATCGCAATACCTGCTGCTTCTTTACCTCTTGATTCAGAAAGAAGAAAAAGATCATTAATAATTGATATTAATAAGTCATTGGAAATATTAGTTTGCTTATTTACTGTAATTCCAAATATACCACACATTATATTAATCCTAGATTATAATTTTATATTTTAAACGATTATTCCAAGAGCACCTTTTGTAATAATGATGATAAGTGCTACATTTAAGACAAAAGATCCAGAAGTAGCAAAAGCAGCGCCATTTATTCCAAATACAGGTATAAGTACATAATTAAATATGATATTAAATAACACAAGAATTGTTATCATCATTGTATGGAGACCTGGTTTACCTGCCTGCAGTAAAATCTGGCTGAAAGGGATATAACCGGAACTGATCAATATACCTATTAATAATATTGAGAATACAGGCCAACTTTTCACAAAACTATTATTTTCCATTATAATATCCACTGCATATGGGTATATAAAAATTGCAATTATAATTACAGGTAGCATTATTCCATATGTTATTAGCTTTCCTTTAACAATAATCTTTTTCAGATCCTCATATTTCTTCTCTGCAATTAATTTTACTAGTAAAGGATTATAATTCGTCCTCAACACAATTAGAAGCTGAAACAATCCTTCTGCAAGTATAGCAGCAAAACTATATACTCCAACAATTTTATCACTTAAAAAATATCCAAGCATAAGAACATCAATCCGGGAATTCAATTCCATCAAAACACCACTAAAAAAACTCTTAAATCCAAAATCAAAATGCTTCTTTATCCAGTTAAATACACCTGAAGTTTCAGATATGATAATATCATTTCTTAGTATAATTATCAGAATAAAAAATAGTATTACTTCACCACTACTTAGAACCACAACCAGTTTTTCTCCAGAAAATGATAAAATAATACAAAAGATTAGACTGGTTATTATTAATATATATCTTAAACCTTGGAAAACAGCAAATATTTTCATCCGTCTCAAACCGTTCAAGATAGATAGCAGTACTTTATTTATTGCAAAGAAAAAAAGACCCGGAGATGCCCAGACGATTCCAGTTGTGACACCCTTGCTATTTAGTAAGCTTCCAATTACCGATTTTGAAAAAAAGAAAATACTAGAAAATAGTAAAGACAGAAAGAAAGTTAGCAATAACGACGCAATTATTATTCTAGAAATTGTTTTCTTATCATTACTGAATTCGGCAACATGCTTGAGAGTTGATAAGTGTATACCACCAACTGCAAATTGTGAAATGAAAATATATGCTGCATAAACCTGATTAAAAATACCGAGAGTCTCGGCATCATAGTAAATACCAATCATGATATTAAGGATAATACCACTGACACCCATAATACCGAAACTGACAATATTCCATAAAATATCTGTCTGGAATTTTCCCAAACTCTTATTTATCCTGATCATTGTATATAAAAATATTATTTTCGATATTTAATGACTTTTGCCGGATTCCCAGCTACAATAGTGAAACTATCAATATTCTTTGAAACAATTGAACCAGCTCCGATTACAGCACCTTCTCCAATTTTAACATTTGGCAATATTGTAACATTCGCACCAATCCATACATCATTCTCAATAATAATCGAACCTGTTGTATATCCTTGATGTTTTATTTTAATATCTTTTTTAATATAATTATGATTAGTTGTAAAGAAAGAGACATTGGGGCCAATTCTTACCCATTTCCCAATTTTAACTTCACCAGTTGCTTCAATAAAACATCTGTAACCAATACCTGCATTATCATCAATTGAAATATTTGAAGGTTCAATAAATTTAACATTCTCAAGAATAGTAACATTTTTACCCATTTTCTTAAATATTATTTTATAATAGATAAATCTAAATAGGAGCCCAGCAATGCCAGGTATTGAATTAATGATGAAAGATATATAATCCAGGAAAAAGTAATTTAAAACCAGTTTCCAAATTGGTTGTTTTACATTTAACTTTCTATGGTAGTAAAAGATGAATACAATAGTTATAATTATAATTAAAACAAACAGGATTATATAAATCATATATTATCTTCCATCTTTATTATAATCCATATCCATCCAAATTGCGAAAAGGATTGATTGAAATGTTATTAAAAAAGTAAAGATAAGTATTGTTAGTGTAGTCTTGGGTAATTCATCTTGTGAATAATATAAAACAAAGAACCTGATTGTAAATGGGATCAAAATAAACAGAAAATTAAAAAAAGAAAAAATATAGAAAAGAATAAGAGGATGAAAATCGAGAATAACATATCTTTTCCATAATCTTTTAATAAAAAGTTTAAATAAAATCCAACTGGTCTTAGGTATATATTTCCATAATTTAATTTTGCTTTTTTCTTTTCCATATACAGGTCTTATCTCAACATCAGCAACCCTATATTTTAATATATTAAGCATACAGAGAATATCAGCATTATATCCATAACCTTTAGTCATTTTATCTATGGGAATTCGTTTCAGTGCATCATTTTTGATTGCTGTATAACCCGACTGAGGATCCATCAAGTTGTAATATCCTGTAGCGAACTTGGTTAAAATGGTCAGTACTGAGTTACCAATATACCTGTATGTTGGCATTAAGCCAATAACATCACGGTGAAGTAATCTATTTCCTTTTACATAGTCATAGTTCTCTACAATTAATTTGTCCAGCAGTGCTGGCAAGTCATCCGGATGCATCTGGTTGTCACCAGCCATAACTGCTGTTATGTCTACATCTCTTTTTTTGCTTTCAATATATCCATCAATTAATGATTGTCCCAATCCTTTATTCTTTTCATGATTAATAATAACAATTCTCTTATCTATATTTTTTTGTTTTTTAATTAATACTAAAGTCCTATCCGTACTTGCATCATTTATGACAAATATTTTATCAATGAGTTTTGGCATTCCACTAAGTGTATCAAGTATGAGCTCTTCTTCATTAAAAGCAGGGACAATTACTCCAATTCTATTTTTTTTATACACTGACTTCTCCTTTTTTAATGAAATAATCCTTTGCCCATTCGATAGTTTTTATTAAACCCTTTTTAAAATCGGTAATAAATTCAATATTTAGTGCTTTAATTATTTTTGTGTTATCAATATCAAATACCTTAATATCACCTGGAGTCCAATCCTCATATCTGATTTCATTATTTTCTATGTTGAGAATCTCTGCAACCATATCTGCTAATTGCTTTATAGTAACTTTTATTCCAGATGCGCAATTGTAAACTTCACCATTAGATTCCGGATCTATTGCACTCATGATGTTAGCTTTTACAACATCTTTCACAAAAGTAAATGACCTTTGTTGTGTACCATCTCCAAAAATTGTAACTGGTTTCCCATTCATCATCTTTCTTGTAAATATTGAGACAACTCCTCCAACATCGCTCGATTCCTGTCTTGGTCCATACACATGAAAATATCTTAAAACAGTTGTATCTAATCCATATAAATGATTAAAAACTTTTACATACTTTTCTCCAGCAAGTTTACTGATCCCATAATAAGATGTTGGATTTAACGGATGATTTTCATCCTGAGGGAAATACTGTGCTTCACCGTAAACAGAACCAGTAGATGCATGAACAAATTTCTTAACACCATGCTTTAAAGATAATTCTAGAAGATTAAACGCCCCTTTAGCATTTATATCCAAGTCTCTTCTGGGATCTTTTAAACAGATTGTTTTTTTTGATGCAGCTTGATGAAATACAATATCAACACCATTAAAATACTTTTCTAAACCATTATAATCTGTAATATCACATTTGATTTCATGGAGATTATCATATGATTTTAAGTGTGACAAATTTTCTTCTTTTCCGGCAAAGTAGTCATCTATACTAACAGTTTCAACACCCATTTTAACAAGCTCCTCAACTAAATGACTGCCAATAAAACCAGCACCACCTGTAACAATGGCTTTTTTATAGGGAAAATTCATAAATTATTCCTCTTTCATTATATTAATTAAATAATTTTTATTAAATAATAAATATTATTATACCAGGATATTCTATTAATTATCAAATATTCAGAGTAATATTTTTTTATTGTGCTTAATTCATTTGTAAGTAAATACTTATGTTCTAATTTTTTTAATTCATTTTCAGTTTTAATATATTTAATACTTGATTCAACATTTTTTCTGGTTTTAGCTAAAGCATCATAATCATTACTAATTGGATATTTTTTATTGAAAAAAACCCAGTAAAGCCATATAATCCTTTCACTTTTGCTAATTTTATTCCAATCTGATATATAAACACTAAATTTCATTTCAGAGACTTCATTGAAAAGCGGAGCATTTTTATAAAAAAAAGATAAATGTTTTTTATTAGTAATTGCACTATAATATGCAATTGCGCTATTTGTTAATGAGCTCCAAAATGATATAACTAATATTAACAGAATAACTATATATTGAGATTTTGAAAATTCAATATATGATAATGCAATAACAATAAAAACAGGCAAGAGAATTGGCATCCATTTGATTAAGATTGAAACATTTGAAGATGAATATAATTTATTAATAAAAGTTGGATAATTAATACCTATTACAAATCCCATTATCATTAAAACTATAACGGCAAAATAATATACAATATCAAAATTGAATGATATTCCAAATTTTTGTTTTAATTGATTATCAAAATCATTATTCCGAATTAATTTAGACAAATATAATGATAATCCAATTGAAAAGAAAATAAATGATGTATATATATATAAAGGAATGGGATTTCCGCCTCTATAACTAAAAGTATAAATAAAAAAAATAATTCCGACATACCCCCATCCAAATTGATAAAATTTCTTAACAACCTTATCGCGATATACACCAATTAAAATGAAGAGAGAAATAAAAACAGGAAAGAACTTTGTATCAAGAAGAACAGGTAAATACGATACGGCATTATTACCTCTGGATGTCAAATTTGCATGAATACTACTTTTAAAAAACCTAAATGCAGCATGATATAGAGATTGATAATTATATACTAAAATATAAAGCAAAAAAATAAATAATGTTCCAATAATTAAACCAAGAATAAATTTCTTAATATCTTTAATTCTCTTTAAAACAATTAAATCAAATAGAAGCAATATAATAACGACAATACCGGTTACTTTACTAAACAGAGCAAATGCGGAAAAAAATCCTGCAAGAAAAACATTATCAAAAAACCTATTGTTGGTGCTGTTATAAAAATAAAACATATAGAAAGAAATTAATGAATATAAGGCTAGCGTTTGATTCGGATATATACTTGAAGAATATATCAGAAAATAATTCGAGGTAATAAGGAACACAGCACAAAAAACAGCACTAATAAAACCTCCTAGTTTATATGAAATATATATACTAAATGACAATAATAATGTGCTTACAAATACAATATAAACAATCCCACCAATATATATTTTATTAAAGAAAATTGTAAAAAAACCAAGCCCTATTCCTAAAGTCAACCTGTCAAACCACATCCACCATCCCCAACTGGTTCCAAATGCAGAAGGTGTCAAATATTGTAATGCATCACTTGGTCCAGGTAGTTTTAAAAAATAAAACTTTATCATAAAAAGATAAAAAAGGACAAAACTTACCAGTATTAATATCTTTAAATAATATATTTTATTATTATTTATATTTTTTTGCATAATAATATTTTTAATCTTTTATTCTAAAATAGATTTTTCAATTTTTGGGTTATAACCAAAAATATATTTTTTCATCAAATTATTAAAAAAAATAATTAATCATACTTAATTTGGACTTGACCCTACTACAGTTTTCGATTTCTTATAGGTCTATTTTTTCCTTAACTAATTTATAATGGTACTGTTTTCCCGTCATTCTTTTTAATCTTTTTTTGTGACTTTTCAAAATTATGTTCCTTCCACTAATTATATATGATATCCCAGTCCAAATTTATTTTTAAAATAATGAACATTCAGGTATTCATTTCAAAAAGCCCCATTAATACTTTCCATATGGTAATTTTTTCCGCTAAGAATAATATTCAGATTAACAAATGAAAACCGGAAAGTGAAGTAAATGAAATAACAGGAGGGGAGTCACTTTGAATGTCAGATAACACTATTCGAACCATAGTTAGCAATTAGATACTTTATCTTATCAATTCATTGTTTTCTTATACCTTCTTCAATCTTCTTGCTGTTCAAAAACAGAAAGGAAAATATAGTAATATTAATACAGTTAGACTTTTGAAACTTTTATCCAGGCAACAGATACATTGTTGAAGGCCACTTAAAGATGCCATTTGTCCACTGGGAAAGATTGGAAAATAAAAGTAATACTGAAAAAACAGATGAGTATTACCAGTATAATATAAATAGTACTTATTATAGAAGTATATCCAAAATTAAAAAAATACTTACAAATGCAGGTTTTAAAGTGAATTTTGATACAATAAACCCTCCTCTTGTAAAAATCATTTCATAATTGGAAAATTAATTAATCAAATATTATTACGATTTATTAGTCAGGAATTGCTTTTAACAAAAATGAATAATACACATATTATTGATAAAGAATGAAATGATTCTTTCTCTTTACTTAAAATCTTGTTAACAGTACTGCTCGATATCAGAGTTCCTATGTTTTTCAAAATTTCATGAATTTCTGGTTATATTATATTGAGTTCATAATTTTAAAAAGTTACCGAAGAAGTTTTCTATATTACTGCACCGGTATTTGATGCTAAATGATTCAAAATATTTTGTAAAGACATTTGCCTCTATTCTTGTAATAATTTCCTATGTGATTTTATTATGAAATAAATAATAAAAAATATCAATATAAACGAAATAAACATTTTATAAATAACTGCAATAATATATAACCTAAATACAATTAATGTAATAAAAGTTAATAAAACAATAAAGAAATATAATAGTCTTGAAAAACCGATATAATACATTTTTTCAGAAAAATACCAGTTAATAATATTCAAAATTAAATTTCCAATTACCAAAGATATTGGTACAGCAATAAGACCATGTATAGGTAATAAAATCAATAGACATATAATATGTATACCAACACTAATAAAAAAAGATACTGTGTTATATATTGTTTTTTTTCTAATCCGTGGTCCTAAGCAAATAACCTGGTTAATCATCCTCATTCCAAATGCGAATAAAATAATTCCAATTAGCCTAGAAGCCTGTAAATAGTCCTTGCTTGTAAAAATGTTTAGAAGTTCTTTTGAAAATAATGAAAAAATAATAACAACTGAAAATGTTATTATCATTAATGTTTTTGCAATTATTTTATATAATTCAATATGATTTTCCTTATTAAATTGTTCCCACATAAACGGACCCCAGGCCATTCGGAAAGCATTTTCAAAAAGAGTAAAGATTGATGCAATTTTAAATGCTACTGAATAGATACCTATTTCATACAGAGAAAGATATCCAAGCATTATAAGCCTACTGGCATAAGAGTTAATCCAGGAACCACCGGTAGAAGGTACTAGCGGCAGTGAGTATTTTAGCATTAATTGTAATTTTTTAAAATCAAAATTACAATTAATATTTTTTCTTAAATACAACAATATTATAACATTTGTACAAATGAACCCGGCAATTCTTCCATAAAATGCTCCTATAATTCCAATCTCAAATACTACAACAAATAATATTGAAAAACTAAGAACACCTATTAGTTGGACAATCATGAATAATGAAAACTGAATAGGCTTTTTCATAAAACGCATAATAATTGAAAAGAACATATAGAAGTTAGAAAGAGGAATAATAAATGATGATGCAATAATGACTTTTTTATATTTAATATCATTCAACAAGAATGTTGAGATAATACCTGAAAACAGGATAATAACAATCATCCAAAAAATTGAAAAGAAAGCTATAGTCCAGAACGCTGTTGAAATATAGAATTTTCTTTCCTCCTCATTATCTGCTTCATAAAAATGCCGGGCAACAGCAGATTCAAGTTGAAGCATTCCTAATATACTCATGAACATTATTATAGTATTTATAATTTCAATGATTCCATATTCAGATGGGGTAAAAGTTTTAGTATATATAGGGATAAGAAAAAAACCGATTAAACTACTGATACTACCAGCAAAACCATATATAACTATTGAATATAATAAATCTTTTATCATATATATTCAATCTTTCAAAATATTACAGATAACATTTTATTTTTACTTTGCATAATCTGAATTCAAACAATAAATTAAAACCAACTATTACAATATTTAATTAATCCAAATAAGAATGACATGTTTCATTTAATCCATCAACAAATCTTGTTTCAGGTGAACATAAATATTTTTTCATTATTTCATTATCAGCTATCAAATTAAAATCAGATTTATTTTGGTATTTATAAATTGGAATGTTCCCAGTTATTTTTCCAATTATATTCGTAATTTTTTTTATTGATACAATTTCATCACCAGCAATATTAAAAATATAATTCCCTGACAAATTCAATAGATTTGAGACTATTTTTTGTTGCATCATCAATATAAATGGGATTTATTCTGATCCCATTTATACTCGATAATATTATCTCTTTTTTATTTATAACATTTTCAATCAATCTGGGGATCAGCATTGTTTTATCCTGATCTGGACTATAAATAAAAAAAGGCCTCAATATTGCAAAACATTCAAAATAACTTGAGTAACTATTTAATAATATTTCTGCTGATAATTTGCTATCCAAATATATTCCTTTATTATTTGCACTAATTACATGTGACTCTTTAACAGGTTCAACTGAATTATTTATTATACACACCTCCGCTGGATGTATAAAAGAACATCTTTACATTATTATTAATTGCCCAATTTATATTTTAAATGGTGAATTAATATTTATTTCGAAGATATCACTTGCACCATTGGGAAATTCTCTAAATCTTTTGGATTGAGCAAGATAAAATATTACATCAATATCTTTTAGTAATATTTTTACATTAAAGTTATATAGATCTGACTGAATTATTTGTATTTGTTGGTCAATGTTAACATTTTCTATAAAAACAGCTTTATTTCGAACAAGAGCATAATTATTATGTTTAAGACTTAACTTTTTAACTAATTCTTTTCCAAGGAGACCATTTGCACCTGTAATTAATATTTTCATTTCATTCTATTGATTAACATCCAAATAGTATACTTTTCTCCGCTGAAGTTGTCAGGGAGATAATGTTATAATCATAATTTTATATTGTTAATTATAAATACTTAACAACAATAATTAATTTATTAATAACTTTTGTTTTAAACTTTAAATAATTTACTGAATTTTCAAACAACAAAATAAAAATACTGCTAACTAAATAGATAATTACAAATGATATACCGCATAATCATTGTTTTCAAAAAGAATTTTATATTTGTTAAAATTATAATTAATTCCTAATTTATTTGCATATAATAAATCATTTTTTTTAACAGCGAGCGTATTGACTTTGTATTTCCTTTTAAAACTGTCTATATCAGGCTTAATGAAATAAAGAAAAGCAAAATCATCTCGCATGTATTTTAATCCATCAATCTTATAATAATTTGATATATGATCATAATAAAAAACAGCATCATTAGTATTTATTGAACTTGCTATTTTGAAATTCCATTTAGTGGGAATTGAAATTAATTTCATATTTTTTATTTTACTTAAACAACTAATCAAATTATTATAGTTGTCATCTTCTTTTGCACGTGTTATATCCAGTATTTTACTATTATTTAAAAAAATATAATTAATTAAGATAATTATAATATTATATATTACAAACCAGTAGATTATACTTGGATTATACATTGAAGTATAGAATACAAAAAGTATATATATAGCTCCGACACTATATTCAAAATACCTTTCAGCTTCACCAAGAAACAAAAATGGCTTTAAAGATGTGATAATAAATATAATTATTGTAGAAATCGATAAAGATGATAAATAAAATAATAAATCATCATTAAGAAAAGTGTTAATTATAGTATTATCACTAATAGCCCAATATATTAGGAATAAAACTGGTGGAATTGAATACATTATAATGAGTGGTGTTATTGACCAAAAAATACACTTAATAAATTTTTTTATATCTGTAAACAAATAATATGGCAATAGGAGAATATCTTTTAAACTGTTTTTTTTTGATACTTCATTTAATCTTTTCATGCCACTAAAAAACCAGTAGTAATGATCAATTTTTCTCTGTAATAGTTTTTTTATCCCTAAACGGGGAATAATAAAACTAAATAGAATTGATATAATAACAGTTATCATTGGGAATGGATTTAAATAAATAATTGATACAAAAAATGAAAAGAAAAATATAACTTGAGTTGCAAATTGTGATGAGATAACAATTAACCAGAATAAAGGAATGCATATGAATAAAAAGACATATTGGTGTTCTATTAAGTAAAAACCTAATAGTGTGAAATATATTAAACTCAAAGTATTTCCAAATGTTCTTCCTCCAATTCCCAATAAACGTGCTGTTGTCGGATGGAGTATTGGCGAGACGGCGAACAGAAGAGTTGTTAAATCTTCAAAGTTTAAAGGACCCAGATTACTAATTTTATATTCATGAGATATAAATAGTGTTATTAAATAGAAAATGATTATTGAAATTATATCATATAATATATTGATAATCTTACCCGATACTTTCCAATATTTTTCAGGGAAAAGTTTAACAATAATAAAATGGGGAAATGGTGGATAGCCTCTATATCCATTAATTATTGATTTTTCAACATTATCAATAAATAACTTGTTCTTTTTTTTTATTGCTTTCATCATCCATATATGTGAATATTCGTCTGATGTTCCTTGTGAAGTAAAAAATAATATTCTTGTGATTATTCCTAAAAATGTAATCAAAATAATATTCATGTTGCACTTACCTTAAAATTGTTATGTGAATAATTATAATTAATCTTCGTCAACTGAACGTTAGTGATATTTTACTAATGCTATATTTTTTATTAATTTTTTCACAATTTAATATTTTAATAATATGATTTTGTTTACGGCTTGTATATTAAAAATTACAGAAAGTATTTATAAAAATATTCTGAGAATTTTAAATAGTATTTATTCTAAAATATTAAATTATTTTTCATAATAAGTTTCTTTATAATTCTATTAATTATCAATAGTAAAAAAAGACATCTTTTCAACAGATATTAATACGTATGTTTCTAATTAAAATTATTAAATAACTTGATTTTTAATTTATAGGAAGAATAAACAACTAAATTTTAATAATATTTTACAAAAACATCTACAGTATTGACATTATATGATACATAATGAAAATGTTATTTATTTTAAAAAAGGTATACAATGAATATATTATTAATAAATCCACCACAACCAAAGAAAGACTTGAAGTCTGCATTCAGTAAAGGAACAGGATATATTTTACCATACAATCTTCTCTGTTTGGCCACTTATCTAAATGAAAAAGGTATTAAGACTGAAATAATCGATGGTGTTGCAGAAAATTATGATAATAATGATATTTCAAAAATAATTAGCAAAAAACATTATGACGTAGTTGGACTTACCGGTTTTACTTTCTCAATTCCAAGAGCATATGATACAGCAAGAGTAGTGAAGAAAGCATCTCCAGCAACAAAAGTTGTTATTGGAGGTATCCATGCTACCATATTACCAACACAAACTCTTAAGGAATGCAAAGCTTGCGACTATGTTGTTATTGGTGAAGGCGAAAAAACATTACTTTCATTAATAGAAAGTTTCAATAGTAAAAAATCTTTAAAAAATATACCGAATATCGCATACAGAAAAGATACTGAAATTGTGCAAACTGAAATTAATCGAAATCCAATAGATATTAATGAATTACCAATTCCAGATTACTCTCTGATTAAAATGGAATTATATATACCCCACACCGGGAATTATAAAGTTCTTCCTACATACAGTTTTTATGCCAGCAGAGGGTGTGCGTTCCCCTGTACTTTCTGTTCTGCAAACATCGTTCTTGGAAAAAGAGTACGATATAAAACAATTGAACGGGCAATTGAAGAGATCAAAGTTCTCGTAAATAAATATAATACAAAGGGATTACTTTTTCAAGACTCAACTTTTACAATAAATAAAAACTGGGTTAAAGAGCTTTGCAATAGACTAATTAAAGAAAAAATTCAAATAATATGGCGAGCAAACTCAAGAGTTGATTGTGTTGATGAAGAAACACTTTCAATTATGAAAAAAGCAGGGTGTCATAGAGTCAACCTTGGTTTTGAGTCAGGGAATCAGAAAACTTTGGACTTTTTGAAGAAAAAAACAACTGTTGAACAAAACCTGGAAGCTGCAAAATTAGTGACTGGTATGGGAATGGAATTAGGTGCATCATTTATTATTGGATTACCTAATGAAGGTTTGAATGAAGTAATTAATACAATAAATTTTGCGAAGAAGATAGGTTCAAAATTTACACAATTTTATATACCAATTCCCTATCCGGGAACAGTGTTACGAAACCAGTGTGGGAATGATGTTCGTGAGGATGCGCCATGGGAGCATTATAGCTCAAGAGATTTTTCCAATCCGGTATATATCAATAAGAATTTTGAGGATGATATATTTAAAAAATTGCCTGAATTTGCATCAAGAGAATTTTATTGTAATTTAAGTGTTATCTGGAGAATAATTACAAATATAAAAAGCTTTGTTGAATTAAAAGATACTGTTTTAATATTAAAAGAAATATTTAACAAATGGAGAAATTTTTCATTAAAAAAAACTGGGACTTATCTTATAAATGAATATACAAATAAATTTAAATAATCAAAATATTTAGTTGAGATAGTTGTATATATCAAATGAATCAAATTTATGTTTATCAGCTATATATAGTTGTTATAAATTTTATAAATATTTTCTTTTTCATTATGATAATTAATTAAACACTTAAAAACTATTGATAAAAACCAAATTTTCCCATAATATAATGAGCATGTTTATTAAACTTCTCATATAAAATATCATCCCAATCATTATGGCCTTTAAATCTATCTTTTGAATGGATTTTACTCGTATTTATTTTTGAAGATATTAAAGATTTTACTACTTCATGATTATAACCTCTAAGTCCAATAAATTCAAATATATCCTTTATTCCATTTTCATCTAAATTATTCATGTTGATAATTTTGTACTTATCTTTATTGATAGTTTCAATCTTTTCTAAAAGTATTGAATTATATTTTGCCCATCCCCATGAAAATTTTTCAAATCTATCCATTTTACGCCACTCATTGTATACTTTTTCTTCTTTGTGTGGCCGAATTCTTGCGAAATCCCAAAACCTTTCTTCCGCTTGAGTTATTGAATATTGATCACCATCTTCATATAAAACATAACCATCTTCTCTTTTTGTATAAAAGTCCATACTGCTTCTTACAACATCTCTTCCATCTCGTATGAGAAACAAGATATTGCAATCCCAAACATTAATAATATTTTCGAGAAAAAAAAGATAATTAGGATTTTTATCACCATATATTAACCCTTTTTTTAGAGTTTCTGAAATATGCTTATTTTTACTTTTATAAATGAAGTCATCCGGATACTGCATAACTCCATCATATTTCATTCTCGCTGCAATACATAACTTTGGATCTTGTTCAACAAATGATTCAACATTTGAAGCTGTCGATAATATATTTGAAATGGCAGTTGTTCCTGAACGACCTACGCCGATAACAAAAAATATTCTTCTCATACTTCATTTCACTCCAAGTACTTCATAAACATTATTAAATATAAAATATTTCGCTTTATAGAATTGCTGTGTAGACATGTCACTTTTATATCGTAAGCACCCGTCCGCACTGGAAACAATATTTTTGAATCCGATTTTTTGTAATATTTTAATTGTTTTATTTTTTGGCATTATTAAATCACAATTTAACATTTTATTCTTTGTGAATTTAAATATTACACTATTTAATAATGTCATAATTGCATTTTTTCTTGGATTATAATCGCTTGATGGATTATGATTAATAATTATATTATATAAATACCAACCAAAATCATTGGTTGAAATATATAATTTCCCGCCTTTTTTTAATACTCTGTGAAACTCATATAATGTTTTCTGATAATCAGTTAGATATATTGCACTATAAGAATAAATTGCATCAAACTGATTATCTTTAAATGGTAGTTTTTCAATAGATCCAACATAATAATTAATATTTGTCTGATTGAAATATCTAGTTATTGTATCTGCAGCCAGAATTCGTTGTTTACTGAAATCTATTGCGCTTACTCTTTCATTAAACATAGATAAAGCAATACTCCACTGTCCAAAGCCGCAACCCGCATCAAGGACATGGTGCATATTTTTAAAGTTTATCAATTTCATACGATAGAGATATTTACTAAAATCTGTTTTAAAAATTCTTTGAAAGAAATCCCGATCTCTATAATTATCTAATATATTACTAATTTCTTCTATTCTTTTATTTAAGTTGTTCATAATAATAACGTAATGCAATTCATTGTGAGTTAACTACTTTCCTAATTAAATTAATTAAAAATGATTCAACTCCATAATTTTTATTTCTTAATTTATATAGCATTTCGTGATTCTGGTGATATTTTCTATTGTTAACATATAATCCCATATTATTTGAATTTAGGTATATATGAATGGGATGTATATTAAACACTTTTAATCCTTCTCTTTTCATTAACGAATCAATATTCATCTTGCTTAAATCAGCTCCCTGCATAAAGTGAAGATCATCCTCCCAATAAAATGGGACTCTGATTAGACTTTCATTCCAGTTTTTCCATGGTTTTAATACGATGTTTGAATAATATGGTATAAATACATTGCAATCATATTTATAATCATATAAAGCAAATTCATCTAATAACAGAGAACTTTGGACCAATGAATGCGATCTTATTGAAATTGCTTCTGGAACAATTTTCCTATAATACTTAATGATTTCCCTGTATGTACTCCCATATTTAAAGTCACCATTTAATATATAGTTAAAGTTAGGATGAATTCCTAATTCAATTTTTGGATTTTCCATTATTCTTTTATTAAGTATGGTATTATGAGTAGTAAAAAAAGTGGCAGAAATATCATTTTTTTCTATTATATCAAGAGTATGGGATAAAATTGCATCAGATGCCCAATCAATATCAAAAGTAAGATAAATTGTATTTTTCAACTTATTATCATTATTTATCTGAATATTTTTAATTTTATCAAACTTCAAATTAATTTATCCTTACTCAATTATGCATTAAGTAAAATATGTATATCTAAACTTCGAGAGATATTATAAATAATATTAGATTTTGGATGAATAATTATTAAACTGGCTATTCCACTCATTAAAGTTCAAAAGTGACCAAATCAACAACCTTCTGTTCTTTTCGCCATTCAAATGCTCATCTACCAGATTTTTTACTGCACATTTATCGAAAAAATCATATATCTTTGAATTATCATCATATATGACATTCTTCACAAACTCAATACTTTCACCTTTAAACCAACTGCTGTCAGGAGACGAAAAGCCCTGTTTAGTAAGACCTGTTATTTTTTCTGGAATATATTTTTTCATTCCTTTTCGTAAAATCAGTTTTCCGTCTTTAGTTTTCTGAAAATATTTTTGGGACTTTGATCCCGGCTCATTTTCATTAATTCGAATGACTTCATCGAGATTGCCTAACTTGTATTTAACAGGAAGTTTCATGGCAAAATCCACAAGATCATTATCAAGAAAGGGAACCCTTGATTCGAGGCTATGGGCCATGTTCAATTTATCTTTTACTACTAATAAACCGTTAAGAAATGTTTTCGCTTCAAAATAGAGTGAATGGTTTACATAGTCTTCCGGTTTTGTCAATTTATCCGCATGCTTTTTAAAAACATCCCTGAAAATATCCCGGGTCCATACATGGGATACTTTATCCCATATGGGAGAAAAAACTTCCTTAATAACTTGATTAGGAATTAATCTTTGCCAGTAGTGGTAATACTTATCAATATAATCCTCGAAGTTATCATTCACAACTGCACGATAATAGCGCCAGGGATATCCTCCGAAAAGTTCATCTCCTCCCGTACCGCCCAACACGACTTTGACAAAACGGCTTGCCAGGTTTGCAGCATAATAATTAGGATAGCTCTGCCCAACCCTGGGCTCTTCCAGGTGCCAGGCAAATTTCGGCATAATTCTCTCCATATCCCCGGCTTTAAGGACCATCTCATAGTGTTCTGTTTTAAAGAGATAGGACATATATTCAGATTTTTCCCTTTCATCAAAACCGAATTCAAAACCGGTCGCAGAGTGAAGGTCAAATCCAACGGTAAATGTTTTCAGGTTTTCAATACTCTTTGCAGCAATTGCCGTAATTGAACCCGTATCCATACCTCCACTGAGAAAAGTCCCGATTTCAACATCACTGACAAGCTGCCTGTTTACAGCCTGTGTGAAGAGAAAATCCAATTCTTCGAGATAGTTTTTTTCACTTTTTTTTGAAACCGGTTCAATAAAATCAAAATCCCAGTACTCAGTATAATTTATATCATAGATATTGTCTGAAAAAGACCTGTTTAAATCCAGCTCAATATAATTCCCCGCAGGAAGCAGCTTTATATCTTTATACAGGGTTCTGTCAGTAAAAATGTTTTGGAAAGTAAAATATTCAAGGAGTGCTTCGTAATTAAGAGAGAAGCTGCATTCCTTATACTCAAGAATCGCCTTAATCTCACTGCCAAAAATAAGCATCCCGTTATTCAGTACTGTATAATAAAGAGGTTTTATTCCAAACCTGTCTCTTACCAAATAAAACCTGTTTTTTAACCTGTCCCATAAAGTAAAAGCAAACATCCCGTTGAATTTAATAAAACAATCAGCACCCCACTCTTCATAAGAGTAGATTATTACCTCAGTATCGGAATGAGATCTGAATACGTAACCAAGATTTTCCAGTTCAGATCTCAACTCTTTAAAGTTATAAATCTCCCCGTTATATGCGACCCATATATTATTTGAGAGATCACTCATAGGTTGATGCCCCGCTGCCGAGAGGTCAATGATTGACAAGCGGCGGTGACCCAGGAAAATGTTCCAGTTATAAGATCTCAGTTCATTCTGACCGGCCTTGCTGTCAATTTCCGGCAGGAGAGGAGAAATATGATGAAATTCCCTGTCAGTAAAATTTATAAAGTGTGATATTTTCTTTGTATTCAGATTGCCGTTCTGTGCCAATAAATAACCGGCATCATCCGGTCCCCTGTGTGATATTACATCACTCATGGATTTGATGTACTCTGTTTTTAACGGATCCCCATTAAGTGAGACTATTCCACAAATACCACACATTGTCTATTACCTTATGTATTGTTCTTTTAAAATATTGAAAATAATTATACTATCTTCTCTTTTCAACTGCTTTTTGAACTTTTCATCAAACCACGGTTTTGTAAGTAGGAATATTCCTCATCTAATTAGCTTCCATTGTATTATTCCGCCACTGGATCAACTGTTTAAGACCATCCTCAATTGAAAATTTATACGTAAATCCAATCTCATCTGTGGCTTTTTTTGCTGAACCGATTCTATTTTGAACGAATTGTCTTGCATCATCGGCACTGTACGGTTTATACTCGACCTTAAGATCAGAATTCTTCAACCGAAGAATAGTATTGCATAGTTCACGAATTGACGTTTGGACTTCAGTTCCTACATTATAAAACCCATAATTAACATCTGACTTTAATGCAGCAATGTTTGCCCGGGCAACATCTTCAACATAGATAAAATCATAAGCCTGAGAACCATCCCCATTTATTACCGGTTGTTCCTTAGCATCGATTTTGTTAAGCATAATGGGAACAACACCGCTGTATATATTATGCTGGTCCTGTCCCGGTCCATAAACATTCATATACCTGAGTCCAATAACTTTTAATCCATACCTGTCATTATAAGCAGTGCACATGGCCTCACCTGCGATCTTTGTTGATCCGTAAAAATTCTTGTTATTAAAAGGGTGGTCTTCCGTCATGGGGACTTCAACTGCATCACCATAAACAGAAGCAGACGATGAGTATATTAGCTTTTTAACATTATTATTCACACATGCTTCCAACACATTAAACGTACCTTCAATATTAACTTTGAAAGCGGTTCTCGGATAATCCTTACAATGAAGAAGCCACATTGCTGCGAGATGAAATACATAATCAACATCTTTCATTGCATCATTGAGTATATCAATATCCCTGATATCCCCGCCATTTGGATAAACTGTGCAACGCGGATCATGGAGAGATCCATTAATATTCTCCAGTTTCCCCCGCACAAAATTATCATAAATAATAACTTCACTAACATCCTCTTTCAGTAATTCAGAAACGACAAAACTTCCAATAAAACCCGCTCCTCCAATAACGAGGACCCTTGTCCCTTTTATATCAATTTTTTCCATGATAAATTTCCTGATAATTATAATTTATTAATCTGTTTTATGACTTTTCCGATAGAATTTTCAATATCATTCAGAGAATCTATATAAATATCATATTCCAGGTCAACCTGATTTTTTTCTCCTACCCATATGGTCAGGATTCTATCCGTATTAACACTTGTGTTAATGATTTTTAGGTCCTCCCTGTTTATCTCTATAGCAGTAATAATAAGAATTATTCCTGCCTCAATCATGATATTCGAAACTTCTGCCAGCCTCCTGATATGTTCTTCCCTGATATCCATGTCTGAAATACCCTTTATATCAGCATCAACACCATATATGATATTACCAATACCGAGAAAATATGACAACCTGCCTTTTTCTACTAGTTCTTTTTCAATCTTTTTAGCAAATGTCTTTTTACCGGCATCCTTTTTTCCCGAAATTACAACCAATGACGAATTTTGATTATATTTTTTTGCTCTTTCTTCATACGGGATACTGCTCATCTCCCATTTATAATTCCTGATTGAGACCTTATCTCTCTGCCAGTTTTGCTGATCTTCCAGACATTCTCTGATAATACCACCCCCGGCTATTTCATAATCGTCTACGATTACAAACCGGCTCGTATACTGGTTATCCTCAACTTTATCAAATGCAACCGGCTTCAGCAGAGAGAGTATACATTCAGCAACATCATGTCTGTTTATATTATCACTTTTCTGTTCATAGTCAAGGCTCGATGCATCAATAACCTTAATAATTTTTTCAAGCCGGGCAGATACCTTGGCTTTACCGATTTTTATATAATAATCTTTATCCGGCTGCATAGGTTTTCTTCCAAGCCAGAACAGGCTTACCATTATTCTCGATGATACTTCTGGCTTCTTTTCGCCGGTTTTTACTATCAGTTCTCCTCTGGGGATATACAACTCATCTTCAAGTGTAAATCCTGTTGCAAAAGGAGATTCCACTGATTTATTTTCAGGGGAATTGAACGATTCAATACTCTTAATGTTACTCTTTTTACCTGATGGGTAAAAGATAATTTCATCTCCAACAGTGATTGATCCTGTTAATACAGTACCGGCAATTATTCTTCTGTTATCACCAAACTTAGTAAATTTATAAATATCCTGTACCGGCATCCTGAAGGGCAAACTCTCTTCCTTTTTCTCAGAATTAAAATTATCAAGGGAATCCAGAAGACAGGAACCTTTAAACCATCCCATTCTATTGAATTCTGATGTTATATTGTCACCATTTATTCCACTGACGGGAATAAAGGTTGAAGGCTCAATACCAATCTCATTGAGAAACAGCATATACTGGTTGGTAATATCATTATAAACAGATTCATCATAATCTACTAAATCCATTTTATTTATGATAACGGCAACCTGCGTTATCCCGAGCATTGAGAGCATGTATCCATGTCTTTTTGAATTTTCTTTAATACCTTCACTTGCATCAATAACAAGGACTGCAGCTTCAGCGTGTGATGCTCCGGTTATCATGTTCTTTAAAAACTCAATATGACCAGGTGCGTCAAAAATGACATAATGCCTTTTTCCTGTTTTAAAAAATATTCTTGCAGTATCAATTGTAATACCCTGTGACTGCTCATCCTTTAAAGCATCCAGCAAAAAAGCATATTCAAAGGGTTTTGAACTTTTCTCACATGATTCCCTTACTTGCTCAAGTTTGCCCTCAGGAAGCGACCCTGTCTCAGCGAGGAGTTTTCCTACAATTGTGCTTTTCCCATGATCAACATGACCGACTATTACAATATTCATGGAGTCGGTTGAAGATCCTCCTAAAGCTGTATTTTCCGCTGATTTTTCTGATTTGCTAATATTCAAACGTCTTTTCCAAATTATTATAAAATACCGATATTAAAGTCTACATATAACCTTCACGTCTTAATGTTTCCAATCCACCGCCATCATCTTTATCCTGTTCACGCCCGGACCTTTCAGCAATATTTTTCAAGTTGCCGCTTTTCAACTCTTCAATTATTTCCGGGACATTCCTGGATTCCGAATCTATCGGTTTTGTACAGGGCCAGCAACCGAGAGATCTGTACCTTTTCCCATTACCATTATTATAATAGAGAGATACTGTTGGGATTTTCTCCCTGTTAATATATTCCCAGATATTAAGCTCGGTCCAGTCAAGAAGAGGATGAATTCTCACATGTGTTCCCGGAGCAAAGTCAGTTTTATACTGGTCCCAGAATTCAGGGGGTTGATCACTGATGTCCCATTCACTCTGTTTATCCCGGGAAGAAAAATATCTTTCTTTTGAGCGAGACCCCTCTTCATCAGCTCGTGCACCCACAATGACACCTGTGTACATCTCTTTGTTCGTATCAGTTTCATATTTATTTGTTTCATGATTATACTTATACCTGGTCCAATGACCATTCAATGTATTGATCAGGGCATTTGTTTTTAAATTCTTACAGCAGTTGATTCTGTCAACATTCCCATCCGGAAAAGTTTCTTTTTTTTCCAGCGCATCATTATTCTGTCCATAAACCATGTAAAGTTTCCATTCCTTTGTCAGTTTGTCGCGGTATTCAATCATCTCAGGGATTTTATAGTTTGTATCAATATGTACTAACGGAAACGGGACATGGCCGAAAAAAGCTTTCCGTGTAAGCCAGAGTAATACCGTAGAATCCTTCCCAATAGACCAGAGCATGCAGAGATTTTTAAAATTTGCATAAGCTTCTCTGATTATATGTATACTGATATTTTCAAGTTGATCAAGCCGATCCATTCAACTCTCCACTTTCCTAGTTAAAAGTATATTTTTGCATCCTGTTGATAGAGCCAATGATTTTTTTTACCGAATCATTAACATCCATTTCATCAGTCTTAATTGTAATCTCAGGATTTTCAGGTACTTCATAGGGATCATCAACTCCGGTAAAATTTTTAATTTCTCCGGAACGGGCTTTTTTATATAAACCCTTCGGATCCCTTCTTTCACAAATTTCCAGAGACGCAGAAACATATACTTCAACAAAGTTATTTGTAATACTTCTTACAAAGTTTCTTGTTTCTTTATAAGGCGAAATGAATGAACAGATGACGATTGTTCCCTGTTTTTCTAACAGTGAAGCAATGTAACCCACTCTTTTAATATGATGATCACGATCTTCTTTAGTAAAACCCGTTGACGGAAATATAGACCGTATTGTATCACCGTCAAGATGTTCGACTTTATAACCCATATCTTTAAGTTTTTTTAAAGTCATTTGAGCAAGCGTGCTCTTACCCGATCCGGAAAGACCGGTAAACCACAGAACAAAAGGCTCTGCCTGGTCTTTACCAATCTGGATAAGATTCCACAATCTCTCATGAAAATAATAAAGCAATAGTTTTATAAAAACTTCAATCCCCCCTATGACAACTGCAACCTGTATTTTACCAACAAACAGGTACACTAACGCAATAGTAGCTAAAGTTGCTAATAATCGCCAGGATAATGTTTTAATTAATGCTCTTGTTCTGGTTTCAAGATACAACTATTATACCCTTTCCTTTTTTAAAAAACTCTCTATTAAATTTATAATTTTCTGAGCTGCCAATCCTTTGCCATATAGATCTATCCAGTTATTATCCTCCCTTTTCCAATTAATCCCAATAGAAGCGAGTATATTTTCAATATTATTCCCCGCCAATTTCGCCCATCCTGCCTCAACAAGTTCAATCCATTCAGTCTCATTCCTTGCAATAACAGATGGTGTTTTAAAAAAATAACTTTCCTTCTGTACACCGCCCGAATCGGTTAGAACAACCCTCGCATTCTTTTCAAGAATAACCATTTCGGTGTAGGAAACAGGTTCCGCTGTAACAAGATTACCAGGTAGTTTATCATTTATCAGATTATAAAGTTCAAGACATTTCCTGGTCCGTGGGTGAATGGGGAAAAATACCTTTTTACCCGAATTTGCAAGCTTTATTAATGATTTCCATATATTTTTCAGTTTATTTTCATTATCAGTATTCTCAGCTCGATGTATGGTCACAAGGACAAAGTTCTCAGGTTCAAGGTCATATTTCCCAAGTATTTCACCGGTTTTGTTTTCAACTCTTTCATAAACCTCCAATGCAACATCAAACATTACGTCACCCACATTGGCTATCACTGGATTATGATCAGATGAAAGAGAATATCCCTCTTTGATAAGGTTCTGAATAGCTGTTTCTGTGGGACAGAAAAGTACCGATGAGACATTATCGGTAAGGATCCTGTTTATCTCTTCAGGCATTTTCTTATTGTAGCTCCGCAGTCCCGCTTCAACATGAGCTACTGGGATGTGGAGCTTTACAGCAGCAATGGCACCGGCAAGCGTAGTATTGGTATCACCATATACAAGGACCATTTCCGGTTTTTCATCAGCCAGGACCTTTTCAATCTCTATAAGCATCTTCCCGGTCATTTCACCATGACTTCCGGAACCTACTTCCAGGAAATAATCCGGTTCAGGGATCTCTAGTTCAGTAAAGAATACCTCGGACATATTGAAGTCGTAGTGCTGGCCAGTGTGAACAATCTTCTCCCGGTATCCCGCTTCTCTCAATTTTTTCGAAACGATGGATGCTTTTATAAACTGAGGTCTGGCACCGACTATGGTTAGTATCTTATCCTTGATATTGTTCTTCATATGATAATTACATACTGAAATGAAAGCCTTTCATAAAGACATGACGAGTGACTTATAGTTAAAAAGAACTGAGAAATCCTTATAAATCATTACTTGCGGGATCCTTCCTTAATTGCGTCAATAATTATATTCTGATCATATTCTTCCAGGTACCCGTGCATTGGCAGGCTGAATATTTTTCCCGATATTTCTTCACTTACAGGAAAATCACCCTTTTTATATCCAAGACTCTCATATGCTTTGAGGAATGGGAGCGGAGTTCTATAATAGACCATTGCAGGGATATTATTGTCGCTGAGATGAGACATGATTTTTTCACGTTTATCAGAAATCACTGAATACTGAGCCCATGCGGAAACATTCCCATCCTTAACAGATGGTATTTTTACAATATCCTGTAATCCTTCATTATATCTGCTTGCCACAGCCTGCTTTCTGGTAAGTTCATCAAGAAAAATATCAAACTTTGCAAGCATTATTGCAGCCTGTAGCGTATCCAGCCGCCCATTTACTCCTATTCTAATATTATCATACTTATCTTTACCCTGTCCGTGTACTCTGATAGATTTTAGTTTATCATATATTTCTTCACTGTCCGTAAAAACCATCCCCCCGTCTCCATAGCATCCGAAAGGTTTTGCAGGAAAAAAGCTTGTTGCCGCAACATTAGTAAGGGAACAGTTTTTCTTTCCTTTATAAGAGCCTCCAAATGATTGAGCTGCATCCTCAAGGACAAAGAGGTTATTTTTTTTTGCTAATGCGTTTATTTCATTAAAATCTGCCGCCTGACCGAAGAGGTCTACAGGTATAATTCCCCTGGGTGTTAAATTATTTTCATTTTTAACCTTTTCTATCGCTTTCTCAAGCTCTCCCGTGTCAATATTGAAGGTATCCTTTTCAATGTCGACAAAAACAGGTGTAGCTCCGAGCAGGCTAATAACCTCAGCCGTTGCGATAAAGCTGAAAGCGGTTGTAAAGACAGCATCTCCCGGACCGATATCATATGCCATCAGGGGCATTAGGAGAGCATCGGTTCCGCTTGACACTCCAACAGCATACTTGGTACCGGTATAATCGGCAAGTTTCTCCTCAAGCTCACTGACTTCCGGACCGTTTATATACCTTCCGTGATCCAGGACTTTTTTTATATTTTTTTCAATATTATCACGTATACGTTCCTGTTGTGATTTAAGATCAATAAATTGCATTTGTTCAAAACCTCATGCTATTTCATTAGTTAAAATTAAATATAATTCAATGAATTTATCCATAACCGGCAGAGAACTACCTGCTTAACTTCTCCATTAAGTCTATACCCTCCAGAACCTCTTCAACTGAAGGAAAAAGCTCAAAGTTTCCCTGCACAATGTGTTCATACATTTTATCATGTCCCCTCAGGTGTCCGTCATTTTCCGTAAAATCGATGTCCGGTTTTTCCAGACCATCCACATCCCAAAAACTTATGGTATTAAGATTAGTTCCGGTTAAATGCACTGTTCCTTTCTTCCCTATTATACTCATCTCAGTAATGTAGTTCTCCCTGAATGTGCTTATAGTCGCATTAAGTGTTCCAACTGTTCCCGATTTAAATTTAAAAACAGCTGAAATCGTGTCTTTTATATCAAGATTCCTCAAATCCCCATTAAGTCCCTTGTAGTCGTCCAGGTTCCCAAAGAAATAGAGCAGCATATCAACATAATGGCTTGCCTGAGTGTAGAGAATTCCCCCATCCATATCCGGTGAACCATGCCAGTCAACCTTAAAATACTCATCATTCCTGTTCCAGAAAATATTCACATTAAACTGGAAAATTTCACCAAAAACACCCTTTTTTATCAGCTCCCTTATAAATTCAACAAGAGGATTATACCTGTTCTGGTATACCGGAAGGAGAATTTTTTTATTATCTTTTGCAAAAGAAAAAAGGTCCATTGTTTCCGTTACAGTGAGGGCAATCGGTTTTTCACAAACAATACAGGTTGCATCAGATTTTTCAATGGATGTTTTTATATGTTCAGGGTGTAAACCTGAAGGCGTAGTGATTGAGATCACATCGACGCCATTAATCTCAGAAATTTCTGTTACATGTTTTATACCGAGTGATTCGGCTGTTTCCCTGGCTTTTCCCTCATCAGAATCACATACTACAGAGATCTCTATCCCCTCTGTTGAATTTATCGCATCAATATGCCGTTTTGCAATACGCCCGCATCCAACAAGGGCGACTTTTTTTCTGGTCATAAATTCGTCCTTATCCACTTAAAATCAAAATATTTTATTGATGATATTGTTCTATCATCAAATATCACTTTCAACTTATAATTTATAAATTTTTTCCCCATCATCAATTCCATGAGTGGCATTTCTTAAATCAACAACCAGGTTGGCTCTGTCAACAATACTTTTAACATCAAAGACAGAGTGATTCGTAGTAAAAACAATACAATCCATTTTTTCGATCAATTCATCCGTTAAGTCAGAATTATTATACTCTCTCCCTTCCGAAGTTGAAATATTTTTGATATAAGGATCATGGAAATAGACTTCACCCTTCTTCTTTGCCACTTCATCAATTATTTTTAGCGCCGGGCTCTCCCTCTCATCATCAATTTCAGGTTTGTATGCCACACCGAGGAAAAGGATCTTTGAACCATTAATTGATTTTTTATGACGATTCAGTGCCGTATTGATTTTAATTGACATTCTGTGAGGCATCAGGTTATCTATATGGCCTGCAGTGTGAATCATTGTCAGATCAAACTGGTAGTTTTTTGCAATATGCTCCAGGTAAAAGGGATCAAGAGGTATACAGTGGCCGCCAATACCCGGTCCGGGATAAAAAGGCTGGTATCCGAATGGTTTTGTCTTTGCCGCTTCAATAACCTCCCATATATCGATATCCATTTTTCCGGAAAGAAGCGCCATTTCATTAATAAGGCTGATATTAATAAGCCTGTATGTGTTTTCAAGAATTTTCACCATTTCGGCAATCTTCGGAGAACTTACAGGATGCACTTGCTGTATGGCCTTTTCATAAAGAGCAATTCCGATCTCATTAGCGTCTTTACCAAAACCTCCGACCACTTTAGGTGTATTCTCTGTCTTATGGATATGATTCCCCGGATCAACCCTTTCAGGAGAATAGCAGAGCCAAAAGTCTTTCCCACACTCCATTCCCGATTCCCTTTCAATAATAGGCTTCATGAAGTTTTCAGTTGTTGTTGGATAAGTTGTGCTTTCAAGAGATATAAAAGTCCCCCTTTTCATATTCTTTCCAATATCAATACATGAATTTTCAATATAAGTCATATCCGGTTTTTTAAACTTATCCAGGGGGGTGGGAACACAGATAATGATAATATCACACTCTTTTATAACTGTTTCATCAGTGGTTGCCTTAAGAAACCCATCGTTAACAACATTCTTCAGTTCATCATTACTGACATCACCAATATAGTTCTTTCCTGAATTCACAAAATCAGCCTTCTTTGAAGATTTTTCAATCCCAATAACATTCAGTTCTTTTTTAGCAAAAAGAACTGCCAGGGGTAATCCCACATATCCCAGCCCAAGTATCCCGATTTTGACTGTCTTATCTTCAATATTTTTCAATATTTCTTCTTTCAAAGAACTATCTGCATCTTTAGTATTCACATGTTCTCTCCATACTCATCATCTATCAGCTGTAATGTAAAATCCCAACAACCTAATTTTTTACTTTTCTACAACCGGGACTAAAACTCCTTCGGCTTCCCTATACTCATTACCGCATTTGTGACAATTAAGCACACTCCCTTTCAAAACCTCTCCACACTTACAGACCCAGCCGCTCCTCAGAGCAGGGACCCCTGTCATGAGCGCATACTCCGGAACATCTTTGGTTACAACAGCACCGGCACCGATTAAAGCATATTTTCC
This sequence comes from Spirochaetota bacterium, assembly GCA_050298055.1. Classification (GTDB taxonomy): domain Bacteria; phylum Spirochaetota; class UBA4802; order UBA4802; family UBA5550; genus JBNKTL01. The sequence continues at coordinate 29,697 of JBNKTL010000019.1, forward strand.
TATGGTAATTCCGCAGACAATTGTTGCATTTGCTCCTATTGTAGATCCCTGCTTTAACAATGTTTTTCTAAATTCATCTTTTTTTTCAACAAAAGCCCTGGGATTAATAACATTTGTAAAAACCATTGAAGGACCGCAGAAAACATCATCTTCAATTTCCACACCTTTATAGACAGATACATTGTTCTGGATTTTACAATTATTCCCGACTTTTACATTTGGTCCAACAACAACATTCTGACCTATTACACAGTTGTTTCCGATAATTGTATCAGATAATATATGTGAAAAGTGCCATATTTTTGTGCCATTTCCAATTATAACATCTTCATCAATGAAACTGCTTTTATGAACAAAATTTTCAGACATAAATAACCTTAACCCTTTAACAATAAGTTTCCACTTTCCAAGGTGTATTTACTATTTTATTATGTTTTATTATAGTTGTTTACGATAAATTGAAAAAAAGAAAAAGGGAATTTCCCAGCTCATTTTACACAAAAATTTTTAATAATTAAGCTACAAAAGTGAACTTTTTTATAATGAATATTATACTGTCAACTTCTTTTGCATAAACATCACCTATAATACTCTCTGTACCACTCCACAAACCTGTTAATCCCTTCCTGAAGGGGAGTATCAGGTTTGAATCCCACATCCTTTATCAGGTCATCAACATCGGCATAGGTTTCAAACATATCCCCGGGCTGCATGGGCTTCATGTTTTTCTTCGCTTTCTTCCCCAGGGCTTTTTCTATGGACCCGATAAAATCCATGAGATTTTCCGGTGAATTGTTTCCGATATTATAGACCCTGTATGGCGCGTTTGATCTACCTGGATCAAAATCATCGATATCCCGGTCATTATTCCCTGTTGGCGGATTATCAATAACTCTTACAACACCTTCAACGATATCATCGACATAAGTAAAGTCCCTTTTCAGGTTACCGTCATTGTAGACATCTATGGCTTTCCCTTCCAGGATGAGCCGGGTAAATTTGAAATAAGCCATATCAGGCCTCCCCCAGGGTCCGTAAACAGTAAAAAACCTGAGCCCCGTAGTGGGTATACCGAAGAGATGGCTGTAGGTATGGGCCATGAGCTCGTTTGACTTCTTGCTGGCCGCATAGAGGGTGATGGGATGGTCTACATTGTCCTTTGTGCTGAAAGGAATTTTTTTATTCAGGCCGTATACAGAGGATGTGCTGGCGTAGACAAGGTGCTTTGTCCCGCCATACCTGCAGCACTCCAGGATGTTCATAAAGCCATTGATATTCGAATCTATATAAGCATAGGGGTTCTCTAATGAATACCTTACGCCAGCCTGGGCCGCCAGGTTGCAGACAGCATCGAACTTCTCTTTCTCAAAAAGTTTCGGCAGGTTTTCCCGGTCACCCAGGTCCATTTTAACAAACCTGTAATTGTTATGCTTTACAGACCTGACCGGAACATTATATTGAATATTATCCTTCTCAATTCCTGTCTCTTTAAGACGGCCGTATTTCAGTTCCGTGTCATAATAATCGTTTATGTTATCAAGACCCACTACAGTATCTCCCCTTTCGAGAAGTTTTTTTGCCGTATGAAACCCGATAAAGCCCGCTGTTCCCGTAACCAGTATTTTCATCTATTACCTTTCTTTTTCATTGTTTTTCTCAAAGAATCCAATCAAATATTTCCAATTTGTACTGAAGGTCAAGACATTTATTATTTCATTGCAGTTATCAAAATAACCTTGATAAAATTTGATACTCAAAATATATGTATGGGGAATATAAAGATAACTGATATGTCCCCGCTAACAAAGGCGGCAGGGACATATTATTGATTTTTTAGTAAAATACATATAATCAAGGCTTAAAATAAATTAAAATCTTCTCCCTCTCTTTCAAGGTGAGGGCCGGGGTGGGGTCAAATGGTCCGGGTAAAAAACCTGAAAAAACACTTTAAAACAAGGAAGAGCGGTCTTTTCGATAAACCGGGGACTGTTCGTGCACTGGACGGTATCGATTTTAGCATTAAGAAAGGACAGACCCTGGGGATGGTGGGCGAAAGCGGAAGTGGAAAGACAACTGCCGCCCGGTCAATACTTCGCCTCATAGAACCGGATGAAGGGGAGATTATCATTGATGACGTACATGTACATTCTCTCGAAAAAAATGAACTCAGGGAGTTCAGGAAGAACATGCAGCTGGTTTTCCAGGACCCTTACAGTTCCCTCAACCCGCGGATGACCATAGGAAAGATAGTATCCGAACCTCTTCGGATACACTCGATTTTAAGAAAAAATGAAATTTCAGACAGGCTTGATGATCTTCTTGAGATGGTGGGCCTGAAACCGGAACATGCCGGGAGATACCCCCACGAATTCAGCGGCGGCCAGAGACAGAGAATCGGAATAGCCCGGGCCATCGCCCTTAATCCGAAATTTATCATACTGGATGAACCGGTGTCAGCCCTGGACGTTTCCATTCAGGGTCAGGTCCTCAACCTCCTCTCTGACCTCCAGGAAAAACTGGGCCTCACCTATCTCTTCGTAGCCCATGATCTTGCTGTTGTTGAGCATATGAGTGATGAACTTGTGATCATGTACCTGGGACGAGTTGCTGAGAAGAGCACAAAGAAAGGTATATATGAAAATCCCCTGCATCCCTATACAAAAAGCCTCATGAAATCCATACCTGAGATCAGACCGGAAAAGAGGGGGATAACGGCCCTCAAAGGGGAGATCCCCTCACCGGAAAATCCGCCGCCAGGCTGCTATTTTCATCCCCGGTGCCCCCGTGCCATGGATATTTGCAAAAAAGAATACCCCGAAAAAAGAAGTGTCGGGGAATCGGAAGTTGCCTGTCATCTCTACTGATAAAAGTAATAATAAATTGATGAAGTTAACTAGATTACACCCCCCCCTCTCCCTTCCTTCTCCTTCAAATCTCTGGGAGAGGGGGCCGGGGGGTGAGGGCATAAAAGTTCAGAAAGAATCGATTCCTACAAGAAAGAGGAAATATCTTCTATTATTTCTTTTTATAATAATTTCAATTCCGGCCGTTTCAGCAGAATTTGACATCCATGACCTGGTACGCCTTCTTCAGGAATCCCCGGAAGAAAAAGTCCCAAAAGAATATATGGAAACGAGGGACGGTATTCTCTTCCTGAGCGGAAAGAGCAGGGCCGCAGAAGCAAACAACAGGGCGGCAGAATTAATGAAAAAAGGAAAGTTTACCGAAGCTGAAAAAATATTAACCAGGGCCCTGAAGCATGACGCTCTTTTTTTCCCGTTCAGATTTAACCTTGGGATCTGCTATCTCTATCTCAACAAACTCAAAATGTCCCTGATAAACTTTACAAAAGCCCAGCAGGTCTTTCCCGAATACTCAAGAACATATTTGAGGATAGGCTATATCTATCAGCGCTGGAACATGGAGAACAAGGCAATCTCATCTTTCCGTGAAGCATTGAGGAGAAACAGGAAGGAGCTCGATACATTTATCCTGATCGGTGACATCTACTTCCAGAGGAACCAGCTGGAACTGGCAAAAAAATATTACGAAACATCACTGACTGTTGACAACAGGTTCCCCAATGGGCTCCTGGGGCTTGCAAAAGTCCTCTTTAAAAAAGGAAAATACATCCAGTCTATTGTACAACTGAAAACAGTAAAAACCGACGGCAAATACGACAAGGCCCTCCACTTCTACTACGCTGAAGCCTCATTTAAGCTCCGGGACTATAAAAAAGCCGCAGAAGAATATGAGAAACTGCTGCAGTTCAAGAACGATAAATTCTTTCTCACCTACTCCAGGGAGTTAATCAAACACAAGCTTGATCTGAGCAGGCGGTTTACAGGGCAGTAGGTCCATATTCAAACTTCTCTCATAGGATATTGCATAACATATGCCTGAGTCCCCCTCTATTTTTTACGATTTTGATTCATTAGTTTATTGACTTTTTTTTATACATCAATACTTTTTATTATAGATGATAAGACTTTGAAGGTATTAAAATGAAGAATATGAAATACACGGTTTGGAAAGAAGATAAGTTTTTTGTATCTCAATGTCTCAATGTTGATATATCCAGTTTTGGATGCACTATTGATGAAGCTGTGAATAATCTCAGGGAAGCCCTGGAATTATATTTTGAGGATAATGAAAACCCGGTATATACAGATATTGAGAATGTCATGATCGGTGAGTGCCTGGTTAATGCCTAAACTTTATTCTTCAAAAGAAATTATAAATATTCTCGAAAATAAAGGGTTTATTTTTAAATCTCAAAAAGGAAGTCACTGCAAATATATTAAAGATAATCGTATTGTAATTGTACCGCATCCAAAAAAAGAAATACCCTCTGGAACATTTTCATCTATTTTGAGACAGTCGGGGCTTAATAAAGAGGATTTTTTAATATAAAAACTCAAGTTATTTGAGCCCGTATCAGTTATTTCCATAAGAAATGTATTGTTAAATCAATAAAACGTGATTTTATTAATAAACGAATAAGGAATCCTTAATAAAATCGGCTGATAGATTGCCGGGTTTATATATATGGCATAGATATTTTTTTCCGTGGAAAATATCTCCTTCCCGGAGTAGTAGATGTAGAAGATCCGCGTCTTGATCTCCGGGAGTTTATCCGGCAGATAGACTGTGGCAGGTTGTATCTTTTCCAACCGGGAAAAATCCCGGAAAGCCGCCAGGTTTATCCAGCCGCCGCTCCCGCAGAAAATAACCAGGTACTTTTTCAGGAACTCATTGTATGAGAGTGAAGGCTCACCGAATACTTCACCAAAATATCCATGGGCATCCTTCAGTTTCTGTGACCACGAACCGTCTTTTTTCAGGAAGCTGTAATTTTCTCTCTTTTCTATTCCCGCGGGTCTTACCCGGGCAAAATACCCGTTGACTTTTTTTCCGGAACTCCCATGTCCTATGAGGTAGAGGTATCCATCTTTTAATATCACAGAGTCCCCGAATACGGGTTCATTTTCCCTGAAGATCCTGCCGATCTTCCTGAAATTCACTCTGTCACCCGGTTTCCATCCTGCGGGAATATCCCAGTATGCCAGACCCGTACCAAAAACAGTGAAAGGGAGAACTCCTTTCCTTTTTTGCATTTTGACGATAATATAGTAGAGATAGAGTCGTTCTTTGATTTTAATTCCGTCAATTGCCCATATTTTGTAATATGCTCCGTCATTTCTCTTTTTCGGATCAATGAAGCTTGTGACTTTGCCTTTTTTCTTTAAGAATTTGAATGTAAGATCACCGATCTTTTCATTATCGGGATATTCGGTAAAGGCAAGGGAATTGCTTATCATCCCTTTAAACCGGGCTGAATTTTCAAAGGTCATACTCGCGGTCACATCTCCTTTCCACTCCCCGAACAGGGTATCACCGAAGGTCCAGAGAACATATCTTTTGTCTATGGGAACCGGCGTACATCCGTCCTGCCCGGCAACATCTGCCAGCCGGCTTTTCCCGAAAATACCGAGATTTTCAACCTTTTCCGGTGAAGTACAGGATGCAAGGAACAGGAATGTTAATATTAGAATTATTTTCTTTTGATTAAAAATCATCTATGTAACAAAAAAGTTACGAGTTTCAAGTTCCGAGTTTTTTGCAGAATTAACATGGAACTTGAAACCAGCAACTCGAAACTAATCAATAATTAACCCTGGCCCCAAGCATTATTTCAACAACAACCCCCTCCGTATCATGGGCAGCAAGAGCATCAAAGGCGCCCCCGGGGAAGAAAAAGCCCGCGGTAAGAAACAGAGAGAGCGCTTCCCTGTAGATATACTCTGCCCTGAAATCCGCTTCACTTCCCAGCCAGTTACTGGAATTTCCATTAAATTCAAATTCCTTTGTTGTCCTGAAATCCAATCCCTTAAAGACCATGGTAACGGAATCGAAGAGGGCATATCGTATTCTCATGCCATATCCGTAGAGACCATACCAGCTGGACTCACCGCTCCCTCTGAAAGCAAGCCCCCCCTGGTCATCAACCACAATAAAAGAAAAACCATGAGAAGACTTAATGTCCTGAAATGAATTTTTATCAAATGCATTTGACGCATCTCCTGTGGCCCCCTCGGCAACAGCGGATACCTGGAAACTCCCCACCCGGTACCCGGCATCAATCTCCATGAGGCCTGCGTTTATATCGGTTTTGTTAAACCTGGATGTTGTTCCATTCCAGAGATAAAGCTTTCCCCGGTTATAGATCCCGCCCAGTTTCAGGTGAAATCCGCCTGCAAGGATCTTATTGTGAAAACCGATCCAGTGAAGTCCTGACTTTCTCTCATCACTGCCACCGGCAACATCCTCATATGAATCCCGCTCATAGACATAGTAAATCTCATTGGTCATGGTCGGAATGAATTTTATCTTCATCCCGCCAAAGTAAATATTATCGTCGGAATATTTCGGAGGGTCAGAGTTGTTCCCGAAGCTGTCGTCAGCATCATCGTAAGCTTTGACAACCGCGGCATAAACATTCAGGCTGTTCTTCATAAATGAATGATCATACTGCGCCCCTGAAGCGTCCCGGGCAAGGATATACCCTCCGGGAAGACTGAAGGGACGCAGCCCCAGTGAAAATTCTGAACTTTCAGTAGGGTTTATGACCATATAAACATCCCTGGTCACAAGATTTGTCTCTCCACTCCCTATGGCAAAACCGCCTTTTCCCAATTTTGCGCTAACATCAAAAACCGCCCTGATCTGAACATTGGGAAGGGCCTTAAGATAAAACCTGTTTCTGAAAAAGAGATCTTCATAATATGCGTTCTTATAATCATCAGCATAATCGAAGTTATTCCCCACCTGTGATTTGCTTGTAAGGTTCCAGTGCCTGATACGAAGAAATCCGGAAAGATCAAGGTTTTCAAGGGTGGGATCTATTTCAGCTGAGAACAATTTCGGAACAACAGGTGATAAAATCAGAACAAAAGCAGCTATGTATATAATTCTCTTCATAATGTTTTTTACTCTTATTTCTGGTCGTATTTTTTCAGCCATTCTTCAATCAGCCCTTCTCTTATTAATTCTTCAATGAACACATCGACCTGGTTTTTTAAAATTGTGTCCCCAAAGGGAAGGCCCGCGCAGATCTTCTCAACAAGGCTCCCCCCTGTGAGAAGCCTGTAGGGTGTTCTGTATGACGCGCTGGTGCTGTAAAGATACTGCAGGTAAAGTGAATCGTGAACAAAACCGTGAGCTTTCCCCGATTTCAGCATATTGAGCCCTTCCTCAGTGGTCTTTACAATGACTTTCGGCATATTGGGCATCTTATTATTGAGGAGGTATTCATAGGTGCTTCCCTTCTTTACGGCAAACCGGAACCTGCTTATTCTCTTCAGGTCCCAGATTGTCTTGATAGGGCTCTCCTCAAATTCATCTCCAAACCTGGTCTGCGGCAATACTCCTTTAACAACAAGCACTCCGGGGGAAAGGGTAATATAGGGTTTGGAAAACCAGATATATCTTGCCCGTTGAATATTTCGAGAAAACCCCGCAATGACAATATCCACTTTTCCTTTTCTGAGAGCGGGAAGAAACTCACCAACTGTCATGGGAACCTTAACAACCCTGACCCCCAGAAATTCACCAAGTTTCTTTGCCATTTCAATTTCCACACCCTTCTTTCCCGAATGAAAATTCAGTGGCGGATAGTGTGTTGAAATCCCTATCCTGATGACTTTTTTATCCATGATGCTTTTATAAACCTGGCCCGGGTTATAGCTGTCAGCATTCAGGGAAATACTTATTAGCAGAACGGTTACCGGTAAAAATATTCTCCGCTTTAAAATACGCATTTCGACCTCTGTTGAACCTGTATTATGACGTTGATCGTAACATCGATTCAACATCAAAAAAGTACATTAATCAAGGAAAAAAATGAAATATTATAATAGATGCTACTTAGCTATGTCATAGCGAGCGCAGCGTGGCTCATCTCGATACGATCCTGCTCACCGGGCAGCCAGGAAACGGCGTGTTGATATGCAGGATCACTCGATGAGCATCAGTTGTGTTCCCCGAGTGATTTGCCGCTTTATTGATACAGTGCTTTGTGTTTTAAAATACGGCAAATTGTATCGAGGGGAACGGATCATTGCGTCGTTTCGCTTCTCATGATAACAGAGTCTTCAACTCGGAATTTGGAACACGAAACCCGGAACTCTACTCTATCCTCAACCGGGAAATTTCCACCTTGTAGAGATTATGAGTGTTATTAAGCATCTTCTTGACGTTCTGGATCAATTCCCTGTCTGTTGATCTCTTCTGGACGTACATTTCAATCTCCTTGAGTTGTTTGCCCAGCTTCAACCCGATATCTTCAAGGTCACCGGCGATTGAAATCGAAGAAGTCGCCGTTGTCTTAAGTCTCAGTTTCTTAAGCTCCTGTTCAATCTGAGAATCCTGTTCTTTCTTCTCCTCTTCCTCTTTAATCTTTTCTTCAATCAGACTATTGGCAATTTCATGGAAATTAATGGGGTTGATAACCTCAAAGTGTTCATATCCTGAAGAGTAACTGGTATAAAGCATTTCAGAAACAGGATTTACCGCAAAAGCCTTCTCTACGATGTCAAGGGTATTCCGGTCCAGAATTATCCTGTTATCAAGTATATCACTGTTTGAAGCATCCATGCTGAAAAAGGGAAGATGAATGATCTCATCATTGAGCAGATCCACTTCACCGGTGATAATCTGCATTTTTGTTTTAATGGATTTATTTACGATCCTTGACCGGGTAAATGTATTAATATTTTCGTTTATGAGAAGTGACGTTTCTATGGCCGGAATTGTATCGACAAAAATTGCCACAATACCCCGGCTGCTCATTCTTGATATGATGCCTTTGTTATCAAGTATATCCTGTACCATAAGAGTTTTTATTTTTAAATTCAGGCTGATGAGTTCGGATATGTCAATCTCATCTATATCCTCCTCATAGCTGATATTGATATTCAGTAATGTGACTTTTCTCTTTTTAAGATTACTGACCTCAATAATTTCCTGTTCGGTTTTTGGTTCAATATCTCCCAGATCAGGCGCTTCATACTTTCTGAAAATATTAACGATAAAGCTGTCGACCTCCTTCAGATCTTCCTCGGGAAGCATTTCGAGAACTGAGATTATATCGTCTGTGATACCATACTCCTCTTTCAGCAGTGATACAAGGAAGAATGAAAATTCAACAGACCTCAGGTCCCCGAGAATCGTCAGGATTTCTCTCTGAATGCTCTTATTCTTGATAATAAGCATATCCCTGATTGACTTGAGAGCTTCCTTGTTCCCCAGTTTTACGAGCAGGAGACATGAATAGACCCTTATCCTGATACCCGGTTCCTTGAGGTATTCGGAAAGGTGTTTCATCACCGTTCTCTTGTCAAAGTCGTGGCTTATTGTTGCAATTGAACCGATAGCCCGTACAATATGGTCCTTTGTATCATTGTCAGTAATTGAATAGAAGAGCTCATGAAGGTATTCAATATCTGCCTCCAGGCCGCATTTTCCCACTCCAAGGATACCCAGTCTCAGGATATTCTGGTTCTTTGTTATGCTGATTATCTTTTTTAAAACCTGGTTGGCTGTGGCATTTCCCTCAATATCCCTCTCAATGAGGATATTGATAGCCAGTTCCACAATCTCTGATTCTGCAGTAATATTATTATGGATGAATTCAAGGAGGACATTCAGCGACCGTTGTTCCGTGAAAAGGGAAATCAGCTGAAGGGATTTTAGTTTCTCACTGTCATTTCCTGTTGTAAGCAGGACCTCTATTTCCCCGAGCATATAAGAGTAGTTTAATACGGAAAGTGTATAGATGGCTTTATCTGTAATTTCCGGATCGGGATATTTTTTGAGATAGTTATAGATATTAACCAGTGTGGAAGACGCGTCATTGATATAAAGCCTGCTTATTATTTCACACAGGCGTATAATCCTGTTCCTGAGATATCTCTTCTCAAAATTAAGGTCCTCTATCCTGGTTGCCGAATTCTCCCGTGATTTATTATCGGTGTCGAAGAATATCTCAATAAGGTGGTTGAGGACATTTTCGTCATCCCGATCCAGGTGCTTAACATAGTCTCCTAACTCCCTTACAATATTCCTTATTGCTGACGAGTCATCGTGATTTAAAAAAGTCAGGATCTTCCTCTTGTACTCGGGATTGAGTTTTTCAAGGATAAAAACCCTTATCTTCTGAAAGCTCTCGGGTAAACTCTTTTCAGCTACATCCGTTATCATGAACTCCTTTCTAAATGTTTCGAAGTAAGTTTCAAGTGTAACAACAATGTAGCTGTAAAGCTTGTCTTTAAGGATATTGTACTGTCTTGAGATCCTCTCCTGCGTGAAAAACCTTGTAAAAATAGTTATGATCAACTCATTCTCAACCGGGAATTCGGTTGTAAGAGCAATGAGATTTCTGAACAGCTTATCCGGGTCCCTGATCCTGTTGATGTTGATGAAAAGAGCGTAAAGTGTCAATATGACAAGCTTCCTGTCACCGGATGTAAGGGCTTTCATAGTATAGATCAGGTATTCCCTGTGGTTGCAGGAGATCATGGCACAGATAAAAGCGACCTTTGTCTCAACCGAGTATAAATCAAACCTGGATGAGAGCTTGCCAAGGAGCACCCTGATATCAAGGAGTATTTTATCTTCATCCTCCTCCGAATAGGTAAACAGGGCCGATTCATCAGTACTGTTTTTTATCGCTTCATCTGTGAGTTTTTTATTCAGGTCATAGATTGACCTGTAAACAGCGTAACAGAGCCTGTCATCTCCTTCCTTAAGAATATTCTCAAATGTGGATGTGGCTTTGAATTTTGAAAGTGAAAGGATACCCAGTGCCTTTATCTCCATATCAATCTCTTCACCGGAAACAAGGGAAAGCAGGTAATTCAGCACATCCTCTGACTCTCCTGAAGCCGATTTCAATGCCTCAAAGGCCGTGGTTAAAACAGGAAGCTCTTCCGGATCATCTTTCTTTGAATCAATATAGTCAATAATATCCTGTACAATTTCCTCATTCCCGTTGTCCCTGATGTGAGAAAAAATCAGGATCTTTTCTTCACGTGAAAGATCACTCTTTAAAAGGGGTATAAGGGCCTTCATGACCTCAGGTCTCCTGAACTTTACCAGAACAGATATTGCACTGGACCTGATATAAGGTCCCTTATCCAGTTCCTTTAAGAGGATATCCAACCCGGTATCAGATTTGAGAATACCGAGGATCTTATGAAATGACAGTCTCTCATAGGGTACCAGTTTAAAACTTCTGCTGATTTCAAGCTTTATTGACTGGAGGAAACTTTTTTCTTTTACCAATTCCGTTTACCTGTATTACACATTTGTCTCATATTTTAATATATTTCATTCTATTTCAAGAACAATTCCAAATGAATGGATGAATAAAAGAATCTTCTCTTTAAAATCATATAATGATTATTATGCCAGGCTTCAGTAATTAAAAAGATAACTCTTATGGGGTGAAACCCCCTACATTTTACCATTAAATTTATGAAAACAAATTGACGAGTTGGAGAGAATATTGTTATATTAACATTTTATTCAAAAAGGGGCTATCAGGAACTCTGTAGTTTTCAAGATTGTGTCCCTTAAAAATGTAAATCAGAAAGAGGTATTATGATGAAGATGAGAAACTCTATTATTGCTGCTGTATTGATTCTCTCCATGGGATTTGTTTCCTGCGGCGGCGGGAAAGCCGTAAAGAAAACAACACGTAAGGGACCGTCAAACAGGGGGACAGCGCAGGGTTACGCGACAATTTTTGATAATGATAAATCACTTGCACGAGACAGGGCAACCGATGATGCCAAATCCAAGCTGGTAAGAAAGGTTCTTGGTGAGACAATAGAAGGACGAAGCATAATGAAGGATTATGAGCTTGTTGCAAATATTGTTGAGGCAAAATCCGTAGGTCTTGTAAAGGATGTCAATCTCCTGGAATCGAAACAGCAGGGTAACGAGATGTTTGTTACTATTGAGGGGACGGTAGAGCCCGCCGCGGTCAACGATGCGATCCAGGCAGCACTGGAAAACTACGGGCGTCCCAAGTTTATGGTGCTGATAAATGAAACATTTGACGGCAAAAGGAACCTTCCCGGCTTCACAGAGACCGAGACCATCATGCAGGAAGTTATGGGAGATTCCGGTTTCGAGTTTGTTGATGCCGCAATGACGCAGCAGATGATGAAGAGAGAAAGGGCACGGATGCAGAACGCAATGGCAGGAAGGGTTAACGAGGATGTTCAACAGCTTCTTCTCAATACTGCAGGGGCGGAAGTCCTTATTCTGGGAACTGCCGAAACACGGGACCAGTCGGGGGCCATCAGGGCATATGCCAAGAACATGAAATCAAAATCCGCAATTATCAGGATAAAGGCCCTTGACGTCTATACCGGTAGAATTCTTGCAACTATCAGCAGGAACGCCCCCGGTATCCATATTGAATCGGCAACAGCTTCCAAAAAGGCCATAGAGAACGCCCTGAAGAAAATTCTCGGCAAGAAGAACAGGGATACCGGCAAATTTGAAACGGGAAAGTTCATTAACTCAATCGTTGCTAAATTTGTAAAAGCAGCTTCTGCCAGGGAGATCAATGTACTGATCTCCGGTCTTGATTATAAGGGGCTTACAAAGTTCAGGAACAACGTATCACAGAGGATAAGAGGAGTTTCCAAGGTTATCTCCAAGGGGCAGATTGGAACAGCAGCCAGGGTGATGATCTACTTTGCGGGAAAAACAAATGACTTTACCGATGAGCTCCTTGCCAAGGCCGGGAACATGGGATTTGAAATTAATATTAAGGAGATCTTTCCCAATAAGATCGTGATGACGGCAAAATTGCAGTAAACACAATCAGTACCCGGTGAATATATTCCTTCTCCTCAGCCGAAGGCGGCGGAAAGGATATTGATTTCGTCATCATTAACTGATTAATAAAAAAATAAAGGGCTGTTCAATTGAAAAAAGAACAGCCCTTTTTTTCTAAACATAGTTCCTGAGAAGAGCACTCATTGCTTCATCAAATGAGTTATAACTCTCCTTTAAACTGTTTTTTATCCTCTCAATCTCAGGATCGGGTTTAAAATCGGAAAGAAACCTCACCCGGCCCGTTCTTCTTGCTGTGATAAATGACTCACGGGAATCTTCGTCCATTTCAAGGAAACGATCGATGGTATCAAGGATCTTCTGTTTATCATGGGGGAATTTCCCCTCTACATCCTCAATAAGGTTCATGATATGGTCACTGTGAAGTTCTGACTCGATCCCCTCCAGGCTTTGAATAAAGAGCCTGATCTCTTTCACTTTTTCGATCTCCGACAAAGGATTCCATTTTCCCTCATCCATAAGCACATGCAGAGGTGTACCCGGGATGGGGACGGTACTCCTGAGCCTGATAAAATCGGGGTTTATCATGTTTATGACCCTGGCTGATTCACGGGCATTCTCCCCGGAATAATCTGCTCCCCCTGATCCCGGCATAAAATACTCAGAGAGTTCAAAACCGGCACTCCTTGCTTTGATCCCCGCATCGACCTGTTCCGCGGAAGTTACGCCTTTATCAATTAACTTGAGCACGGAATCCGATCCCGATTCCATACCAACATGGATCCTGTTCAGTCCCGCATTACGAAGGAGCTTCAGTTCATCCAGGGATTTCCGGCTCACTGTCCGTGACCGTGCATAGGTTGTGATTCTCTCCACAGAGGGAAGTTTTTCCCTCAGATGATCCAGTACTCTGACAATATCATCTGTTTTCAGCACAAGGGAGTCGGCATCCTGGAGAAATACACTTTTCATTCCCCAGCTGTACCAGTACATGACCATTCGAATAAGTGCATCCTCAACTCCCTCTATCCGGATATCTCGGAAGAGAACCTGTTCTCCTGCTTCTCTCTCCTGCTGGAGTATCCTTTCTTTGATGAAAGAGATAGAATCGATATCTGAAATAACATCTTCAACAGGTCTCCGTGAGAACTTCCTGCGTTTGTAAACCGGGCAGAAGGCGCATTTGTTCCAGGGACAGTTTCTTGTGAGCCGGATAAGAATTGACGCCGCCTCACTGGGGGGCCTGATAGGTCCCATTTCAAAATTACAGTTCATTATATTTTTTGTTAAACCTCTTTAACAATTATATTCTCTCTCTAACCGCTTCCCGGTGAATACCTCAGCCGAAAGCGGGGAAAACTACAGTTTTTTGTATTAATGACCGGAAACTCATTAACTCATTATCATTAATAAGAATAAATCAATTCCGGATGTTACCTGTCAATCAAGATTACAAAAGAGTCAAAAATGATATTTTATAGTTGATAATATTCTGCTGTATCTGGTAATCTGAGTTATGAAAAAGATCATAATGTTATTACCCATCCTTATCTTCCTCTCCGCAACTCTGCTTTCCTCTTCTTCTTACGCGATGAGTGAAAATGATAAGATCCTGCACCTTTTGAAAGAGATTGAAGTTTCAGGTTATACCTTTATCAGGAACGGCAATGAATATCCCTCACGGAAGGCCAGGGAGCACCTTGAATTTAAACTGAAGAGAGCCGGGAAGATTAAAACAGCGGGTGATTTTATCAGAAAAATTGCGTCCCGGTCTTCATTTTCAGGTAAACCCTATTATATCAGGATGAAATCCGGCAGGATAATAAAAACAGAAGAGTGGCTCAAAGCAAAACTGAATGAACTGGAAAAACGCCAGAATTCGAAATAACGGGAATGCCCATAGTTGTTATTAATCAGTAATTCACTGTAAAAAGTTAACAATTAACAACAGGAGACTGAACCGGAATCATCCCCGCAACCGCAGGTTGGTTCGGTGCCCTTGATCATGCCCGTTAAAATACCGGCAGCACATCCCACACCCGATTGAACACTTATTGCTCCCTCCCGGCAGTTGAGAGCGCAGGCGCCGCATTCCATACAGAGGTCCCGGTTGACCAGTTCCGCCTTATTCCCCTTCATTCTGAAAACCTCATGGGGACAGACCTGTGTACAGAGAGTACATCCCGTGCATCTTTCACTGTCATACTTTAACGTGGTAACATTTTTTAAATAGGTTAATCCAAACATACGCTCTCCCCAAATAAAAACTCACACAATCTTTTAAAGAAACCTGCTGATAATAAACAATACCAGCCCTGCCGATGCCGCAACTGCCTGTACCGGAACAGCAATCTTCAACTCCTTCATAACTCCGGAGAGTGAAGTAAATGTTGTTGATCCCGTAAAATTCATGGCAAAAAACGAAGTTATTGAAAGAGTAAGCAGCAGCAGGGACACGAGCTCTACATATCCCCCGCCGTTAAAACCGGGTAAGAAGAAATAGAGCATGCAATAAAGAAAAATGCCGGAAATAAGACCTTTAAAAGAAAAGGCCCTTCCCGGAATAAAGGGAATCAAAAGTGGTGTTATGACTGTTCCCGCAAGAAATGCCAGGATGAGGACAAGTAACGGATGGGCACCCCGGCTGATAATATTATCAAGGGAAAAACCCCTGCTGCTTATTCCGGAAAGTAAAAGAAAAACAGCAATTGCCATAAAGAGATATTTAAGGGCCAAAGAAAATTCAACCGGTGTCAAAATCAGCCTGCTGATAAATCCGAAACGGACTCTCCTCATCTCTCTGTCTGCCTTCATTCCCGCATCAAGAAACCTCTTGATGTCCGCAGCCCTCACCGGACCGTAAACAGGCTTAAAGCCGGTCTCCCGTGCCACAATATGCGCTGCCACACCGGGAGCGCCAAGCTGGGGGAGGATAACCCTTCTGTGACTGACAACTTTCCCAAGAGAAGCAATTTTTATCCTTTTAATCATTTCATCCGTACCGAAAGTCCCTTTTCCTGCAGCGCACCATACATTGATCCCCTTTGTATCCAGGACCAGTATCCAGGCATTAATTCCGGATAAATGACTTCTCAGGTGATCAAAACTCAGCTTGTAATTAGCTGAAACAAGTACCGGTGAGTTTTTATCAGGATCTCCCGCGGCATAAAGACCCGGTGCTATCATATAGTTGTCTCTGCCAATATTGAGCCTTACCTTTACGGTCCCTGCCCGGTCCCGGGCAGAGAGCTGAGTATTAACTTTCGGTATCCTCCCTGCGGCTGTTTCCACATAACCCTTTACATCAAGATCCCGGTATGAAGTTTTCTGTTTCGACTTCCCATCCGGTCCGCAACAGGAACTTTTTGTGATAACCGGCAGCGGCTGTGAGCTATTTTTAATGGTTGGCTTCTTTTCCGATATATTCGGTCCTGTTGCTTTCATGCTTTGATTATTCTCCTTTTTGCAGAGGATTACAGCATCCCAAAACAGGTTTACTCACTGCAGTGTCCAGAAGCTTTAAAGAGTTAATAACATCTTCCCTTTTTCCCACAGGGATGTTTCCCAGGATTTCTCCTGTATATTCCAGAGAACAGCTGTGAAGTTTCTTCTGAAGATTTAAACCCTTTTTCGATAATACGAGAAAAACCTTTCTTCTGTCATTTTCACTGCGGTTTCTTTTGACGATTCCATCCCTGACAAGAAGGTCAACCACTCTTGTTAACGTGCTGGTTGCCAGTCCCGTTTCGTCGCTGAGACGGTTCATGGATATCTCTTCATTCTCATGAATGATTTCAATTATCTGGCACTGTGATACCGTCACACCATGGCAGATCTTTTCGTTCCTGTCTATCCTGTTTACCTTTCTTAAAAGATTTTTCAGGATCAGTGTAAATTCTCTGTTCTCGTTATTATCCATTTTAATAATTGTATACTACAAATATATTATAATACAAGTAAATGTCAAGGAAAAAATTTAAAAACCGGTTATTGGAATTAGATTGAATAAATAGCTGAGCAGCTGTTATGATGGTAAAATTTCACCCCCACGGGGCCTAATTTTTTCTTGTGAAAAATATAATTATCAATTACACTTACCTGTGCTCAGCAACGGAGAGAAAAATTTTACATAACTCAAAAAACGGAGATACGGATGGAAACAATCAACGTTAAATCAGTAAGCAGCGAAGAACTCATTGAGATAACAGGGGAAGTGAGCAGGATAGTAAAAAACAGCGGGAAAAAAGAGGGGATCTGCATCATCTATACTCCCCATACAACCGCAGCCATCACCATAAATGAAAATGCAGACAGGACCGTAAAGAGTGATATTTTGAAAGGACTGAAACATCTCGATTTTGAAAGAGTCAGGTTTGATCACGGAGAAGGCAATTCTCCCTCACATCTCAAATCATCAATCATCGGCTGTTCCGAAACATTAATGATAAACAGAGGTTCTCTTGAACTGGGGACCTGGCAGGGGATCTTCTTCTGCGAATTTGACGGTCCCCGGTCAAGGAAAGTCCATATAAAAGTTCTATAAGGAAAAAAGGAGGCCTATGATGAAGTTATCCAGTTCCGCATTTCAGGCAGGTGAAATGATACCTGCAGTCTACACGTGCGACAGTGATAATATATCACCGCCGCTCTCATGGAACGATGTACCGGACAAGACGGCAAGCTTTGCCCTCATTAACGATGATCCCGACGCGCCCCGGGGATGGGTCCACTGGGTCATATACAATATTCCCGCGGCTTCAACCGGTCTGGAAAAAGGAGTAAAAACTTCCGGCGTCCTTCCCGACGGCTCCGTCCAGGGAAGGAACGACTTCAGAAAAACCGGTTACGGGGGACCCTGCCCTCCCGGTGGAACTCACAGGTATTACTTCAGGCTCTATGCCCTTGATACCCTCCTTGAAAAAACAGAGGGAATGACAAAAACCGAACTACTGGGAAAAATGAAAGGCCACATCCTCGCGGAAGCCGAACTCATGGGAAGATACAGCAGATCTTAGCCTGGAAGGGAAACCATCTCCTGAAAAAGATCATCGTACACGGAACAGATGTTCCCCCAGTCAAATCTGCCCACCTCTGATCTGAGCTGATCGGTGCATATTGCGGGAAAGTCATCCATCATCTCTTTGAGCTTCACAACAAGCTCTTCTCTCTCCCGGTAAAAAAACCTCTTAAATTCATCACCGGGGAAGAGCTCGGGATAGGTAAGCCTGACCGGGAGAAGAGGCACTGTTCTGCAGTACACCGCTTCGGCAATGCTGATACCAAAAAAGTCCTGGTTTGATGTTACAGGAAGAATATCCGCCATCCAGAGCCACCGGGCATACTCTTTAAAACTTTCCACATACCCGTACTTCACTATTCTGTCACCATACCTTGCCCTGGCTTTCTCAAATTCAGAAGGAGATTTCCTGAAATTTTCACCCAGAATCGCAAGGCTGAAACCGATCCCCTCCCTGTCTATCTCTTCCAGGACCCCGAAGAACTCACTGGGATTCTTGTCATACTCCCACCTGTGGTTCCAGAGGATAAGGGGGAGATCACTCTTTCCCCTTTCCGGGATGCTGATACTGTCATACCTGTCAAGGGGCAGGCCCAGATGAAGGACCCTGCTCTTTTCACGAATGAACTCCACTTTATCAAGCTCATTGAAGTCGGGAAACTGTTTCAGGAAACCGGGGAGGGCATCCAGGAAGCTGTTTCTGTGAAATTCCGAGTTAAAAAGTACGTGGTCCGCGGCAAGTGCCGATGAAAAATTGATAAAACCGTAATGGCTGTCCCTGCTGTTTATAATATCCCTGTCAGCAGGTGACCAGGGATACGTGACCTGATTTTCATGAAAATAGAGGACCACGGGGATATTACGGCACTCCCTCCTGGTAAGTGAAAGGAAGACAGTGAGATCAAGCATATCCGAAGCGACAATAAGATCGGGCCTTGGGGAAAGTTCTCTGTACATCTGTGCAAGAGTAACGGCGCCCCCATGCATTCTCCACTTCCAGTATCTTCCGGGCAGGCCCAATACAGTCACTTCATGCCTGCTCTTTTCCCGTATCCCCTCAATCCATAATTTATGGGACCCGGTATAAAAGGGTTCGACAAAGAGGATCTTCATTTTTCAGTTTAACAAATGAAAGCACTTTGTATATTATTTTGTTGACACATGGTAATTCAATAACATATATTAATCACCTCTGAGTAAAGTGAAAAAATCGAAAAAGAGGACATGATAATGAAAAGATATATTATCCTTATTACTGCCTTTGCCCTGCTGCTTGCGGCTTCAGGTGATCTCAGGGCGGAGTGTATAAGCGGCAACTGTAAGGAGGGAAGCGGAACGAAGATATATCCCAGCGGCAGCAAGTACACAGGTGAATTCAAAGACGGGAAAGAGCATGGGAAAGGGACACTCTACTTTTTTAACGGAAGCAGTTATGAGGGCGAATTCAGGAACGGGGAATTCCATGGTAAAGGGAAAATCAGGTATTCCAACGGAAGTGAATACCAGGGGCAGTTCCTTGAAGGGAAGATAACCGGCGAAGGTGAATTTATCCCCCCGAAAATGATGGAAGAGGTCAGGAGCATCCCTGACATCCTCCCGGAGAAGACAGATATTTTCATCACGGTGCCTTCAATATCAGACATCTACCGGCACTTCTCAATAAGAAGGGACAGAATTTTCGGAAATCCTGTAAAGGAAATATCAAAAATTGAGAAAAACCTCGGTATTAATCCCCTCTCCATCTGGGACCTTAAGTCAATTGGTATCGACACCACCAGGGAAACGGGATTTTTTATTTCCGGACTGAAGATAGAGAAAAAGAAAAAACCGGTTATGAATGTTTTCTTATATTTACCTCTTTCCGATAACCAGCTCTTCATGCAGAGAATAAAAAGCGCAATTGAGAAAAACGCCCCCAAAGTGACCTTTACTGAAAAAGACGGGTATACGGTTATGGGAAAGGAGGGGCAGAAAGACAAGATCTATATGATAAAGATAAAGAACTATCTTCTGATCGGTACAAACACAAACGGAGACGCTGTTCCAACAATAAAGAGGATACTCTCAGGAGAAAGCAACCTTCAAAAGTCAAAGCAATACAGGGATTTTTCTTCACGGTTCAAATCTTCAGGAAAGATATATTGCTACGCTGATATTGAAGGAATATTAAACAACAACAGGGATGCCTTTAAAAAACTTTACAAATCATTAAAGGTATATGACAGGAATTCAATTGAAAAGTTGATGAATGCCTACCAGGACTACAGGAACGCCGCTCTCACCCTGGACCTTGAAAACAGTGACTTTAATCTCGATATTTATTACCTGCTCAAACCCCGGGCAAAAACACTTTCACTCTTCAAAGGAATTATCTTTAACAGAACAAGTATACTGGGAATAGAAAAAAATCCGATTTTTCTGGCTATACTCGGTTTTAATACGGAGCAATACTACAAGTATTTCATGTCAATGATGCCCGAAATTTTTTCAAAATCCCTGAAGAAGAAATTCGCGGATATCAGGAAAGAATACAAACTGGATGTTGAAAAGGAGATCATCCCCAACCTGGGAGGAAATTTTAACCTGGGAATGTACGACGGGAAGACCCTGAACATGTTCAACTACAACGCTCTTCTCACATTAACCGTAAAGAACAGAAGGACATTTGAAAAGGCCATTAAGAAGATAACAAAGACTGTACCGAAAGAGATGAAAATGAGAGAAAAAATCGCCGGGGTCAATACCGATGTCTACTCCATGGGAATGGTGAAAATCTATTCTGCCTTTAAAGGTAACCAGTTTATCCTCTCTCCGAGCAAACCTGTTTTTGAAGAGGCACTCAGGGCAAAAAAAACCGGCGGTTTCACTAAGACAATGAAAGATAAAAAACTCGTTGCTTCAATGAAAAAGGATATCTCAATGCTCTATATAAATGTTGACGAAGCTGTTCTGGCCTTAAGAAACTTCGGTCCCATGTCAAAGTTGAATTCACCGGATCTGCAAAACCAGATCAAGAAGTTTGTTTATCTTCTCATCTCCAGCAAAATTAAAAAGACCTTTATTTCAGGTACTGTGATTGTAAAAACCCGGTTTAACGATCCCTTTTTCATTGGACTTAAAAAGGTTGTTGATGAGGCCAAAAGATTGAAAGCAAAAAGAAGAAAATACAGGCACAAAAGAAGAGGAGTTGTCCCTTATCAGAAATCAGAGTAATTCAAATCAGTTTATTTTAACCCCGTCCGGGGCTTCTCCTTTCTTTCGGCATAGACGAGGTGATATGTCATATCATCAAATCCGTATCCATATCCGTACTCAAATGGAAGGGGCCCCGATGAGTTCATTTTCACCAGCTTTTTTAAATCCTTCTGATAGTGCATCTTGAAGACCTTCAGGGGTCTGTGATACTGACCGTAATATGATATCTTCCAGACCTTTTCTGACAGGACACTGTGAGGCATTCCCGAATCGTCCTGTAATATCGAACTGCTCTTTTTTAAGATAAGGTTTCTTATTCTGAGAAAGCCGAGCCGGTGGTGCATGAGGTATGATGCCGATTTTATTATGGTTGTATACATTGGCCCCTTTTCAATGAAACGGGAAAAGAGGGGAAACTGCCTTGACCTGTCTGATATGTCCAGCCTGAAAAAGCGGACCCGCCTCAGGAAATTCTCCCCCTCCTTCATGAAAATAATCTCCACACCGGGGATCCTGTTCCAGTAGATACCCGCCGGCTTTTTCTCAACTATCTCTGACTTCTTATTGAGCCAGATCTTCCTCACATGGCAAACCTCGTAACCCTCCCTTGCCAGGAAAAACATCATGATCCCGGTAATCCCGGTATAGGGATTTCTTCCAACCTTTTTCCCCATATCAAGCGTCACAAAGAAGGCATGCTTCAGAGTAAAGTTGAGTACCCGGGGAAGCCCCCAGAGATACCGGACCGCCCGGTCTGTCCCCAGGTTTACCGGGTCCGGTATCGCGCCCACCGGTTCGAGACCGAACATGATGATATCCTTTGCATGGGGGAAAAAAGTCAGGGGATGGAGAACATCCGGTCCGCTGAAGGGGTAGAAGAGAGCGGTATCGTATTTTTCGGGAAGATGGCTGTTTCTCCAGGCCCGGATTTTCCCCATGTTCCTTGCCAGGTAGTTGTTCCAGCTTTTGTCTATGACAGTACTGTACCGCCTGTATCTTTTATCGGCTGTGAGCTTGTTTAATATCGATTTTTCAGGAAGTTCCCTCCCCGCCATGAAACGGGCAGTCTGGTTGCAGAGGGCGGAAGCAAACCTGCCGGGAGTTTTTTTCTTTTCTGTTTTACCCGGTTCATCTGCGCAGATGCAGCTGCAGGTAGCGCTCATAAATAAAAGACCGTATAAAAGTGTGGTTTTTAGATTCTTCATGTTTATCTCTGTCGTTGACTCCTTTCGGGTATCAGGCCGTATTACTGTCGTTGTTATCTTTTTTCCCGGTAAAGTGGACAAGGAGCAGTA
The DNA here is from genome assembly GCA_050298055.1 of Spirochaetota bacterium. GTDB lineage: Bacteria > Spirochaetota > UBA4802 > UBA4802 > UBA5550 > JBNKTL01. The sequence continues at coordinate 52,074 of JBNKTL010000019.1, forward strand.
CAAGAGCGAAGAGAAGGTACCCCAGCGAGATCTTTCCCGCCATCCCCACACCAATTTCCGATGAGTGAATAAAACCAAAATATGAACAGATGATCAAGGGGAGAGTCCAGTAGAACGACCTGAGAAAATCCTTCTCAATGAGGTAGACCGCGACCGCGCTGAGAAACATCGCGGAGAGAAGTGCCCCCTCGGAGAATGTCAGTATCCCCTTCAGCCGGGGAAGGGCTTCGGCGATGATCCTATTTGACTCCGCCGTGGATTTTCCACCGCTGCTGTTTATGAACTGCCTGAGGAGGTTTACTCCCCATGCTGTGATCGCGGGCATAAGCCCCAGAGCCACTGCCGGAGCGTGCTCCCGGGGTGTTGTCTGGAAGGCCTGTGCTGTAATGACGATCCCAATCCAGAGAAGAATGGGGTAACCCGCTTCAAGAGGTATGGCCGCAGCTATGATACTCATCATCCCCGAGAAACAGATCAGGGTAACCACCGCACCGTTTATCACAGAGTAACCTGCCCGGGCGCCCAGCCCCTTCCAGCCGGGATGGCCGATATAGACCGTAGTAGGGAAAGGAGAACCGAACAGGGACCCGACGATTGTACCGATACCGTTCATTGCGAGTGCAGGCATAGCCGGATAGCTGTCCCCTGCGGCCGAGGCAGATTCTATGTTCTGTAAGGTGCCAAAAAAACTCATGATTCCCATGGGTATTGATACAGAGAGATAGGGCATGATCTTTGCCAGTTCAACACCGCTTAAAATTTCCGTAAAGGCCAAGCCGGGAAAGGAGAAAGAGACACTCTTGACAGATTCGGCAAGCGCTTCGCTGTTCATTGCCCCCGTAGTCCATGCGATCAGGGAGCCCGCAAGAAGGGCATAAAAGCCCGCGGGAATCCTGAAAGGGAGCCTTACCCGGGAAAAATATTCTACCAGAATCAGCGCCAGTGGGATAAAGGCGATAACCGGCTTGTCCCAGATCTTGACGGTATGTTCCAGGGCGATAAAGACAATGGCGATCCCCGCAAGTGTGGAGAGCAGCGCGGCCCGGGGGGATATCTTCCTGATCCTGTCCCCGATGAAAGCACCGGCCCCCTCGAATATTCCGCTGATGAAGGCGCTGATAACCCCGACCTTCCAGGCAAGCCAGGGGTCCTTTGTCCGGACAAATACAGGGACTATTATCAGGAAAAAAAACGCAAAAAGGCTTACGGTATTGATCCCGTAAGGAAGGGCGGCAACATCAAGCCTCTTCTCTTTATGAGCGAGCTTCCTGGCCTGGTATGAGTAAAAGATATTCCCCGCCAGTACAGAGAGGGCCGTTCCGGGAAGTATCCATCCGAAGACAAGTTCCGAAGGCATCCCTATTGATCTGCAAAGCCCCGTGATAATCAGGAGATTTACAAGGTTGTCAATAAAGAGCCCGATAAATCCGTCAACATCACCTCTGACAAAGAGCGGAAACCTGAACTCACTGTTTGCTGTCATCGCTTTTACCCGTCACTGTTCTCAAAAAAGACCGCCCTGGTTATCACTCCCGTTGCTCTTGATAAAATCAAGACCCAGGTGGTTATAGGCTGTTTCCGTTGCGCAGCGCCCCCGGGAAGTTCTCTGGAGGAGCCCCATCTGCACGAGAAACGGCTCATAGAAATCCTCAAGGGTATCGGTCTCCTCACCTACGGATATGGCAATGGTTTTGAGGCCCACGGGACCTCCGTTGTAGTTCCCTATTATCACCGAAAGGATTTTCCTGTCCATCTCATCCAGCCCGAGGTTGTCAATCTCAAGTTTCTCAAGGGCATACCTGGTTATCTCAATATCAATCCTCTCTTTTTTGTTTACAGTGGTAAAATCGGCAACCCTCTTTAAAATCCGGTTTACGATCCTCGGAGTCCTTCTTGACCTTCTGGCTATCTCGAAACCCGCGTCATCGCTTATGGAGCAGCCAAGGATACGGGCGGTTCTCATTGCTATGAGCTTCAGATCATCGGGAGTATAGTAATCGAGCCTGAGCGGGATCCCGAACCTGTCCCTGAGGGCGGACGTGAGAAGCCCTGTCCGCGTAGTGGCCCCGATGAGGGTAAAAGGAGCCAGGTTAATCTGAATGCTCTTCGCACCCACGCCCTGTCCTATGATGATATCAATTGTCCTGTCCTCCATGGCGGGATAGAGTATCTCCTCCAGGGCAGGAGACAGCCTGTGGATCTCATCGATAAAGAGTACATCATTCTCCTCAAGACCGGTAAGGATTGAGGCAAGGTCTCCCGCTTTTTCAATGACAGGGGCGGAAGTGCTCCTGATATTGACACCCAGTTCCCGTGAAATGATATGTGCAAGGGTGGTCTTCCCCAGTCCGGGAGGACCAGCAAGAAGGACGTGGTCAAGGGACTCTTTCCTCATCCGGGCAGATTCTATGAAAACCTTCAGGTTGTCAGTTATCCTGCTCTGACCGATAAACTCCGAGAGTTTTTCCGGTCTGAGTGACTTTTCACTCTCAACCTCCTCAAGATCAAGCCTGTGGGTACTGAGAATTCTTGATTGTTCTTCCATGGATTGTATCAGCTTACTTTTTCTGACTCGAAGGCTGCTCAAACTTCTTCATTGCATTGAGAATGGAAGCCGCTGTTTTCAGGGTAAGAATCTTCCCCCTCAGTTCATCATTACTCATCATCCTGGCAATATTGGCCAGGGTTTTTATATGCTGGGTCAGCTTCATTTTCGGGACAAGAAGCAGTATAACAATACTCACGGGGCCATTATCTATGGCATCAAAGTCTATACTGTTCTTGCAGAGGGCCAGTACTATGACCAGTTCTTCAACCCTGGGAGTAGTGCAGTGTGGTATGGCAACACCGTTGCCAATACCTGTACTCATGGATTTTTCTCTCTCAACGAGAGCATTCCTGACTACATCCCTGTCATCAGGATTAATATCCTTGTTCTTCACTGCAAGGTCAACCATTTCATCAATCAGGTCCCAGCGGTTTTTCGACTTTGCGTTCAGTATAATATTATTTTTTTTAAGACTATCTGATAAAACCATCAATTATAGTATAGTAATAATATTAATTTAAAGATCTGAAATGAACATACGTTAAATTATTCTCATCAATGAAATTAGTCAAGTCTATAAAATTGAAAATTCTAACTCATGCCTTAATTTGATATCACTATTTTTTTATTGACTCTATCTCCATTATAAAATATTAATACTAACAAAAAAACCAGTATAAGAATGACCGGGTAACGGTCCTCCTGTTAGATATATATTTTGAAAGATTTAAAAATGAGAGGAAGAAATGATAAAAGTAGAAGATAAGGGTGATGGATTCTTTATTATCAGTATCGTTATGCAGGAAGTTCACACTCTTGATGTCCCTGACCTGAAAGATAAACTTCAGAATGCCATAGTTGACAATAAAATTGAAAAGCTTGTTCTGGATCTTTCAAATGTAAAGATGATTACCAGTTCAGGCATAGGCATATTTCTCAATATTAACCAGACACTGAAGTCGAAGATGAGACTGGCGGCTGTTAACGATGATGTGAAAAAAGTTCTGGAACTAACAAAGGTATCATCTGTGATTAATATGTATGAAACAGTTGACGAAGCCCTGAACAGTATGAGTTAGCATTTCAGTAGGATATTTTCCCGCTACCACGGGTTTAAGCCCGTGGTTCCCTGAGCTTTCATTGATTGATCACAATCCTAACCGTTAGATAAAACTTTCATTATAATCAGAAAAGAGAAACATAAAGAGGAAACCGTTAATGGATAGAAACAGGATACAGAAGATCCTGGAAGATGTGAAAACCGGTTCGATGGATACATATACAGCCCTGAATGCACTGAGAAACCTGCCTTTCGAGGACCTGGGATATGCAAAGATCGACCACCACAGGTCACTCCGGACAGGATACCCGGAAGTCATATTCTGCAGAGGGAAGAGTGTTGAAGAGATAACCGGAATTTTTCAGGAGATGTCCCGGCACAACAATACCATAATCGCAACCAGGGCCGAAAGAGATGTCTATGAAGCGGTAAAAAAAATAAGGAATGATTCGGTCTATAATGAGAAAGCGAAACTTCTCACTACCGGGAAAACTCCGGACCCGGTTTCTCCGTCAATAATTGCTGTTGTGAGCGCCGGGACATCTGATATACCCGTTGCCGAGGAGGCCGCGGCAACCGCAGAGGCCCTGGGGAACAGGGTGGAGAGGCTCTATGATGTAGGCGTTGCGGGTATACACAGGCTCCTGGACAACATGGAGCTCATCATCAACTCAAGTGTCCTGGTTGTAGTAGCGGGAATGGACGGCGTTCTTCCCAGTATTGTGGGAGGTCTTGTTGACAGACCGGTTGTCGCCGTGCCCACAAGTGTGGGCTACGGGGCAAGCTTTGACGGTCTGGCGGCACTTCTTACAATGCTCAACAGCTGCGCACCGGGTGTAGCTGTGATGAATATCGATAACGGGTTTGGCGCCGGATATTTTGCCAGCATGCTCAACAGGGATAAATGAAAACCGCGTATTTCAACTGCTTTGCCGGTATAAGCGGCGATATGATAACAGGGGCTCTCCTGGATGCCGGGGCCGACTTCGGTCACCTGGAATCAGAACTGAAGAAACTGGAAATCACCGGCTTCGGAATAAGTGCGGAGAAGGTGAGTAAAAACGGGATTGGCGGAACAAAATTCAGTGTTAATATAACCGGAGAACAGCCATCAAGAAAACTCCCGGAGATAGAGAAGATCATTAACTCAAGCAAACTGGGGAGCAGTATCAAGAAAAAGTCACTGGAGATATTCCGGCTTTTGGCCCAGGCTGAATCCTCCGTCCACAATATTCCCCGGGAAGAGATCCATTTTCACGAGATAGGAGCGGTTGATACAATTATTGACATTGTATCCGCATCCGTTGCCCTGGAAAACCTCGGGATAGAGAGGGTCTTCTCCTCGCCCCTTCACCTGGGTACAGGATTTGTCGAGACACTTCATGGAAGGCTTCCGGTACCGGCACCTGCAACTGTGGAGATCCTTAAGGGAAAACCGGTCTATTCAACGGGGATAAAATCAGAGCTAACAACCCCTACCGGCGCGGCTATAATCTCGATAATTGCGGAAGAATTTTTCAGCATCCCCCACATGAAACTTGAGTCAACAGGTTACGGTGCCGGGACCCGGGACCTACCCATACCGAATCTTTTAAGGGTCGTTATCGGGGAATCCATTAAAGAGAGGCACCCTGCAGATACAGTCATCTGCCTTGAGACCAACATTGATGACATGAACCCGGAATTCTACCAGGATGTAATGGATAAGCTCCTGGGAAACGGGGCCCTTGACGTCTACCTGCAGCCGGTGATCATGAAAAAGTCAAGACCGGGAAATATCCTTACGGTACTTGCCGAGCACCGGGACGAGGAAAAACTTGCCCATATCATTTTCAGGGAAACAACAACTTCCGGAATAAGGATAAGCAGTCTGAAGAGGAGAAAACTGGCCAGGGAAACAGGAAGCGTGGAAACACCTTTTGGTGAAGTGGCTGTAAAGGTTCTCTCCGGTGAGGGAAAGATCATTACACTCTCCCCGGAATATGAAAGCTGCAAAAAAGTATCGGAAGAGATGAAAGTCCCGGTAAAGGATGTTTACTACGCCGCAAAAGCTGCCGCAGATCATAAATACGGTAATTTAAAAAATTCATAAAAAAATTTCAACCCTCAAAGGCTGCAGACATCTCATACCTGTTCTTAATATTTTTATGGAACTGGTTGAACTTTTCTTCACTGTTAATCCCGAAACGCTCAAGAACATCATCCTCAAGGTAGTAGTAGTAATACTTTCTGTCCTCAATCCCGATAAGCATGTTCGCAAGATACGTAACGAAAACAATATCCCTGTTCCCGGGACTGGCGCTGAGCGGAGCATGGTGGTGCTGTATCGATTCAACGAGATAATCGGGGAAGTTCCATTTCCTGGCGACCAGTTCACCGATGCTTGAGTGGCTGATGCCGATTGAGATCTCTTCAAGTATCGTGGAGGTCTTTATCTTCCTCTCTTTTACCTGGTCTGCAATCTGGTTTACAAGCGCCTTGTTGGTAGAAAGGATGATAATCTTCCCCAGGTCATGAAGCAGCCCCGTAAGAAACGAATTATCGAGAACCTGCCGCTTTTTCAAGGTTGCGGCAATTGCCCTTGAATAGAAGGCGACCTTGTTGCAGTGTTCCCAGATCTCCTCATATTTGGCATACCTCTCATTCAATATCTTTCTGGCGTTACTTGCAGTAAGGATGCCATTTACATTTTTCAGACCAATGGTCATTACCGCGTCATAAACAGATTCTATCCTCTTACCCGGGACAAATCCCGCCGAATTTGAAAGTTTGATGACATCTGCCGAGAGTGCGGGATCGAGCTGGATCTTTCGGGAGATAAGATCGATTGATGATTCGGGATCATTGCAGAGCTTTTGCAGCTGAATAATATTTTCCGGAAAGGTAGGAATCCCCTGAACATCTTCAATTATCTGGTCCCGTACTTTTGTGGTTATCATTGGCGGTCTGAGTTGTTTCGGGATAAAGATCGTTGTAGAGGTTTCTCTGCCATTTGAAGTCAGTGTAAAAGTTGTCGGGTCTATTCCCATGCTCTTCAGGAAAAGAATGGTTAATACAATGCCAAGCCCGGCACCCTCAGTATCGTCCTCGGTTTCGGCATAAGCCTCTGAAAAATCGCTGTATTCAATGGCCTTTTCTATCCTGAGGTTTACCCTCTCCAGTTCCCTGGGAAGGATCGGAGCATTATTGGCTATGACCACATGCAGGTCATCACCTTCAAATGTAAAATCTAAATTGATGTAGTAATCACTCTGCATTATCTTGTCCTGAAATTGTGGAAGATCGCCAATAACATTCTCCTTGAAGTCCGTCATTCCCCGGTCATAGCTTACTGTATCCTTTATATCAATATCATGTATTCTGAAATATATCCTCTTGGCATTTGCCTTCTGGGCATTAACAACAACTTCACGAAGAATTGTAACGATAGAGTTAAGAAGGAAAATACGGTCCATTTTTGCCAGCAGTTTCGCCATAATTGTATTAATAAACATTATATTCTCTTTACTGGCAAATTTGAACTTGAAATTAAATGGAGCACCATTTTTTATTTTCTGTTCAATTTCCTTCTTCTGAGGTACATTCATACTCTATAACCTGATATTATGATAATTCTATCACCCAAAAAAGTCCAGCACAAAGCCGGATTAAAACATTTATCATCTGTTATTTTAATGGTCAAGTAATTAATAATGCTAATTTGTAACAACTCGATATGGATAATATTTACCTGTTATATCTTTATGCATACGACTGTTCTTCTCCATAGCTGAGAATAATGCAAATTTAATGATAAAAAATACCTTGCATAAATTGAGAACACTCATAGGATGAAACAAGAGATAAAGGAAGGGAAACAATTTGAGTTCTTGACCTCTCATGTCGATTTATTAATATGGACTTTACCATCTTTTACTGGAGACCGAACCTGAAATGCTTGTAAAACTCTGGGGTGTAAGAGGATCCATCCCATCTCCATTAGGGAATGCCGAATATAAACAGAAAATTAACAGAATGCTGGAACATGCAGTCCGGCAGGGATTAAAGGACGTATCCGAAATTCCCGGTTTCATTAACAGCCTTCCAGATGACCTGAAATTCATTTACGGGGGAAATACAACCTGTGTAACTGTCACTTCTGATTCGGGCAAAACTTATATCCTGGACTGTGGGACGGGTATAAGAAATCTCGGCTATGATCTTATGAAGGGGCCCTGCGGTGAAGGAAAAGGTATCCTCGACATTTTTCTTACTCACAACCACTGGGACCATATCCAGGGGCTTCCCTTTTTTACACCAATTTATATAAAGGGAAACATTCTCAATTTCTATTCTCCCTACGATAACCAGGAAGAATATCTTAAAACACAGCAGTCTTTTCCTTTTTTTCCCGGGCTCTGGGAACAGACCCCATCGGAAAAAGTTATCCATAAGCTTGACAGTGAAAATTTTACACCTCTTGAAATTGAGAAAGACCTTCTGGTTGATTTTTACCCTCTCAACCATCCCTTCGGAAGCTACGCATACAGGTTCAGGTATAAAAATAAGACATTTATACTGGCTACAGATGCTGAGTTTACAGGAGAGGTCCTGGAGCAGATAGGTGATCAGACAGACTTTTTCTTCAATGCAGACCTGCTTATCCTTGATTCACAGTATACTCTTCAGGAGTCATTCCTGAAAATTGCATGGGGACATACAAGCTATACCATGGCGGTAAACTGCGGTGTCCGATGGGGTATTAAAAACCTGGTTCTCACTCATCATGAACCTGCATACTCTGATTCCCGGCTCTATGAAATCCACAAAATGGCCCTTGAACACAGTCAGCTTATTCACAATGACTCTACAAAAATACATATGGCCAAAGAAGGAATGGCCTTTAAACTTTAATCTCTACAATGAACCATTCCCCGGATAAAATGAAATCACCGGCAAAAATAACCAGGATTGCGGCATTTTTTATTATAGCTTCACTCACGGTTCCATTAGTCCAACTCAGAGCACAGAGGACTAAATCAAGTCTCCGTGCGGGACAGCAGCGTTATGCAGAAAAGGGTCTCAAGGACAACAGGTATTTTTTCTATTTCATAAACTCATCTCTATCAAACTTCGGCGTGGAGAAAGATCAAAGAATCTATAAGGAAGCCGTATTGAGGGACATCCTGTCACAGCTGCTCTACATGAAATTCCTCTTCACAGAGTCCTTTGAGCAGATAAGAGAATCACAGGAGATACTCATAGGCCTCTACAGGAATACCATTATAAGGGACATCAGGATAACCATGAAGCTTCTTAACGACTACGCTCCCCGGGTTATCAAGTCAAAGGATGACAAGGCCAGGCTTTATTTAAGACTCGGGTACAGGGACTCTGCTGTTGCAAAACAGTACATGATCATGGCGGATAACTACAGGGAAAAACTCTACTCCCTGAGACTCTACAAATATGTAAAGGCAATCAAAAAGGCAAAACATGGCAAGCGCTATGCATTTCTTTCCGCCATACAGTGCAGGCTCAAAGACAAGGAGAAAGTCATTGGCCTCAGGTGGAAGTCCTTTGATGATCTTGAGAAACTACTTGTCAGATTTTACCCGGAAAGGATAGAATTTCTTCGAAAAATCCATTACGACAACTACTATCGAACAGCCGGGAAGAAATCTCTCTATGATAGTGTATGGGAAAATCCGGATTTCCATGAACTTCCTGACTATGAAAAATACATGAAAAAATAGTGATTCCGTTGTGAGACTGCAGATAATTTTCACAATAACCCTTGTTCTTTCCTGCTCGGGGAATTCTCCGGGGGAAAATCTCTCCAGAACAGGTTTCACTATACCTTCCAAAGAGATAATAAAAATCTACAGCGGCAGAAAACTCTCATACCATGAACACTTCGTAGTAGCATCAGCTTTAAAAAAGGAAAAAAGATACCTCGAATCTGTTTTCCATTACCTGAATAGCTGTTACACAAAAGCTCCGTTTGAGAAAAATCTGAAATTATTCAACAGTAAAATTTTACGGTCCCTTGAAACCGAAAATGGGAGAACAGAGCTCTTTGAGGATGCCGCATACGAAATTGCTGATATTACTTACAGGTACAGAAGATACAGCGAAACCGTGAAAATTCTGAAACAGCTTTCTGAAAATAAATCGGGTCTCCACCTGGATGCCGTTCTCCTCAAAGCAGAAGCATATAAAAAGCTGAAGATGCCTGAGAAGGGAATGGATGTTCTGAAAAAAGCACTGACCCTCTATAACGACATCCCTGCAGTATCCTTTTTGAGGATACGGATTGCATCAATCCATGAAAAAAAGGAGAAGTGGGATTCTGCGTTCAGGGAATACCTTAAAATCGTGGAACTTGATGATAAGAGCTGGCAGGCCAGGGCAGCTTCAGGAAGAATCAGCAGTATCTTAAAGGGCAAAGAGATAAGTCCCGGGAACAGAAAAGAACTCTTTCTCACCGCAAAGGCCCTCTCCATAAATAGAGAGTATGAAAAGTCCCTGTCTCTCATAGAGAGAGGAGGATACTCAGGAAAAAAAGAATATCTTCACCTGGCGGTTAAAAACCTCTGCCGTACCGGAAAAGAAAAAAGTCTTTTGTCCCTCTTGAGTCAGAAGAGAGAGAAAAAATTTATTCTTGAACTTAAAAAAACAGCCGCCGCTGAATACGGGAAAATGAAAAAGAGGAAAAATTCCATTGCCCTTTACTCGCAGATTGCCGTCTCGGGCACTGAACCCTATAAGAAAGACGCCCTCAAGAAAATTGCCCGGTATTATTCACTGAATGAGAAGAGCATGGGAAGCATGTTCATTACAAAATTTTATAAGAGTTATCCCGAAGACCCGCTGTCAGGGAAATTGCTCTGGCTGAAGGGAAAATCAGCTTTACAGAAAGAAGACTATCGGAAAGCAGCAGGATTTTTGGAACAATCTCTTAAGATATCACCGGGAGGGAGCTACTCCGAAAACTGCAGGTTCTGGCTCTACAAGATCTACTCCAAACAAAAAAAGAGCAGCAGGGCAACAGCAATTCTCCAGGATATTGTCCTGAAAAATCCCGGCTCATCATATACAATGATCCTTCTTAAGAGGCTTCTTAAGGGAATGTCAATTCATGAAATTAAAAAATCTTTTGGCAAAACAGGAATCGGTTCAAAAAATGATCAGAGACTCTTTTATTACTCACTCATTTATTTTAAAAATGCAGAGATTTCTCAAAAGATAAAGTCACCTGGTTTTAGAATATCTGATAAAATCGGGAAATACAGAAAAGCCTACAGCGATATCACAGGATTTGCCATAAAATCTTCCCGGAGAAAGAGAATTGAAAAACTTGAACACTATTTCAGAATCGGATATAACCGTGGGCTTAAGCGTGAAATCTACAGGCTCAGAAACGAAAACATTGATCCGGAAAACCTCTCTCTTGCCCTGTCACACTTCGGACTTAAGTATTCAAATTACTACTACTTGGCATACTATTCCCTCCTCACACTAAAAAATCGAAAACTTGCGGTGGATCCCTTTTTCATGCCCCGGAAGTTTTTGAAAATACTCTACCCCGCTCCTTATAAGGAATGTATGAGGAATATAAGCAGAAAATACCGGCTTGAGAAAAATATGCTCTATTCTCTTATACGAGCAGAATCATTCTACAGGACCAGCGCGGTGTCACGGTCAGGTGCAGTGGGACTTATGCAGCTTCTTCCATCCACCTCAAGAGATATCGCCAGAAAACTTAAACTGAAAAATTTTACTCTTATGGATCCCTGCACATCACTTGAGATTGGATCAAACTATATTAACTGGTTAAAAAAATATGTGGGAGACACCAGGACTAAAATCCTCGCTGCTTACAATGCCGGACCGGGACGGGTAAGGAGCTGGAAAATCCTGATGGAACAAAACAGTGACCCGGACTTTGCCATAGAGTTAATCCCTTATGATGAAACGAGAAGTTACGTACTCAGGATCAATAAATATATTGAATACTACAGGATGATATACGACCGATAATTATTCTGTTTATAATTTCCAGCGGTCAATGAGTTGACATAAAAACAACTATTTGATAAATTTTATCATATGAAAAGAGAAAGAACTATCAGGCTGATCTTTCCCCTGTTCATCTTTATTTTTTTCTCTGTTTTGAAACTCTCTGCATATGAGATAGGGAAAATAATACAGTCAGAAGGTAAAATTGAGAGGTCCTCCATCACAACCGGAAAACGGTATCCTGTAAAAATCGGAGGATCGGTACGATACGGACAAAGGATAAGAGTCGGCAAAGACTCTCTTCTGGAAATCCTTCTCAGCAATGGGACAAGCCTTTTCATAAGAGAAAACTCACTTGTCTATCTCTTCAACATAAGGATGAAAAAAAAGGACCCCCCGACAAAACTTAAACTGGCCCATGGGAAAATCACTGTTACACCAAAGAGACTTTTCACCGACAGGTCACTGATTCTGACAACTCAAACTGCTGCCATAAGTGTTGTGGACGCGAAATTTTCGGTTGTTGCAAGTGAATATGAGACAAAGGTGCTGGCTTATAACAGTAAAGTCGGGGTTGCAAATATCAATCCTGCAATTAAAAAAGCATTCGTAATTATTGAAGGGGAAGAAGTATCAATCAGGAAAAATGCTCCGCCATCCCTGCCCATAAATGTTCCTTCGGGAATGATCAGGTTCTGGCTGGAAAATCACAATATTACTACTGATTTTAAGTATATAACAAAAAACACCAGGGAAGAAGGTATTATTGACTGGCTGCTGAGAAAAAGAGAATTCTGATATACCAGGGTCATGAGAACAGATGTCCAAAAATATTTTAAAGGAGTCCTTTTTCGGTATACCACTCATCCTGGCTCTTTTATTAATACTCCCTTTACCGGCTTTCCTCTCCTGCAAAAGTAAACGAATAATTATCGAAGAGAAGAAAAAAAGAAGAGATATCGGTCTTGTGGTCTACAAGTATAAATCAGGCAACTGGGAAGAGCGTATAGATGCAGTAGATGAAATTTCAGGTTATGACACTCATCCCCATTCCGTCAGAGCACTCAGACTCCTTGTTGAAGCAACATATGATAATCATTCCGCGGTGAGGATCGAAGCAATAAAAAAGCTTGCCGGTTTCCCTTCTCTCGTCTCTACAAACAGGCTCTCTGAACTGGCCCTGGAAGAAAATAATTCCAATGAAAAATGGTACGCGCTTCGTGTACTTGCTCTTTACAGAGATCCCCTCCTGGCACCTGTTTTTATAAACGGGTTAAAAAGCAGTGACTGGCTCATACGGGATATTTCAATATCAGGAATTTTAATGTTAGATAAAACTTTTCTTGAAAAGTCCATGCTCAGTCAGATCATTCTGGCACTGAGAGATCCTGCCCTGAGAGTAAGACTTACAACCCTGAACAGCCTTAAAGTCAAAAACAAGGTTCTCTATAATGAAATAAAACAAATCCTTGAAGAAAATATGAAGAAAAAAGTTTTAATCATCGCTTCATTAAAGGCCCTGAAAGGCTACAGGCTGGATCCGGAAACAAGGAACAGGATCATACACTATCTTACCGACAATAACAGTGAAATCCGAATACTTGCTCTCAGGGTTTTACAGGAAGAAGAATCAATGAAAAAAAAGTAACAGCGCAACAGGAATAAAGAACGGTCAGTTCTGTTTCTCCTTTGACTTGAAAACTCTGTTCTTGTTGTCCATCATGTCTTTTTTATATTTTTCCCTGAATGTTTTTTTGCTCTCTTCATCAAGCTGAAGATCATGCATAATGAACATATTTTCTTTCGCCCTTCTATAGTAATATATGGCAGTGATAAGTTCCCTTGGTGATGCAAGTGTGGCATCTTTAAATCTCACATAGATATCGTTCCCTCTCTGAACTGCAAATCGCGCATTGTTGAGGAACTTTCTGGCCTGCCTGTCATCCTTTTCACCTTTAAGAGAACTTTTGAGGTCCTTCTTAATATTGAGTTTTATGCTCTCTTTCAAAAGTCTGTCCGATGTTTCATAATACTGCCTGGCAAGCTTCTTTGCCATGCTGAAGATATCCTTCTCATTTGCCAGGAACTTTTCAGCAGAATCTTCAAATTTATTCTGAAAATAGAGGGCGCTTGCCTCTGCATAATTATCAATCAGTTTATCGATTTCAGCTTCACCTCCGCCGAAGTTAACAATTGCAGCTGTGAGAAGTTTAATGTTTCTGAAGTTTTCATAGCTCAGACGCTTAACCAGCGGTATCGGTTTATATTTTTTCGGGGGACCGTATAAATATTCAGAACCTCCCCCTGACTGAGCCTGGAGATTGAGATTTAAAACCGTAATAAAGAATAAAATGCCTGTAAATATGTGAAATCCTTTTCTCATTATGCTTCTCCCTGTTTCCCTGGTATTATGTACAAAAAATGTAACTACTCATCTTAATAGCTAAAATAACGTTTATTTATAGCCATATAGCCGGTTTGTTACCAAGATATTTATCTAATTTGATAATCTAATATATTTAAATCAATAAAGTCAAGAAAAATTGTACTTATGCCCTTTAAAAATTACTTGAAAATTGTTATAGCTGGCTGAGAATGCCTCACTTAAATGAAATGAATAAAAAAAGAAAAATAGAAATTTATGATACTACTCTCAGAGATGGCGCCCAGACTGTAGGGATCTCCTTCTCAGTCCAGGACAAGCTCCGCATTGCGGCAGCTCTTGACAGGGCAAAGATCGATTATATCGAAGGGGGGTGGCCCGGATCAAATCCCAAGGATGACCTTTTCTTTAAAGAGATAGTAAAGGAAGAGCTTCAACACTCTGAAATTGTAGCATTCGGAGCAACAAAAAGGCATAACCTTTCATTTGAGGATGATATCCTTCTGCGGGCTCTTGTTGACTCTCAGGCAGATGTTATTGCCATCGTTGCAAAGACCTGGGACTTCCAGGTTATAAACGCCCTGGAGATAGAACTCAAAGACAACCTTTCCATAATAAAAGAGACAATCGTATATCTTAAAAATATGGGAAAAAAGGTCTTTCTCGATGCCGAGCATTTTTTTGACGGGTATAAATCATCCCCCGATTACACTCTTGAATGCCTGCATACAGCAGTGGCAGCGGGAGTTGACGCGCTTATACTCTGTGACACTAACGGCGGGACAATGCCGGATGAAGTCCAGGGGATCGTAAAGAGAGTCGTAAATGATACGGATAGAGACATTGGAGTACATTTTCACAATGATACGGGAGTGGCTGTGGCAAACTCTCAGGCAGCCGTCCTGGCAGGGGCATCTTCGGTTCAGGGGACAATAAATGGATACGGTGAGAGGTGCGGCAACTGTGATCTCACAACACTGATTCCCAACCTTTTCTTCAAGATGGGCTATGCATGCAGTCCTTCTGACAGGTTGGAGATTTTAACGGAGCTCAGCAGATTTGTGAGCGAAACCGCTAACCTTGCTCATAATGAGAGAATGCCCTATGTGGGCGACAACACCTTTGCTCATAAAGCGGGTATTCATGTTTCAGCCATACAGAAGGACAACAGGACTTATGAACATATTGATCCATCCCGGGTCGGTAACAGAAGAAAGATTGCCGTATCAGAGCTTTCCGGAAAGAGTAACATCACACTCAAATCCAGGGAGATGGGTATAAACCTTGAGGGTGATGTTGAACTTCCCCGGGAGATTCTCCAGAAACTCAAGAGCCTGGAAGACAGCGGTTTCCAGTTTGAATCTGCGGAAGGCTCTTTTGAACTTATTATCAGGGAAGCAACTGGAGAGTATGTCCCCTTTTTCAAGCTTAAAGGTTTCAGGGTCATAACCGAAATGCTGGAAAACGGGGAGATGGTCTGTGAAGGCACAATTAAAGTTGAGGTTAACGGTGTCATCGAGCATACGGCAGCTAACGGGAACGGCCCGGTGAGCGCTCTTGACAACGCACTGAGAAAGTCACTTGAAAAATTTTATCCCAGTATTAAAGATATCCACCTGACAGATTATAAAGTAAGGGTCCTCAACGAGAAGGACGGCACATCAGCCCTGGTCAGGGTCATCATAGATCAGAAATGCGGAACCGATCACTGGGGTACTGTAGGTGTATCAACAAATATAATCGACGCCTCCTGGCAGGCAATAGTTGATGGAATAGAATACAAACTCTTCAAAGATCTGAAAACTCAGAAAGATTAAGCTGCTCAAATTAATTAAATATGTAACTACTCAGCTATGTTTAAAAATAGATATGTTATTGAATTAAGAGATAACTGATGTGTCCCCGCCGATATCGGCAGCAGGGACACATAGCTGTTATTTTATTAAATATGTAAATTTTGGCCATACAGCTAAGTAGTTACATAAATATAAGGTAAACAATGTCAGATAAACCTATAGGGATATTCGATTCCGGTGTTGGCGGATTAACAGTCTGTGAAGCCATACATAGCAGGCTTAAAAATGAAAATATCATTTACTTCGGTGACACCGGAAGGTCCCCTTACGGGACACGGTCAAACGAAACAATAATAAGATACTCAAAAGAAATTACTTCTTACCTTATTTCACGGGACGTGAAGATGATTGTCATCGCATGCAATACCGCATCCGCGGCTGCCCTTGAATCAATAAAAAATGATGTGAACATCCCTGTTATCGGTGTAATAGAAGCCGGCGCCCGGGCTGCATGCAGCAGAGTAAAAAACAATGTTATTGGTGTTATCGGAACAAGAGCCACTGTAAACAGTCAATCATATAAAACGGCTATAAAAAAAATAGATCCTGAAATCAATGTGGTTCAGCAGCAGGCGACACTTTTCGTCCCTCTGGTAGAAGAAGGGATGACTCATGGTGATATTGCACGATCAACAATTAAGGAATACCTTCAGGGAATGTATGATAATAACATAAGAACACTGATACTTGGCTGCACCCACTTTCCCCTTTTGAAAGATGCTATTAATGACATATATCCCGATATTGACCTTATTAATACCGGTGTAGAAATCGCATATGAAGTTGAGAATATTCTCAAAGAAAAAGGTCTTGATAATAAAACCGCAAATGATAACAAGGTAAATATTGAACTTTACGCATCAGATATAACCGAAACGCTTATGAAATTGAAAGATCTCTTTTTTCACACAAACGGTTCAACAATTGAAAAACTAATAATAACCGGATAAAAAAACATGAAGAAACGAACAATAACAGTAACAACTCTCCTCATCATTGCGGTATCGTTACCCCTGAGATCATGGGAACCCTATGACAGGGTTATCGCAATTGTAAATACGATACCAATAACCGAAAGTGATGTTGTTGCTCGTTTAGAGCAGCTCCGAAAACTGAAACAGATAAAAAGAAAAAATCTGGCATATGAGAAGAGCAGAATTCTGGATACTTTTATTGAAAATGTCCTGGTTGATGAAACTGCAGCCGAACAATCGATCATTGTTTCCAATAAAAAAATTATGGGTCATATTGATAACATAATAGCACATTATCTCAGCACGCAGGCAAAAGACAAAAAAGAACTGGACAAACTGACAAAACAGGTATCACTCAGAATTCTGGACAAACTGAATGGCGATCTGTCAAAAAAAGATAAAAAGCTTGAGAGACTTACTTCAGAATTTATTTCTTTTGTTGAAAAATCAAGAAAAACAAACTTCTTTATGTTCACGGAAGAAATTAGAATAAATATTACAAAACAGCAACTGGTCCAGATTGCCATCGGATTGTCCCCTCCTTCAAAAAAGGAGGTAGAGGACTGGTTCAGGAAAAACAAAAAAAAACTTGGGTTTGAGATAAATGCAAAACATATCCTTATTCGTCCCAAAGGAAGATCTCTTTCGGCGGAGAGAAATGCCAATAAATTAATTGAAAGTTTGCGTGCCAGAATAAGAAAGGGAGAATCCTTTGAAAAGCTTGCCGCAAAATATTCAGAGGACAAGGCTTCCGCTGTTCAGGGGGGAAGCCTTGGCTGGGTAAATATCGCAACACTGGATCCTTATTTTGCCAATGCGGTCTACAGAATGAATCGGAGAGGAGAGATATCCCGTGTATTTAAATCAAGTTTTGGTTATCATATAGTTAAGTATATTGGGAGAAGACCGTTAAAACTGGAATCCGTTGAAAGAATGATAATTTCCAAGTTGTATAATGACAGGATGATGGAACAGTTTAAAAAATGGGTACTTGAAAGAAAAAGCAAATCTGCCATTCAGATCTTCATGAAAAATTATGTTAAAGCAGGATAGGAAGTATAACGAACTATGGATATTCTCCTCTTTCTTGATGAAGGAATAACCGATGAGCATCTTACATTCAAGGGCAGCTATCTTCCCGATCAGATGAACAGCCTTACTCATAGTGTAAACGCAAAAAACATCTACTTTTCAATTCATAAATCATACAGGGGCAGACTGAGAGATAACAATAACACCATAGAGAGAGACAATATTGACAACAACAGGTTCTGGAAAGAACTTCTCGAAAAAACCGGCTCCGATCATATTATCAAAATTTATGCCGATTCACCTTTCCTCGATGCAAAAATCATCAGTGAAATGGCCGATCTTCACACTGAATATATGGCTGAATATACATTTTCCGAAAACCTTCCCTCCGGTTTAAGCTGTGAGATTATATCAGGAGAATTAATTAACGCTCTTCCCAATACAGACAAGGAAACACTTTCCCTGGGCAGTGTTGTAAAATCCAACATTAACCAGTTTGATATCGAAATCTATTACAAAGATCCTGATATCAGAGACAAGAGACTCTCATTCAGATCGAGCTGCAGCAGGAACCGGGCAGTAATGGAAAACATCTTTGATTGCGCAAACTCTGTTCCGGAGTATAAGGATCTCCGGAAACTTATTAATGAAAATCCCGGTGTACTTTACATAGGTCCCTCATACCTGGAGATTGAACTTACCGGTACCTGTGACCTGAAATGTATCTTCTGCTACAGGGAAAAGCTTAAAAATAAACATGGGGACCTCCCTGTGGGCCTCCTTGAAAAAACAGTTAAGGAAATGAGAGAATTCAAACTTCCCTACACTGTCTGTTTCGGCGGATCGGGAGAACCTCTTATGCACTCCGAATTTTACCGCGCAGCAGAGATTATTCTACAGGAAGACCTTGTCGAGCAGCTTATCGTTGAAACAAACGGTATACTGGCTGACGCAAACTACCGGAACTTTGCGGAAGAGAACAGCCCCCGGCTTACCACCATCGTCAATATTAATGGCATGGACAGTGAAACCTATTCGCTTTTACATGGCAGTGACCATTTTCAGGTTGTTCTCAACAACCTGGAAGAGCTTAAGAAACGTGTAAAAAACACCGATAATCTTTTTATACAGGTGATGAAGATAAACGAAACCGATCCCTTTCTGGACAGGTTCTACGACTTCTGGGAAGAGAAGAATGTAAATATCATTCTCCAGAAACAGAATGTTTACCTGGGAATGATCGAGGATAGAAGGTATTCGGACCTTTCACCTGTAGTCAGAACACCCTGCTGGCACCTTCAGAGGGACCTATATATTCATTCTGATGGGAAGGTAGGATTCTGCAAACAGGATATTGATCAAGGGATAACAGGTGCGCATCTCAACGAAAGAACACTCCCGGACATCTGGAAACTTCGGGAGGACCTATTCAACAATGACTACAATGAAAACTATCCCCATAAACCCGATTGCTCACAGTGTGATGAGTGGTACACCTTTAATTTTTAATCATTATAACCGGAAATTATCATGAACAAACGATTATCAAAAAATTATAAAAATGTTGTGGCCATTGTCCAGGCACGCATGGATTCTTCACGACTCCCGGGTAAAGCCATGGTTGACCTTGCAGGCAAACCCATGCTTTATCATGTCCTTGAAAGGGCCCGGGCAATAAAAGGTGTGGAAATGGTTGTCCTGGCAACCTGTCCCGGTGAGGAGAACCGCAAGCTTATTGAACTGGCAAAGTCCATGGAGATCGAGACTTTTCTGGGACCCGAAGACAATGTCCTGGAAAGGTACTATAAAGCATCTGAAAAATATCAGGCAAAGCATATTATACGGATCACAGGAGACAACCCTTTTACAGACCCTGACTACGCGTCCATGATCCTGAACATATCCATTGAATCAAACGCCGATATCGCATCAATACCCAACCTCCCCCTGGGAGTTGCCGTAGAAGTCATAAAGAAGGACGCCCTTGATAAGGCCTACTATTTCAGCAACAGGGCTTATCATTTTGAACATGTGACACCTTATATCAAGGAACACCCCGAACTCTTTAACATAGAGAAACACCCTGTTACCCTCAAAACTCCCTGTGACAACCTGAGGCTGACAATCGATACTCCTGAAGATTATGAACTGGCAAATATCCTTTATAACGAACTCTATAACGGAACTCCCTTTCCGCTCCAATCGGCACTTAATTTCTTATTCATCAATCCTGACCTTGCTCAAATTAACTGTAATGTTCACCACAGGCCAATGACTCATTCCAGTAATGGATGAAAAATCTGTAACGATAATTACCGGTTCCGGTAAAGAGCTGGGGACCGGTCACCTTCAACGGATGCTTAACCTTGCATCCTTTATCAACAGATCCGGAACTTTTAAAGCTTTCCTTCTTCACACAGAGGGTTCAGGGGGATATCCTGTATGCCCTGATATTATCAGTGTAAGCAAAATTCCTGAAGAGACGTCCCTCATTATAAGGGACATGAGAGATTCACAACCAACGGAAATAAAAATACTCAGGAAAAAAGCGCCGGTTCTGGTGGTTGATGACGCCGGAGAGGGAAGGTTTCATGCTGATTACAGAGTTGACCTTCTCCCCGGGCTTTATGAGGAGAATGATCCCCGGGAGGAACTCTTCCTCTATGGCTATAACTTCACTGATTCAGTAAAATCCATTACCGACAAATATATTGAGAAATCTAACGACCTTCTCATATACGGAAAAGCATTTGGCAACAGCTCTTTTGCGGATGAATTAACCGGGTATCTTCCTCACAGTATTAAATTTAAAATTGCAGATTCCGGAATTAAATCTTCATATGCAGAAACACTGATATCATCAAAGATCATACTCACTCATTTCGGGATTATGCTCTACGAGGCCCGCCTTTCCCGTTGCGGTCTTGTTGTCATTAATCCTTCCCCTTACCACGCAATGCTTACCGATAAGGTATCTGACACATTTCCCGTTCTGGATCTCGGACTGACCTCCACCCTGGACTTTAAAAATGCCGCAGAGTCTATAGTTAATATTATTGATAAACATGAGGGGAACAGGGTAGACATAAGAGCAATATATAAAGTGATTACCCAAAATTTAAGTAACTTTTATGATATGATTGGTGATATAATTAAATAAAAAGATGAAGTCATGATGACAGAAAAAAGAATTTACTTACATCACAATTGAATTTCTTCCTTGGTGTAACAAAATCACCCGTATAACCGACTTATCTCCTGAGAGATTAATTGGCAGTTTGAGAAAAATTGCTTTACTCATGACCGGAACTGAAAATAGTGTAATGTACAAAGATAAAGTGGGAAAAAACAGGCAAAAAAATGACAAAAAGTTGGGCATTTAGATTAATTATAGCAAACGTTGCCGTATATTTTATTGTCGGATCACTTTTCCCGGGTGAAAGCCAGATGAAAATAACTTACTATTTCGGGCTGATACCGGTACTGGTTCTTCAGAAAGGCTTTATCTGGCAGATATTTACCTATATGTTTCTTCACGGGAGCTTTTTGCATCTCTTTGTAAATATGTATGCTCTGCTGATTTTTGGAATCCCTGTTGAAGATTTCTGGGGGAGCAGGAAATTCTTCGGATATTTTCTCTTTACCGGTATCGGAGCGGGTATTACCATCTTTCTTCTCAATATAATCATTGGCGGTGAAGCTGCACAAATCCCCACAATAGGTGCTTCCGGAGCAATTTTCGGGCTTCTCCTTGCCTTCGGAATGCTCTTTCCCGAAGCTCAGATTCTTCTCTTTTTTGTACTGCCGATAAGGGCTAAATACCTGGTTCTCCTCTACGGTGGATTTGAACTTTACTCACTGATGTCAAGCATGGGAAACAGCAATATCTCCCATATCGGTCACCTGGGCGGACTTCTCTTCGGCATAATATACTTCCTTGTAACCAGGAGAAGGGGGATAAAATTCAAATCAAAAAAATTCAGTGCAGTTATATCCAGGAATAATGAGAAGAAGGAGATAAAGAGCCCTTCTTATAAACAGGATAACAGGTCCTTTCTCCTTAAAACACTGAATAAAGTAAAGGGAGGAGGAGCAGAAAAACTCTCTGACGACGAGTACCAGCAGCTCAGGTATCTTACCATAATGCTTCAGGATACCACTGATAAATGTGTTGAAGAAGATTTTAACATTACTGATCCCTACTGTGAAAAATGCGAACATATGGAAGCCTGCCTTATCCGTGAGATAAATAAATATATTTAAACTCACTTCAATTTAATCTTTACAAGGAAACTCACTTTGTTAATTTTAGCACATGATACCGGTCACCATTAAAGTCGATAAGGGTGCAAAGGTACCCGGTTACCAGACTGAAGGTTCCGCAGGTGCCGATATTTACGCATTTCTTGAAAAAGATCTTACGATTAAACCGGGAGATATTGAACTTGTTCCCACAGGAATTTATGTTGAAATTCCTGAAGGATACGAAGCACAGATAAGACCCAGGAGCGGGCTGGCACTAAAACACGGACTGACACTCCTCAATACTCCGGGAACAATCGATTCTGATTACAGGGGTGAGATTAAAATAATTGTTATTAACCATGGGAAGGAAGAATTCAGAATAACCAGCGGGATGAGGATCGCGCAGATTGTTTTCAACAAGATATACAGAGGCAGGTTCATTGAAGAGACCGAACTGAATGTAACTGCAAGGAATAAGGGAGGTTTCGGTCACTCAGGGGTATGACATCAAAGAAAAATCCGAACATTCAGATTATTCCACTGGGCGGACTGGGTGCTATTGGCAAAAATATCACCCTTTTCGAATACAATGATGATATCATTATTGTTGACTGTGGTATAATGTTTCCCAGCGTGGAAACACCGGGTATAGACTATATTATACCCGACTTCAGCTATATTGAAAAAAACAGGGACCGTATACGGGCCATAATAGTAACCCACGGTCATGAAGACCATATAGGGGCACTCCCCTTCCTTCTCCAGAAAATTACTGTCCCAATTTACGCAACAAAGCTTACAATTGGCCTGATTCAGAGCAGGCTCTCGGAAAGACCTCCCCGGAAAGATCCCCAGTTTATTGAGATTACTCCCCGAATGATATCCACAATCGGTTCTTTTCGGGTTGAATTTATCAGGGTAAATCACTCCATTGTGGGCGGAACAGGTCTTGCCATACAGACTGATATGGGTACAATAATCCATACAGGGGACTTTAAAATCGACTTTTCCCCGGTAGATGGAGATGTGACCGATATTTACCGCTTCGCGGAATATGGGGAGAAAGGTGTTCTTCTCCTTATGTCCGACAGTACAAACGCGGAACGTGAGGGTTTTACCCAGTCAGAGTCAATCCTTGATAACAAGCTTATCGACATCTTCTCCTCGGCAAAGGGAAGAATAATTTTCGCATCCTTTGCGTCCAACATTAATAGAATTCAGCAGATCCTGGATGTTGCACAAAAATTTAACAGAAAGGTCGCCCTTTCCGGGATGAGTATGCTCAAAAACGTGGAGATCTCAAAATCACTGGGATATCTCAATATAAAAGACAACCTTATCATCGACATTGCAAAAACAAAGGAACTGCCGGACAAGAAGCTTGTTATTATCGGCACAGGTTCCCAGGGCGAACCCATGTCAGCAATCTACAGGATGGCAATGGGTACCCACAGGAGCTTTAACATTAAGAATGGTGATTTCGTTATCATTACGGCATCGGTTATACCGGGCAATGAAAAGATGGTTACAAATGTGGTCAACACCCTTATGAAACTCGGCGCTGAAGTCTATTATAACAGGGATTCAGATATTCATGTATCGGGACACGGTTCTGCCAAAGAGCTTAAACTTATGATTTCGGTAACAAAACCGAAATTCTTCATGCCCATACACGGTGAATTTAAACAGCTGAAAGCCCATGCCAGAATCGCAGAATCTCTGAAAATCAAGCAGTCAAGGATCATACTTGCTGAAAACGGAAGCGTCATCAATCTTTCCAAGAAAAGCTACAAGATCACCAAAACACTGAACCTTTCCCAGATATATGTAGACGGTACTGAAACAGGGAATATTGACAGCAGTCTTATTCGGGAAAGACAGATCATGTCCAGTGAAGGCATCGTTGTCATTTCTCTTGTTGTTGCCGAGGGAATGCTGATCCGGGAACCGGAGATCCTTACCCGGGGATTTATCAAACAGGAGAACACTAAGATCATTAAAAACCTGAAGAACCTGGCAGAGAAGAAGGTTCATAAGATGCTGGAAAAAGAGATGGCTCCGCAGGAGATTAAAATAAACCTGAAAAAGGATATAAAGAAATCAATTTTCACTTTAACAAAGCGGAGCGCCCTTGTGGAAATACAGGTACTTGATATTTAAAAATTAAAAACGAGAATTATAATGACAATTTCAGAATCCATAATACTTGGAATACTGCAGGGATTAACAGAATTTCTCCCCATCAGTTCCTCAGGGCACCTGACACTGACCCAACACCTTTTTGGTCTCGGGGATACACCCCTGGTCTTTGATATCTTCCTTCACTTCGCATCACTCCTTGCTGTTCTGATTTTTTTCAGAAGGAAAGTACTCAGCCTTATCAGGTCCCTTTACAGCAGAAACATGAGAAACGAAAGGTTTGAGATACTCTTTATCTTTATCAGCACATTGATAACAGCAGCGCTACTCCCCCTGACAAAACCGGTTGTTCTTCTCATAAAAGGAAGTCCCGCTTATCTTATATTTACTTTTCTCTTTACTGCGCTTATTTTGATTATTGCAGACATCTTACTTAAGAAGAATCCGTCGCGAAATTCAATTACTCTTAAGGATTCAATTATTACAGGCCTTTTTCAGGGACTGGCTGTTTTTCCGGGAATAAGCCGTTCAGGGAGCACCATTTTCGCAGGACTTACTACAGGTCTCAGGGGTGAAAAGGCTGTAGAGTACTCTTTTCTCCTGGCAATACCCGCAATCCTTGGAGCAGTTGTTCTGGAAGGGAAAAATCTTGAAAATATCTCAATAGATCCTGTTGTTCTCATCTCCGGATGTATTGCGTCATTTATCGTAAGTCTTATCTCACTTCGCCTGCTCGTCTTTCTGATAAAAAAGACAATGCTGAAACCATTCTCTTTTTACCTTTTTATAGTTGCATTTTTTGTTTTTTACCTTTTCTGGATTTAAATATTCACTTTCTTCAGCATATCTTGTAATACTTTTATCATATTTTTCCGAAATATATACTAAGAACCGGAACTGCATTGAACAGGCAGTTTCAGAATGATTAACCGTAACTACTCAGCTATATGGCTACAAAAAGATATACTTGATAAAATTTTAACAATGTGTCCCCACCGCCTTGGGCGGCGGGGACATCTCAGTTATGTTTTTTTAATATTTCAATTTTCATGGAGGAAACAGTTTGTTTAAGGAGAAACGATATAATGAAGTCCTGGGGATCCTGATAATTCTCATATCCGTTATTCTTCTCCTCTCCCTGCTGAGTTTTACTATCCAGGACAGGATCAACCTTGCACAGAACACACCTGTTAAAAACATCATGGGACCCGCAGGCGCCTACCTCAGTCACGCATTGAGAGATGTTTTCGGTTTTTCATCATTTCTTTTTGTTGTCCTGCTGGTTGCAGCGGGATATGAAACAATACAAAACAGGCGAAGGAATGATATCCTTGAACACACGTTTTCCCTGCTCTTTTTCATGATATGCTCAACTGCCCTGCTGACACTTATGAGCAATAAACCTCATTTCCAGACAGGAGGAGTTACTGGCCACTTTCTCTGCATGTCTCTTGCCTCCGCTTTCGGTGAAACAGGTTCATTTATTGTCGTTCTTATTCTTAATCTCATTGCCCTTGTCCTTGTAGGTGTTGTCTCAATATCAGAATTATTTAATAATCCAGAAAAATTTAAAAACCGGATAGCCACGTCTCTTAATAAAATCAAATCCTTTAAAACCGGGAAAAATAAAGCCCCGATGAATTTTATTGAAGAAAAACTCTATTCCCGGAAGAAAAAAATCCCCTGGATAACAAAAAAAACAATTGTCTTAAATTACAGTGAGGAATCGGAAAGTATCAGGCAGAGCCTCAAATATCTTGAGATGTCCCTTCCCACAATGACCAATACCGGGGAAGAGGAAGAAAACCAGAGTGCGGCAACTACCGGTGAAGAGGAAATGATCTATCATGACGGGTATGAGAGGATAAGTTCAGATGATGATGAACGGGAAACTCCTCCCTATGAAGCAGTTATTGACGACTATAAGATCGAACTGGACGATGATAATGATATTATTGAAAAAAGATATATGGAGAAACTTGAAGATGATGTTGAAAAGATCTATAAATCTGAAATAATCGATACTGAAGACCTGAATGTGAACCTCCAAAATGAGAATCGTGAATTTGAACCTGATAAGACCTTTGTAGTAAATATGAATGAAAAAGCTCCGGAAAAGATAGGGAAGAATATTGATCCAATTGATGACATTTCCATTAATGAAGACTATATAATACCCACTGACTATCTTCACACTTCAAAAGAACAGAGTACCGATAACTGGAAAATCGAAATCAGTAAAAATTCCCAACTCCTTGTCAACGCACTGGCAGATTTTGGAATTGAATCAAAGGTCATAAATGTTAACCGGGGCCCTGTTATTACCCTTTATGAACTCCAGATCGCTGCCGGAATTAAGGTAAACCGGGTCGTCGGGCTCGCAGATGATATTGCCATGGCCCTGGCTGCCCTGAGGGTCAGGATAGTCGCACCGATCCCGGGGAAATCAGCCATCGGCGTGGAGATCCCCAACGGGAAAAGGGAGATCGTTACCCTGGGCGATGTTTTGAAATCCCATGAATACCATTCACAGACAGGGTATCTCAATGTGGCCTTGGGAAAGGATATCCTGGGACATCCCGTCACACTGGATATTAAGACTCTTCCTCATCTCCTTATTGCAGGTGCAACAGGTTCCGGTAAATCAGTATGTGTTAATTCAATAATAACAAGCCTTATCTACAACTATGATCCCCGGTACCTCAAGTTCATTCTTGTTGATCCCAAAATGGTTGAACTGCAGGTATATAATGGTCTTCCCCATCTTCTCACTCCGGTTATTACCGAATCAAAAAAGGCACAGGTTGCCCTGAAGTGGGTGATCTACGAGATGGAGAGAAGATACAGGCTCCTCTCGGAATGCAACTGCAGGAATATTGAGCGCTATAACAGCCAGTCTGATTCTCTTTTTGAGGTTGAGAAACTTCCCTATATCGTCACAATTATCGATGAACTTGCCGACCTGATAATGGTGGCAACCAAGGAGGTTGAAGGATATATAACCCGTATCGCCCAGAAGGCGCGGGCGGTAGGAATACACCTTGTTCTTGCAACACAGCGCCCCTCAGTGGATGTTATTACCGGTATTATAAAGGCAAACTTTCCAGCCAGGATTGCGTTCCAGGTCGCGCAGAAGACCGACTCCCGGACAATACTCGACCAGAACGGAGCGGAAAAACTTCTGGGACAGGGAGATCTCCTTTACCAGTCTCCCATCAGCTCTTTTCCCGTCAGGATACAGGGGACCTATGTGTCCGAAGATGAAATATTGAATATCGTAAACCACCTGGGAAAGAAATACAGGCCTCAATATATTGATATTACCGAATCAGTGGAGGAAGCTGAGGAGCAGTTTGAGCAGAACAGCGATGGAGATGAACTCTTTGTGGAAGCATTGAAAATCGTTGAAGAGACGAGAAAGGCATCGGCTTCATATCTCCAGAGAAGACTGAGTATCGGGTACAACAGGGCCGCACGGATAATTGAACTCATGGAAGACAGGGGTTATGTTGGCCCCCAGCAGGGAAGCAAACCGAGGGAAGTTTTTATTTAATCGCAAAGACCTCAACGGTATCTGAGAAACCCGTCATTTTTGCAAAGATCCTGTAGAGTGGACAAAACAGTCTGTAAACAGGTGATTTTTTGTTCAAAACCCTTTCCGGATGAAAACCCGCAGGATTCACAAGAACTTTTCTGAAACCGGTCCTTCGCAATAGTCTCTTCAGTGCTGCCGGATGGAAGTCAAGGCTGTGGTCTTCCGGATGCGTCTCTATCCACTCTTTTCTGTTCAGGATATAAAGCGGTCCAAAAACAGAGGGAAGAGAAAAAGCAAAGACACCCCCCTCTTCCAGAATTGTGTAGATCTGTTCTATGACCGAAACGGGATCCGGTGTATGTTCAATAAAATACCAGGCTGTTATGATAGTGTAAACTCTGCTAAACTCAATTTTTTCAAAGGGCTCATTCCTCACCCTGATGCCGAATTCATTCTTGCAGTAATCAGATGCAAAGCGGGAAATCTCAATCCCCTCCACTTCCTTAATCCCCCGATCTGATGCGGCTTTAAGAAAAAATCCCGCTGCAGAACCAATGTCAAGGAGGCTGTGATTGTATCTCTCTCCCCGTTCCCCCTTTAAACCAAGAATGGTTTTTATTCTTTCAACAGACAGAGAGTATATGGTTTCGAAGTCTTCGATGTAAGTTTTCCCATACTGTTCCCTGTATTCTTCCAGGAAGTATTTCTCATTGTATTCGGGAAGGGTGTGCCCGGCATTGAACACGCTTTTGCACTTCCTGCAACAGTGGAGATCACTTCCAAGCGATTCATGATCACCATTGCTGCAGACAGGACAAGTTATGCCGTGCGGAATCTCTTTGATTTTAGTTTCAGCCGTTCCTCTTTCTCCTCTTGGCCGGCTCAACAACGACCTTAACTCCTCTGATCTTGGCATCATCAAAAGAATGATAAACAAGCTCTGCGCTGAATTCGGGGACTTCAAAGAATGAATAGTTGGAATGTATATCAATCTTTCCGATGGACTTACCGTCAATCCCGGATCTTTTGACAATTTCCCTTATAAGATCACCGGTATTAATATTATGGCTCTTCCCGATATTAATAAAAAGTCTGGCTCTTCCATCCTTTACGTCTTCAAAGACAATCTTACCGGTTTCAGTTGTACGGTTGAGAAAAATACCCGATGAAAGATCAAGCCGGGATATATCACCCAGAGCTTCTTTTAAAAGAGCGGCAGCAATTCTTTTTGAGCCATTGAAAAAGGGGAGTTTTTTCTTCATTATTTTTACAAGTCTTTCATAATCCTCAAGTTCATCATTCAGTGCAATTTCAAGAACCTTTTCTAACTTTTTTTCCTGATTCATCAATAACCTCGCATTTTTGTACCGGATTGGTACTATCATTGTCATGAAAATCTTAATTTCTTATCAGCATAAAAAAAATCAAGCAATTTTCCCACTATCACTCACGGCATTTATATCCAACATTCCTGACAGTCTCTATAAGGGAGTTGAATTCATCCCCAAGTTTACCTCTTAACCTTCTTATATGAACATCAACGGTCCTGGTTCCACCGATATATTCAACCCCCCATATCCTTTCCAGAAGATCTTTACGTGAAAAAACCACTCCCCTGTTCTGTGTCATGAGCTTCAATATTTCAAACTCCTTATATGTCAACTCAAGCTTCTCATTGTTCAGATAAACAGAGTATTCCTTGGGAATGATCTTGAACTGCCCGATAGTGATACTCTCATCTTCAAGTTCCTTTTTCCAGAGGAACCTGTTTATTCTCATAATAAGTTCCTCATGTTTAACAGGATAAATAATAAAATCATCGAAAAACCAGTTGTAGTTGATTTCATTTACCTTTTCGATATTAATGCAGAGAAGAACAGGAGTGTCCTGGTTTTTTTTTCTCACTTTCGAAAGATAGAACTGAACATAATCAGGAGATCCGAAAATATCAAAATCAATAAGTGTCAGGGCATAATCTTCCTTTTTTATATTGTCAATATTACCGGTCCCCACTATTTTCATTTCTGACAGAAGGAAAGAAATATCTTCAATAAAATTACTGTTTGATGAAATGAGACAAATTGGTTTATCCACGGCTGTTATTTCTCGTTTTTATTCATGCTGCCATTAAAGAGATCCAGGTACCTACCGGCAACAGATGCTGCAGTGAATTTTTTTATATCATTTAAATTATTTTTTGAACACTTTTTGTAAAGCCCTTTATCAGATATATATCTTTCAATTGACTTCCTGCAGGCGTCGATATCTCCAACATTAATCAAAAGGGCGTTCTCCTCATGCTTGAGGAAATCAACCTGTCCGCCGTGATTGGTACATACTATGGGAAGCCCCACATACATGGACTCCATAAAAACAATTCCAAAACCTTCGTGCAGCGACGTGAGAATAAAAAGATCTGAATTTTTAAGATAGGAATACTTGGTCTCATCATCAACAAAACCAAGAAATCGTACCCTTTCCTCGATTCCCAGTTCCCTGCAGAGATTTTCAAGAAACTCCTTCTCAGGGCCGTCACCGAGAATGAACATTTTTATCCTGCTGTTATCCAATCCCGCAAAGGCATTGAGTGCAACATCAATAGCTTTTCTTTTTACGATTCTCCCTATGGTTATAAGCACAAAGTCGTCATCGGCTATTCCCAGGTCCTTTCTTGTTTTTTCCGGAAGTTCGGGAGGATGAAATGCCAGGGGTATAATCGAAATCTCTTTGTCCGGATTGTAGTACTTTATAGTATTGTCCCGGGTATTGCTCGACTGAGCAACGATAAAATCCGCGCGGTTCAGGATAAATTTGACAACTCTTTTAAAGAAAAAATTTCGGTGGGGGGAGAGCTTTTTACTGGGATCATAAATATCCCCCCCGTGGAGAGAAAGAATATTGGGAACCCTGAAAATCTTTCCCAGGAGATAACCAATAGGTCCCGAAGGAACTGCAAAGTGAGTGTTAATGACATCATACCTGTTCCTTCTCATGAGAAGGAATCCCTTTATAAAGGCTCCGGGAAGATACGTCAGCATGGATATAAGAGAAGCAGCATCCCTTGATCTTCTCAGAAGAACCCTAATTCTGTATATTCCGACTCCATCACTTACTTCATGGCTTTTCAAACCACTGTAGGATGAAGTAAGCACATGCACCTCTGCATGTTTAGCCCATTCAACGGCAAGATCACGTGTGGCAACGCCTCCCCCTCCTCCAAGGGGGGGATATTCATAATTAATTATGAGAATTTTTTTTACTTTCCTGTCCATTATATGAAAATTGGTTTAAATGATAAATGATATAGTGCGTAATTTATTTTTATAAATATCGAAAGAACCAGATAAAAATATAATTTGTGTAATATCAATGATTATTTTTTTATTGATAGAACAATTTGTTGCTTAATTTGTTCTATTCATAATTGCTATTTTAATTGACTGTATTTATTACATATATTATAATTTATATATGCCTAATTACTAAGATAACGACGACTTAACTATGTATAAGAATAATCATATTTACTAACAATAATAACTGATATGTCCCACCAACAAAGGCGGCAGGGACACCTTATTAATACTTTATTAAATATGTTAATTATAGCAATATATCTGTAGTAACAATTTATGATTAAAACATTCACATTGTGAAAATTATTTCCCCACAACCAAATCAGGTAGAGATTTAATATTTTTTATGATTTGATTCTTGTGGAGAACTGAATAGTTACAAAACATTTAAATACTGATGAAACCTTTCAATATTTCGAATTTTGATTAGAGAGATGGTAATTCAAAATTGAATTCTACAAACAGAGTGAAAAAAAAACCCCTACTGGACAGGATAAAAATACAAAACCAGTATAAGAAGAATAAATTAAAATATGAAAAAATTTTAAGGGATATCAGCCTGGAGATCAGGAACATCCTGGGAAAAAATAATATCAATTCAACTATAAAACAGAGAGTAAAGACCTTTGACAGTTACTTCCACAAGATCCTCAAACAGCACAAAGAAGGCAAAAAAAATATCAAAATTAAGGACATTATCGGAATACGGATTATCTGTCCTTTTCTGGAAGACCTTGATTCTGTGGAGAAACTCATCTCCGATAATTTCACAATATCCCATCTTCAACGTAAGGGAGATAACAGCTCTTTTGCAGAGTTCGGTTACGATTCAATCCATATGCTCATTGAACTTTCATCACCTGTAAAACAAAAGATTCCCTATACAATTAGTGCCTGTGAAATACAACTCAGGACAACTCTCCAGGATGCATGGGCTGAAATTGAGCATGAACTTATTTATAAGGCAGACTACTCCCTCCTCCAGAATTCAATAAAGAAAAAACTTGCTTCTCTCAATGCTACACTGACTTTATCCGATATTATTTTCCAGGAAATAAGGGACTCTCAGAAGGAGATAAACCAGCTGAGTGACAGAAGAAGGGAAAGCCTTTACCACAAACTGGACCCGGACAGCAATATACATTTACTTAATACACTGTCTGAACCTGAATTCGGAACACGTCAGCCAAGTCACCGGCAAAAACTCCTACCAAAAAATAACCTTGATAAACTCCTCTTTGATGCTCTTGATGCCCATGGCAAAAATGATTATGGAAGGGCCATAAAAATTTATACTTCGATACTGAACAAAAAACCGGATAACCATATTAAATCTATTATCTATAATCACAGAGGCATGGCCTACTTTACACAGTCACAGTACAAAAGGTCTATTAAGGATTTTTCCCAGTCCATAAAGTATGGACCAAACAATCACAGGGCATATAACAACCGGGGTAACGCATACAGAATGCTGAACATGTATGAAAATGCTCTTGACGATATTAACCGGTCACTTTTGATAAATACACTGCAGATAGAGGGGTATTACAGCAGGGCCCTGCTCTACATGGATCTTCATGACTTCTTAAATGCCCTTGAAGACTGCACAAAAGTAATCAATATTAAGCCTGATTACCAGCCTGCAATAAGACTCAAGACAATTATTCAGTCAAAGATATATAAATAAAAAAACAGGCTCCGAAATTCACAGCCTGCTTTTTCCTGAATCTTATTCAGGTTATTATTTTTCGGGATTACCCTCCGGTTTTATTCCGCCTTTTGGAAGACTTGTTCCTTCAAATGTTCCGTTTTTAAAATAGCCGGTTACACTGGCACCATCTTTCCAGGTATATGTTCCCTTACCGTCCATTTTCCCATCCTTCCAGCTGCCGGTATAACTCTCCCCGGTATTCCATTTAAAAGTCCCCTGGCCATTCATGGCATCATTTCTCCATTCGCCGTTGTAGGAATTTCCATTTTTCCATTTGTACTCTCCCGTTCCATCCTTCTGATTGTCTTTATATTCTCCGGTATAAATATCTCCATTCTCATAGGTGAAATAACCCCTGCCGTGTCTTTTATCATCTTTATAGTCCCCTTCATAACTGGCACCGGTTTTCCATGTGGTTGTTCCTTTCCCATCCCTGAGATTGTCTTTAAATGATCCTTCATATTTATTACCGTCGGTCCAGACAAAGGTTCCGTTCCCCTCTTTTTTTCCATTTTTAAAATCTCCCGAATAGATACCTTTGCCCTCAACATTTATCTTCCCTTTTCCGCTTTTACAGTTACCCTCCTCACATCCTTTCGGTTTTTGAAAGGATTCACACCCTGTGTGGATGAAAACAACAGCTGTAGCAATTATTAATAATTTCTTCATTTTATTTCTCCGTTAAAATAACAAATAAATTGATCTTCCAGACAGAACCTAAATTGATATATAGAAATACTTTTTGTCAATTTATTTTTATTAAAAAAGGTAACTCAGCGGGTGCGAATTGTTTTTCGTGCAAAATAATTCGCACCAGCCTATGGCAGGGACCCTGCGGAATTTTAAAGGGTTTCACCCCTTAGACCCCGGAAAAAAGAGATCTCGTTCACCTACCAAAGTCGTTAATAAAAAAGGAGCTGATCGTAACCAGCCCCTTTCTATATTGTCTCTATGATTTTATTTGATTCATTTCTCTGTTAACAGTTTGATTTCTGACTCCGGCGGAGTATAATCAACAAACACCGAAAGTGTTACCGTATTGCTTGCATTTCCAACTTTATCTTTTGCAATCGCTTCAATCTGGTGTTCGCCATTCTCGGTAAATTCAATCTCTTTCTTATATGGCTGAAATTCACCTTTTCCGTCAACTCTCACAAGGACTTCAGCAATACCGGAATCCGCGTCTGTTGCTTTCACCGAATACTTATAATAAATTGAAGCGACCTTCTTTCCATCCTTATCTACAAGGTTTTTATCCGACTGAATAGAAACAACCGGAGCAACCTTGTCCACATGGATCTTCAGAGATGTTACGGCAGATTCCACCTGTTTCCCCATTTCATCAACTGCTTTAAAGATAAATTTATCAGAAGCATTATCCACATTGTCCTTGACCCTGATCGTCAGTTCAGTTGGCTTATCAGTGACGACAAAAAATGACTTATCATAGGTATTGAAATTTGTTCCGTCAGTGGAATATTCGATTGCGTTGACTCCCGCAAGGTCATCCTTGGCTGAAACGGAAAACTTGAGGTTTTCGGAAGCATAAATTTTTTCCTTTATGACAGCCATGTTTGTTGTAACCACAACAGATGGCGCCGTATTGTCCGTAATAAAATTAAGGACCTTGTAGGTGTTCTCCTTGTTACCCATTTTATCAATACTGTAATAGGTAATGGAGTGTGTTCCCTCTTCCTTTACTGAAAAAGGGTCACTATAGATGGTAAAATCACCTTTGTCAATTTTGTAGAAAATCTTGTCTTCAAGAATGTTATCCTTTGAAGTAAGTTTAAAAAGAACAAGTGAATTAACAAAAGTGATGTATCCGTCAAAATATGTTTTTGCACTCAGTGCCGGGCTCTGAGCCGGAACTTCTTTCTTTGTCTCACTTTTGTCCATAGCCTTAACATCTTCAGCTGCTTTATCCTCTTTCGCCTCACCGGGAACCTTATTTGGATCAACAGCTTCCTTCTTGTCGCCTGTAGCCGGTTTGTCCTGTGATAATGATAAAGATGAAAAAGTAAATAAGACAAAGATAGCTAATATTGCAGAGAATAGTCTATTACCCATGAGAAAAAACCTCCATCTATTAAATAAACAGTCTATAGTCCATTGAGAATAGGGTATAAGAAATATTTATTCAATAGAAAAGTCAAGAAAAAAGAGAAAATTGAATTGATTTTGTTTGCATACACGAAACATCTTTGTCAAATGACTCCGGCTGATCACATTTAATAAATACTTAATAAATACCAGGAGAGATACATGTATACCGCGGGAATAGTTACTGTTAGCGATAGATCGTCACGAGGGGAAAGGGAAGACTTGTCCGGCCCTGAAATTGAAAAATGGTGCAAAGCCAATGGGTTCAGTGTAGAGACCATTGAGGTTGTCGCTGATGAAAAGGATGAAATCAAGGAAAAGCTGATAAAAATGTCTGACTCCGGATTAAACCTTATTCTCACCACAGGAGGGACCGGTTTCGCCCCCAGGGATGTTACCCCGGAAGCAACACGTGATATTATTGAGAGATATGCTCCCGGTTTTGCGGAGACAATGCGGGCCAGATCACTGAAGATCACCGATCATGCCATACTCTCAAGGGCTGTATCAGGGATACGGAAAAGAAGCCTCATCATCAACCTTCCGGGAAGCCCGAAGGCCGTCAGGGAAAATCTCTCCTTCATTGAAAAGGCAATACCCCACGCAATGGAGCTTCTCTCAGATACGGT
>JBNKTL010000020.1:0-86264 GCA_050298055.1 Spirochaetota bacterium
CAGGATAGCCACGCTGCGCTCGCTATGACATTAATCCGTTACCTATGTCATGATTGCACCTCTTCATCTTCAACTCGAAATCCGGAACCCGGAACCCGGAACGAAATGTGCTTCAATAGCAGATTTATAATTTTTGACTAGACATAATATATTAATGTATTATATATCTCCCGAAATCAGCTGTCATGAACACAAAAGAAACCTTATACCGGAACATCAACCTGGGCATCCTCGAGGAGAGATACCCGGCATTTAAAAGGAACCTCGAGAGAAACCTTGCCCGCATAAAAAAATACGGTGGTCTGAAAAATGTCATTCCCTTTTTCATGAATAAAAATGTCATAGTGGCAGGTGCGGGCCCCTCTCTCCAGGAAGCCATTCCTCTTCTTTCCCGCATACAGGGGAGAGCGGACCTTGAGATCATATCCGCAGACATGGCGCTGAAACCTCTTCTCGCGGGGGGGGTGAGACCCGGATACGTCATATCCTGTGAGACAACACCTGCTGATTTTTTCTCATGTAATGATGCCGGGAATATCCACCTCCTCGCATTTTCCTGTATGTCCAGCATCAACCTGAGAAAGTGGAAAGGAAATGTCAGTTTCTTTAACTGGATGATTGACACCCCGGAGTATAATTTACTCTGGGAAATGGCGGGGACCGGACTGGGTTTCCTGGCGACGGGAAGCATTATTACAACCCAGGCGGTCTCCTTCGCCCTGGGGTGCGGTGTAAAATCCCTGGCTCTTGCGGGGAATGATCTCGGTTTCAGTAAAAGTTATCATACAAGGGGTTCAATAAACTGTGAGAGAAACATGCAGAGGGCTGACAGGCTCACGGTCCATACCGCCCGGGAGATGAACTATGCGAGGCTAAAGCGTGAATATGAGATAAGAAGAGGCAACAGGCTGTTCTATACAAGCAGCCAGTTTCTCGCAGCAAAGATCTGGCTTGAGGACCTTTTTCAGAAGAACGATACCCCGGTCTATGACTGCAGTGAGCCGGGATGTTCGGGAAAATACGTTATTAAGGCCAGCCTTGAGGACTACCTTGAAAAAGTCAAACCGCCAAAGAAGAAAAGAGGCAGGAGGAGGGAGAGATGATTATTTTGCATAAGCTGAATGGAGATGAGTTTGCCCTTAACCCGAACCATATTGAAGTCATAGAAGCCAGACCCGATTCCACAATCACCCTGAGCAACGAAAAGAAGTACCTTGTGAAGGAATCGGTTGAGGAGATCATAGAAAAGGTAAGGGAATATAACATAAGTATAAATATCAGGGTAGAAAAGGGAATTTCAGGGGCTGATGAGCCTTCCCCGTAAGGGTCTTTCAGTGAGTTAATAGTTTTTTTCGTTATAGTAGAGATATGGTATTGCCGAAAATATATAAAAGCAGGTGCATTCTTCTGCCTGGATATGTTAATTTAATATCATTTGAGAGAATGTAATTTTTTTATGAGATATTCCGGATTATTCTGGCTTTTGGGGAGATTTTTATGGATATAGCAACCATTGGCGGTATCGGTGCTGCGATTGTATTTCTTGCTCTGGGTATTGTTTTTGCCCAGGGGAGTTTTCTGCTTTTTTTTGACCCGGCATCCATTATGATCACGGTTCTCGGGTCACTCTCCGCCCTTACTGCGTCATATCCTCTTTCGTATATTCTGGGTATGGGTAAAATTGTGAGGTTCGCGTTTTTTTCGCCGGAGCAGAATTCAAAAGAGATGATCATTACCCTTGTCTCCTTTTCCGAGAAAGCCAGGAGGGAAGGGCTTCTTGCTCTTGAGGATGACCTTGACGAACTGGATGATGAATTCTTAAAAAAGGGAATACAGCTGGTTGTTGACGGGACCGACCCGGAACTGGTAAGAAGGGTCATGGAAACGGAACTTGAATATATTATGAGCAGGCATGATAAGGGGAAGAAGCTCTTTGACGACTGGGCGCTTCTCTCGCCGGCCTTTGGTATGATCGGTACTCTTATGGGACTTATCCTTATGATGGTTAATCTTGAGGACAAGTCCGCCATCGGGCCCGGTATGTCAACGGCTCTTATTACCACACTTTACGGCGCCATCATGGCAAATGCCGTTCTTATCCCCATAGCCAACAAACTTGAAGTCCGCAGCAACGAAGAGATCCTGTTGAAGCTGATAATGATTGAAGGGACCCTTTCCATACAGGCAGGTGATAATCCACGGATCGTAAGGGACAAGCTTATCGCGTATCTTGAGCCGGCCCAGAGGGATGAGATTACCCAGGAGGTTGGGGACTAATGGCGGTAAAGAAGAAGAAAAAGGAGAAAAAAGGCGCTCCGGGCTGGATGGTGTCCTGGTCGGATATGACCACGCTCCTTCTCACTTTCTTTATTGTTATGATGAGTTTTGCTGATATTGAGGGAAAGGACTTTTACCTTGTTCTCTCGTCCTTCCGGGGTGCCCTGGGGATGTTTACAGGGGGTTACTCCCTCTCTGCGGGAAGGCTTGAGGAACTGGGACAGAACATGATGAACCTTCCCTCCACGGAATATGGGTCTGCTCTTGCCAAAAGTCTGAAAAAGGCCGTTTCAATCTTCAAACCGGAAATAGCCACCAGGAAAGTGAGGGTAT
This sequence comes from Spirochaetota bacterium, assembly GCA_050298055.1. GTDB lineage: Bacteria > Spirochaetota > UBA4802 > UBA4802 > UBA5550 > JBNKTL01. Next base: position 2,611 of record JBNKTL010000020.1, read on the forward strand.
CCGAAGATGAGAGAGGGCTGGTCATAACCCTTTCCGGTGATGCTTTTTTTGATCCGGGAAGTGCCGTTCTGAAAAAAGGGACCAGGGATGTCCTCAACAAGGTTGCCCAGATAGTAAACAGAGTGGCCAATTTTGTCAGAATCGAAGGGCATACCGATGCCCGGCCTATTAATGTCACTGATGCGGCCAAAGGATACCCTACTAACTGGGAGCTCTCAGCCAGCAGGAGTGTTAATGTACTCCGGTATCTTGAAGAAGAGGAGAGTGTCGATCCAAAAAAGCTCTCCGCTGTTGCCTTCGGGGAGCAGAGACCTCTTGATGACAATAATACCCCTGAAGGAAGAGCATATAACAGGCGAGTTGATGTTGTTATTCTGCGGGACAAGGGTATTATAAAGAGTAAAAGCAGGAAGATCCAGAGACCGATACCTGATGAGGAGTGGAGATAAGGTGACCTCTGTTTATTGAGGCGCACCAGGGAACATTTCTCCGTAAATGAATAAATTAATTGACATAAAAGGTGAAATATGATATTATGTCGCATAGACAGAGTAATACATCTTTTTATTTACTGTTTTGCCAATTTTTATTATACTAATCATGTATCGGGTCCTGTGTCCGGATAAAGTGCGGAAAACAGGAGAGGGTATATAAAAAAAACAGGAATTGAGTTATGGGTGACGAGGAAAGAGATGATTTAATGGAAGAGGAAGAGGGTGGCCAGGTCGAAGAGGCCCCGACCTCTACGGAGACTTCCAAAATTGTTAAAATTCTGCTCTATGTGGCAGGAGGGATACTCCTCATTGTGCTGGTTACAGGTATATCCTATCTTGTTTCCAAAAATGTGCAGGAGAGCAGCTACGAGAAGAGCCAGGACATTGTAGCGGCACCGCCTCCTCCTCCCCTTCATACTTTTGAGCTGCCCTCTTTCTCAAAGACGACGGCTGATGCGGAACCCCATTTTGTCAAGATGACAGTCTCCCTGGGGTATGAACTGAGTGTTGAGCTCAATAATGAACTGGTGAGAAGAAAGGACGAGATACAGCATATTGTGAATATCATTATGCAGGGCAAGAAGTATGAGGACCTCAACTCCGTGGATGATGCGGTTATGCTCGCTGAAGAGATTAAGGCCCACATAAATATCAGGCTGATCTCCGGAAAGATAAAAGAAGTTTATTTTAAAGAATTTGTAGTAAATTAAACAAAGGCAGATTGTGCGGCAGTTCCGTCTGTCTGAAAGGAAATAAATTGCAGGTGTTGATGAATAATTTTTATGAATTTTACCGGGGGGCTTTATGGGTGACGGCTCTTTATCACAAGACGAAATAGATGCCCTGTTGCAGGGTGCGGATGATATGATGGCGCCTGTTGAAACGGCGCCTGCTATGGATTTTAAACAATCGAGCGGGGCTGTCTCACCGGCAGAACAGAATGCCATAAGGGACATTTTAAATACAACAATAAGTGCGGTTGCCCCTTCACTGAGCGGTTACCTGGGGGGTAAGGCGCTGACTATCGGGAATCCTGTAGTTGAGGTAAAACCTCAGGATGCAATCAGGGGGGATTTCCCCGCCAAGTACGTGCAGGTCTCCATGGACTATTCCGGGGCCATCAGCGGCAAGAACCTTATCGTTTTTAATATGAAGGATGCGGGTGTCATCTCATCCCTTATGATGGGTGATGATCCCCCTGCCGCCCCGGCGGAACTTAACGATGCTTATCTCAACACTTTGCAGGAATTCACGAACCAGCTTCTTTCGTCTCTGGCTACCCAGTTCAGCAATAAGCTGGGTGGCGGAATAAACACTACCCCGGCAACAGTCTCCGTCGTAAACTCTTCGGCGGAACTTCAGCTGCCCCCGGGTGAATCGGTTAAGGTCAGTTATGATATTATAATAGAAGGAATTTTAAGCTCCAGGCTTTTTCATATTATAGACCTGGGGATTTCCCAGGGGCTCTCACGGGGAAGTGCTCCGGCGTTTTCTTCTCAGCAGCAGCCGCAGCAGCAGTATCAGCAGGCCGGCCAGGTCGGCATAAGCCCGGTAAAATTTCCTCCGCTGGATGAAGGAATTTCATCCGGAATGGTCGGTGATATATCACTTCTTCTCGACGTGCCCATGACTCTCACTGTCGAGCTTGGAAGGACTACCCGGCTTGTTCAGGAGATCCTGGGACTGGGTGAAGGGTCAATCATTGAACTGGACAAACTTGCAGGTGAGCCGGTTGACCTTCTTGTTAACGGAAAGCTCATTGCAAAGGGCGAGGTCGTTGTTATCGATGAAAACTTCGGGGTCCGGGTCACAGATATCGTCAGTCCCGATGATAGACTTATGAGCCTGAGGCAGGAGTAGGACCGGACAATCAGCAAAACAGCCGGTCGGGAAAAATAATTGAACATGAATAATACGATTTAATGAGACATAATTTGAGACATAATCCCAGGTTCTTATGTGACATAATCATCTTTTTGCTTACAGTGGTTCTTCTTCTCGATGCCTCGGCTCTCTCTGCAAAGAAGAAAGTGAAAAAGAGGCCGGGGAAAAAGGTTGCCGTTGCAAAGGTTGAAAAAAATGCTCCGAAGAATGTGCCTCTTCCTGAAAAAAACTCCGGTGAGAAAGAGGACAGGGACAAAAAGGAAAAAGCAGAAGACAGCCCGGTAAAGAAAGAGTATACCGATGAGGATTTTCAGCCTGTAGTGGAAGAGGAGTCCTACGGCTGGCTGATATTCAAGACTATCCTGATCATGGGCCTTATTGTGGCAGGGTTCTACTATTTCCTCAGGTATGTTACCCGGAAGACCGCAGTTCAGGTGCTGGGTCAGGATGCGGTACAGGTCCTTTCGATGGTCCCCATAGGCCAGAACAAGTATCTCCAGATAGTGGACCTTGCGGGAAAGCTCTTTGTCCTGGGGATTGCCGAGAACAGCATTAACCTTATAACCGAAATTGATGATAAGAGTGAAATCGACCGGATAAGGCTGCTCAGTACCAAATCATCCGGTGAGAGAGGAAAGGGCTTCCAGGAGTATATAGCCAGGCACCTTGGCGGCCTTCTGGGGAGACTTAACGAGAAGAGGAGCGGACCGGTTAAAGGGGACAGTGAGTTTCTGTCAGGCCGGGAGAGCGGTATCGATCTCGATTATCTGAAAAGACAGAGAAAAAGACTGAAAAATCTTAACGGTTTTAGCGATGAATAAACGAATATTCTATATTACCCTATTTATTTTCCTGGCCATTCCGGCGGTATCATTTGCGCAGAATGTTGGCGGTTTGAGAATGCCGATACCGAAGATCGCGTTTGATATTGAGGAGGCATCGTCTCCCAAGGATGTTGCTCTCAGCCTCCAGATACTCTTTCTTATTACCATACTGACGCTGGCGCCATCTATAATCATGATGCTTACGTCCTTTACCCGCGTGGTTATTGTCCTCGATTTTATCAAGCGTGCCCTCTCCCTTCAGCAGATGCCGCCCACCCAGGTTATTGTGGGGCTTGCTCTCTTCCTGACAATATTCATTATGGCACCTACATTGAAAGACGCGAACGATAACGCGCTGCAGCCCTATCTGAACGGTAAGATCAACAACCGGGTCTTTTTCGACCGCGGCGTGGAGCCATTTAAGAAGTTTATGTTTAAACATACCCGGGAAAAGGATATCGCCCTCTTTGTGAAGCTCGCGAAGATCGAAAAGCCGAAGACAAAAAAGGACGTTCCCCTTTACTGTCTCATCCCGGCTTTTATGATAAGTGAGCTGAAGGTTGCCTTTGAGATCGGGGTTTATCTTTTTATTCCTTTTATCGTGATCGATATGATTGTTGCCAGCGCGCTCATGGCCATGGGGATGATAATGCTTCCCCCGGTTATGATTTCACTGCCCTTTAAGATTATCCTTTTTGTGCTGGTTGACGGATGGAACCTCATCACATATGAACTGGTAAGGTCCTATGGATAGGAGTAACGGCGATGACTGAACTGCTGGTAATTAAGATACTGAGAGAATCTCTCATGACCGTGCTCATTGTTTCCGCGCCGATACTGGGGGCGGGAATGATTGTGGGCCTTATCGTTTCAATTTTTCAGACCACAACTTCGCTGCAGGAACAGACCCTGACCTTTGTTCCGAAGATCATTGCCATCTTCGCGGCCATTATGATCTTCGCGTCATGGATCATCAGGACACTGGTCAACTATACGAACCATATATTTTCATTAATTGAAAAACTGGGGACCGGCGGATGAAATATTTTGTTTTCCATTTCCAGGTTTTCCTGCTGATAATGGTGCGGCTGACAGCAATGACTGTTGTCGCGCCATTTTTTTCAAGCGGGCTTTTCCCTTTCAGGTTGAAGGTCATGCTGGCTTTTTTTATTTCGCTCCTGATTTTTCCGGGACTTCTCTCAAAGGGATTTAAGCTGCCCGATTCAATGGGAGCATACTACGTCCTCCTGGTTGGCGAAGTCCTTATCGGTATTTATATCGGCTTTCTTGTTTCCGTGGTTTTCGCGGCTTTCCAGCTGTCAGGACAGTATTTCGCGGTGCAGATAGGTTTCGGTATGAGTGAGGTCATGGACCCTGTTGCCCAGGTTTCCGTGCCCATCGTGGGACAGCTGAAAAACCTTATCGGGCTCCTTGTGTTTATGGCCATTAACGGGCACCACTTCATGATCGAAGCGATATACAGGTCCTATGAACTGGCGCCCTTTGTCAGCACCAGGAAAGCGGTCCTCGGGGGTATGCTGAAATATATGGTCCACTCATTCAGCGGGATGTTTGTTATTGCATTGAAGATTGCCCTTCCGGTTGTGGGGACAATCTTCCTTATTTCGGTAAGCATGGGGATCCTGGCAAAGGCCGCGCCGCAGATGAATATCATGATGCTGGGATTTCCCTTTAAGATAGTGGTGGCCTTCGGGGTCCTTGTACTCATTACGCCCATGGTTGTAAGGATTATGCAGGTGAGCCTTGAGAGGACTTTCACGTTTATTACAAAAGTACTGGTTCACTGGCCGATTTAAACCGGGGGTAAATACGCCCTTTTCCGGGTGGTTCCGGGGCAGGGGCCGGTTTAAGCGGGGTATTTCTAAAAAAAGTTTATGAGAGAATTTGTATTAGAAAAATATGACAGCCTGTGGGGCTCTTCGGTGTTTGACGGTTTCTGCTTTGATCTTCAGCTCTTTGCCGCTGAGGATGAAGGAAGAACCGAAGAACCGACGGAGAAGAAAATCCGTGAAGCAAGGGAGAAGGGACAGGTCGCAAAAACCCAGGAGCTTTCGCAGGCAATCGTTGTCATCTTTGGCTTCCTGGTCATTTTTATGTTCAGTTCGTATATATTTGATTCCATAACAATGATCACGAAACACTACCTCTCTTCCTTCTCCACGAAAACACTGACAGCGAGAAACTTTCAAAAAGAGATGTTTGCTCTTATCTTCCAGTGCGGTAAAATACTGCTTCCCATATTCATCGCCGCAAGTGTTGCTGCCATACTGGGAAATATTGTACAGGTGGGCTTCCAGATATCCGCCCATCCTTTGAAATTCGATCTCAGCAAAATGAAATTTGACCCGGCAACAATGATGAAGAAGATCTTCTTTTCCAAGCAGGTGGCAATGAACCTCTTCAAGTCTGTTTTCAAGGTCACGGTGATAGGGCTCATCTCGTACCTGATTATTATGGATGACTTTGACAAGATAATGGCGCTTCCCGATATCTCAGTGACCATGGCGCTGAAGACAGTGCTTGTATCGGGGCTGAAAATTATCATGTGGTCGTCTGTTCTCCTTCTTGTATTGTCGATACCCGACTATTTTTTTCAGAAAAAGGAATTTATTGAATCGTTAAAAATGACCAAGCAGGAAATCAAGGAGGAGCTCAAGGAAACAATGGGGGACCCGTATCTCCGGGCGCGGCTCCGGGAGATGCAGAGGGACCTTGTACTCCGGAACATGATAAGGGAGGTCCCTAAAGCGGATGTGGTGGTCACAAACCCCACGCACTTTGCGGTGGCGCTGAAATATGAGAGGGCCACAATGGAAGCTCCCACTGTGATTGCCAAGGGTGTGGACAGCATGGCCCTGAAGATCAGGCAGATTGCAAAAGAGAATGATATTACACTGATAGAAAACCGTCCGCTGGCCCGGGAGATGTACAGCAGGCTGGAAGTGGGAGATATTATTCCCGAGGACCTCTTCTACGCGGTATCGCTGGTTTACGCGGAACTCTATAAAAAGAACCGGTTCAGTGAGGCGATTTAATGAGAAACGAAATGAACAGAGGGAGAAGAAATAATGGCTGAAGCGGCAACAGGCGGATTATTTTCCGGGGAAGGGGGACGGCTCTGGATGCAGAAGAACGACATCCTTATGGGGATAGGCATTATCGCCGTTGTGATTATGCTGGTCATTCCGCTTCCCACGTTTCTGCTCGATTTTCTTATGGCCGTAAGCATCATGAGCGGACTCCTTGTTCTCATGATCGTCATGTTTGTGCACAAGTCGTTTGACTTTTCTGTTTTTCCTTCACTTCTCCTTATCTCAACAGTGTTCCGTCTCGCTCTTAATGTCTCTTCGACCCGTTTGATCCTTCTTGAAGGAGCCGCCTTTGACGGAAAGATCATCAGGGCCTTCGGGAACTTTGTGGTGGGAGGGAACTATGTTGTCGGCGCCATTATCTTTATCATCCTTGTTGCCGTTCAGTTCATCGTCATAACAAAGGGCGCCACCCGAACGGCGGAAGTAGCGGCCAGGTTTACACTGGACGCAATGCCGGGCAAGCAGATGAGCATAGACTCCGATCTCTCCAACGGCGCGATTACCGAAGAGGAAGCAAATGAAAGAAGAAGTGAGATCAGGAAGGAGGCGGACTTCTACGGGGCAATGGATGGTGCTTCGAAGTTCGTTCAGGGTGACGTCCGTGTTGGTCTTATTATTACCCTGATAAATGTGATCGGCGGTTTTATCGTGGGGATGGTTATGAGGGGAGAAACATTCGACATTGCCCTCAAGACCTATACACTGCTGAGTATCGGTGACGGCCTGGTGAGCCAGATCCCGTCGCTTCTTATCACCACGGCAACAGGTGTGATTGTGACACGGGCGGTTTCCAATGAGAACATGGGAGACCAACTCGCGAACCAGCTCGGTTCTCAGCCGCGGGCCCTCCTCATCACAGCCGGCGCCCTGGGGTTCTCGGTCCTTATTCCCGGTTTCCCGAAGATTTCGCTTCTCATTCTCGCTGCGGGGCTTGCCTCCCTGGGAGTGGTCCTCAACAGGACACAGTCCGAGGAGAGGGAAATTGCCGATAAGGAGAAAAAGGAAGCGGCCATGAAGGAGCACAGGCCGGAATCGGTTGTCCAGCTTATACAGGTTGATCCCCTTGAGGTGGAGATCGGGTACAACCTGATACCCCTTGTTGATCCGGAACAGGGGGGTACGCTTCTTGACAGGATCACCAATATCAGAAGAAGGAGCGCCCTGGACATGGGGCTTATCGTTCCCCCCATCAGGATCAGGGACAACATGGAGCTTGACCCCGAGGTCTACACCATTCTCATTAAAGGCGTGGAAGTGGGAAGGGGCGTCCTGCAGGTGGGAAACCTTATGGCAATGGATTCCGGTGAAGTTACCGAGAGGATAGAGGGCAAGGAGTTTATAGAACCTGTATTCAACCTCAAGGCCATATGGATTGAACCGGACCTCAGGGACCAGGCGGAAAGCAGGGGGTATACCGTGGTTGACTGTCCCACCATCATTGCCACGCACCTCACGGAGATCATCAAGGTCCATGCCGACGAGATACTGGGAAGGCAGGAGGTTCAGGAGCTCATTGATAACGTGAAGACCGACTATCCCGCCGTAGTGAGCGAGATAAACGAGAAGACCTCCACCGGTGAAGTGCAGAAGATACTGCAGAACCTCCTCCGGGAGAGGGTCTCTATCAGGAACATGGTATCCATCCTTGAGGCAATCGCCAGCTATTCGGATGTCACAAAGGACACGGGGCTTCTTACGGAATATGTGAGAGTGGCTCTCTCCCGGCAGATTGTCAGCGACTACCTTGACGAAGAGAGGAACCTCCCGGTGATAACAGTGGACCCTGAAATTGAGAATATCATAAGGGGGTCCATTCATGAAGATCCCGTTGAGGGGAAAATCCTCGGGCTTGATCCGGACACCCACAATATGATTCTCAAGGCGCTTATCGATGCTTTCAACAGCGCCAGGAATACGGGGCATGCGGGAATATTCCTTGTGTCCCCCTATACCAGAAGTGTAACATTCTCACTGCTGGAGAGGGAGATACCTTCTCCGGTTGTACTTTCATATAATGAGATTCCGGGCAACATCAGGGTGAATGTGGTGGTATCAGCGCTGCTTTCAACCGCGGCATAGAGCCGGGGAAAATGCTTAATAAGGAGTAGATGAAAATGAGGTACGTAAAGATCAGGGCCAAAACATATAATGAGGCCATGAAGAAACTGAAAATCGAACATGGGGATGAAGCCATACCCATCAGTCATAAATATGTAAAGGAGGGAGGGCTCTTTAACACGGGGCTTTTCTCCCGGCAGGTGGTCGAGGTTACGGCGGGGATCCATGACCGCCTGAAGAAAACAGCTGCCGGTCCGGGCAGGAAAAAGGTTGATTTTCTTGTGGGAAGCAGGGATGACGATCCCGGCACGTTAACCGGCCGTAATCCCGGGAAAAGTGATAAACCCGCAGGAGACCTGGTCCCCGTTGCAAAAGGGGATGCCGGTAAACCGGGATCGGAGGGGACCTCCCGGCGTGAAATGAATCTTGATTCGCTCTCCAGAACAATTGATGCCCTGAACAGCAACCTGAACGGGCTGGGCCCGAAACCGGGGAACAAGTCGGCGAAAGATGCGCAGCCTGCAGCCGCCAGACCGGAAGACCCGGCAGCAAAGGCAGAGGCCGTTGATCAATCCTTTGCTGAACTCATGTCAACCCGGGAGAGAGAGCTCCTGAATTTACCCTTAAATGACAACAGTAACTTGACAGAATCGGAAAAAAAGAGCATAATAAGTGAAAACCGGCAGGGCGGTTATGATGTGGAAGGCAATCTTGAAAAGTTCGACCATATCCTGAAGGACAATGACTTCGATGATGAAGAGAGGAAGAAAATTCTCGGGAGGGTAAAGGACTCAATCAGCAGGGATGACCTGAAAGACAGGTATAAGATTGAAAAGAGCCTTAAGGAACTGATGAGGAGCAGGATCGTAACTACCGGCCTTATGGACACCGGTAGTAAGAAAAAGATCATTATGTTCATTGGACCTACCGGGGTGGGCAAGACCACGACCATGGCAAAGCTTGGCGCCCTCTATTCTCTGCGGGAGGGGAAAAAAGTCGTTTTTCTTACGATTGACAACTATCGTATTGCCGCTACCGAACAGCTGAAAAAATATGCCGAAATAATGAGGATCCCTATCCATGCGGTAAATAACCAGAAAGACTTTACAGAAAAGATTGCAGAAGAAAACGCGGATATCATTCTTGTTGATACCTCGGGCAGGAGTCATAGAAATGATGTTAAGATTACCGAGATCAAGGCCTACGCGGACGCAATCGAGTATGATTTTGAGAAGGTCCTCTGTGTCAGCGCAAACATCAAGAAGAGGGACCTGGATGACGTTTTCCGGGCTTTCGATGTGATGGATTTTGATTCTGTCGTGATAACAAAGGTGGATGAAACTTCTTTTATTGGGAATATCGTGGATATTGCCGATAAGTATAAAAAACCTATAGCTTATTATACCAACGGGCAGGAAGTGCCCAATGACATTGAAGTAGCTGATTCTGAAAAAATTGTCGACATGATGCTTGGCAATATTTAGAATTTATTTTTTACGGAGGATTCCAGTGGACCAGGCAGCAAACCTTAGGAGACTTGTCCTCGAGAAAGGGGACCTATCGGAGAAAAAAACCAGGACTCTGGCGATTACCAGCGGCAAGGGAGGTGTGGGAAAAACCAGTGTGGCGGTAAGCCTCTCTATTGCTCTTGCCCAGGAGGGTTCATCGGTTACCCTGCTGGATGCGGATCTCGGCCTGGCTAATATAAATGTTATCCTGGGAATAATACCCAAATACAATCTGTATCACGTCATAAAGGGCAAGAAAAAATTAAAGGACATCGTCATCGATGTACCGGAAGGAATAAAAATAATTGCCGGGGCCTCTGGCTTTCACCAGCTCGCGAATCTTGAGAGCAAGCAGAGGAACGATTTCATTCACTCTATCTCGGAACTGGAGGGAGATGATTTTATGATAATAGATACCGGCGCGGGTGTGGGTCAGAATGTGCTCAGTTTCGTTACCGCCGCAGACGAGATCCTGGTGGTCACAACCCCTGAACCCACGGCAATTACCGATGCTTACGGGATTATTAAGTCAATTGCTTCGCAGTCCTCGGACAAAATCATTAAGCTTATCGTCAACAGGGTACAGTCGGTATCGGAGGGGAAGCGTGTTGCGCAGAGGGTCATCAATATAGCAGGTCAGTTCCTGAACATCAAGGTGGAGAACCTGGGATTTATTTTTGACGATGTCCATGTTGCAAAATCTGTGAGGAACCAGAAACCCTTCCTGATCAACTACCCGAAGTCAAAGGCCTCGGGTTGCATATCCATCATTGCAGACCGGATCTGTAATAAGGGAACGGAGGTTGAAAAAGGGTCCGGAATTGTCTCCTTTTTTAAAAACCTTCTGGGAAGCCAGGAGAGAGAGGACGAGGAAGAGCAGGTGATGTGACCCGGTTAGGGGTTTAAAAATAGCTTGATTTGTCACATTGCGGAAAGTATATTGAAATTGGGATTGAATGTATATTTTCCGGTATTTTTAATCAACAGATTTAAATATTATGCAGCTTTTACAGAACATATCTCTTGAATACAGGATAGGATTAATTTTTGGGGTGACGGCACTTCTGTTTACCCTGCTTGTAGGGATAATATCCGGGATCCGTATTAATGTCATTGCAGTCAGGCTGCTGATAATGGCCCCTGTATATGCCCTCATGGGAACCGGGATTATCATGATTATAAAGAAATTTGTCCCTGAGTTCTATGAGTTCTTTAACAGGGAGATTCCTGAGGGTACAGATGCTGATTCCGGAGCGGGAGGTGCGGAGGAGGAAGAGAGCAGTTTGTCTGATGGTGGCCGTGAAGAGACAGTCCCTGAAGAGGGAGAATTCAGGGAGATGGATACCGATGATCTTCCCAGGGTTGAAACCGGTGAAGCTCCCGATCTTGAAAATTCCCTTGATAATCCACTGGATGTTTCTCAGGGGAAACTGGGGAGGCATATTGTGGCAACGGAAAAGGTCGCAAAGTATGAACCAAAGGTAATGGCGGAAGCGGTCAGAACAATGATGAGTAGGGATGAAGATTAATCAGCCTGGAAGGTATAATGAATAGAAAGAAATTTGATGAGTTTGACAAAATTGAAGAAGAGAAACTGTGGGAGAGGTTTGTTAAAAAGAAAGAGCAGACAGTAAGGGACTATTTTGTCATCAAGTATGCTCCTCTTGTTAAATATGTCGCGGGGAAGGTATCAATGGCCATGCCGCAAAACATTGAATTTGACGACCTTGTCTCCTACGGAATTTTTGGTCTTATTGATGCGATCAGTAAATATGATCCTGCTAAAGGTACGAAGTTTAAAACATATGCAACAACAAGGATACGGGGCGCGATATTTGACGAATTGAGGTCTATTGACTGGATACCCCGTTCTATCAGGCAAAAAGCCAAACAGATTGAGCAGGTCATATCAGACCTCGAGAACAAACTGGGAAGGACTGTTGAGGATGAGGAGATCGCAAAGGACCTGGGGATATCAACCGAGGAATTCCAGTCTCTTCTCAACAAACTCAGCGGGACCTCAATGCTCTCCCTGAATGACATCTGGTATCTCGGTGATGAGAATGATGAGCTTTCAATTCTGGAGACCCTGGAAGCGCCTCCCAACATGAACCCGGATATCCTCATCGAAAAAGAAGAGATAAGAGACTTTATTATTGAAGCAATAAAAAAGCTTCCCGAGAAAGAGAAAAAAGTGATCGTTCTCTATTATTATGAAGACCTGACACTGAAGGAGATCGGTGAAGTCCTTGAGGTTACCGAGAGCAGGGTCTCACAGCTCCATACCAAGGCGATCATGAGATTGAGAGGAAGACTTGGCAGAATAAAATCCAATATTGTTGGTTAAAAATGACGAAACTAAAAGACCTTTTCATGGAAATTGAAGAGTCCGATGACTCCCGGGATGACAATGGGGTTGAGGTTTACGCGGACTCCGTGAAACAGGCACTGGAGCTTGCTGCCCGGGATCTCAATGTGGATATTTCAATGCTCGATTATGAGATACTGGAAAAGGGCACCAGGGGATTTTTAGGCATCGGAAGACAGCCTTACCGGGTTCTTGTTATACCCATGGAAGCTAATGAAGAACATTCCGATCTGGAAGAGATCGAGAAGAAGCTCATAGGTGATTATCATCCGGAGCTAAATGTAAAAGATTCAAAGCATCAAAACAGTACATATAAAATCCGTGTAACCAAAACAGGCATCTGGCTTACAGTCACCCCCCCCAAAGGGAAGGGGAAAAAAGCTGATATGATGGAAATCAGCAACAAGCTCTATTCCATGAGGATATCCAATCCCGATACCCAGCTCATTGAAAAGGCCGTAAACAGCCCCACGGGAGATCCGGTAAAACTCGGGGAATGGACACCTAATCCCGATTATGACAGTTCAATGAGGATTGAAATTACCGAAGACGAAATGGCTGCCTATGTTCATTTTACACCACCGAGATATTGCGGCAGACACATAGAGTTTGATGAGATCATGGATGCTCTGAGGAGCGCCGGTGTTCAGATAGGGATAGAGGAAGAAACGATTAAGGAATACCTTGATACCATGAAATACAACCACCCCCTGAAGGCCGCAACGGGACAAAAGGCCCGCAACGGAAGAGATGCCTATGTTGATTATAAGGTGAGAGTTCAAAAGGGCGGTGTCAATTTTGAAGAGGATGAAAGCGGCAAGGTGGATTTCAGGAACCTCGAACTTCTTGAAAATGTTGTTGTTGGCCAGCTTCTCTGCGTGAAGGTCCCCGCGGAAGAGGGAATTCCGGGGAGAACGGTGATGAACAGGATTCTTCCCGCGAAAAACGGTAAAGATATAAACATATCCCACGGAAAAGGGACAATTCTCTCAGAGGACGGCACAGAGCTTACTGCGGAGATCAACGGGCAGGTTGTCTTTAAGGGAAACAAGGTCAGTGTTGAGCCGGTTTATGTTGTCAATGGTGACGTTTCCCTTGAAACGGGAAATATTGTTTTTCTCGGATCGGTTATTGTATCCGGGAGTGTGCAGGACAACTTTGTGGTGAAGGCTGCGGGGAACATTGAGGTCAAGGGTACCGTTCAGAAGGCTTTTCTCGAAGCAGAGGGAGATATCGTTGTTTACCAGGGTATTTCCGGAAGGGAGGAGGCAAAGATTGAGTCCACAGGAGGATCTGTTTACGCGAAGTTTGTGCAGGGGTGCAGGGTCATTGCCGAAAAGGATGTAGTTGTTCCGGAGGGTATACTTCATTCCCGGGTTGACGCGGGAGAAGGGATATACTGTGTGGGCAGAAGGGCCAAGATCGTAGGCGGTGTGATAAGGGCCGGTGACGAGGTTAATGCCCGGTTTATCGGGGCGGATGTATCGACCAGTACGGAAGTGAGGGTTGGAATTAATCCCAAGGTCCTCCAGCAGATGTCCGAAATTGAGAGTGTCAAGGAAAAGATTGAGGAAGAGCTGGGACAGATTAAACTCAATATTAAAACCCTCACAACCCAGAAAAAAACATCCAGGCTCACAGCTGATAAGCAGAAGATGCTTGATGATCTCACGGCAAGGGACGAGAAGCTCTCCGGCCGCCTTGAAGAGTTAAACCTTGAACTTGAAGAACTGGTTTCCTATATCGGTATGCTGGAGCACAAGGGGAAAATATGCGGGGAGAAATCCATATATCCCGGCGTAGACATTTATATTAAAGACCAGAAATTTGCCGTAAAGGACGAATATAATTTTATAAAGTTTACCCTTGAGGGTGAAGAGATCAGGCTCTCTGAGTATGAACCTCCAGAATCTATTGATATGAGACAGAGAGTCGGACTTGTGGGGAGAAGAAGATGACGGAGGGGTAGTCCCATGTCTGTAAAACCTATTGATCTGCAAACCAACATCACTCAGATGCTTGAAGTGGGGAAGAATGAACATGCACGGTCCGCGACACTGGTAGAACAGCAGCATCACCTGGATAAGGAATCTGCGGATAAATCAAACCTCGTAAACACCAAACTTGAAGAATCCAAAAAGGCTGAAAAAACGGCAATCAGGGAGGATGACAGCAGGAATAAAAAGAGAGAATCCAGGGAAAAGAAAGGGGAAAAAGATAAAAAGGAAACAGAACATGCCGGTAAGCCGGCAAAGAAGCTTGTTAAAGATGAAAAAATGGGCCGCTTCATCGATGTCTTAAAGTAAAAAATAAATGATTTTATTCCAGAAATTATTATTAACTGCATAAACTGATGTTCAAAAGATAAGAAAGATTTAGCCGCGTATAAACGCAGATTAACGCGGAGTTAAAGAAAATGTTAAATTTTGAATTTTAAATGTTAAGTTATCAGATCAACAAACAGTTTCTTTAATTTAACATTCAACATTCAAAATTAAGCACTGAAAAAACTCCGCGTGAATCCGTGGCTCCCAATCTTATCTTCTCTCTATTTTTTATTAGTTAATCATGTTCAGTAATAAGTAATGAAAAATAAAAAATTTGTTTTGACATTTTTCAAGTCCTGTATTAGGTAAGTTTTAAGAGACATAATGAGGAGAGGTAATGCAGTACCTGCTTATCATATTAATTAACATCTTCATGTGGGCGATATTTTATCTTGTTATCAGCCTTAAACTGGAGAAATCAGCGTCACACTTCAGGGAAAGAAAATTCAGGGAGGAGATGGACAGGCTCATGACCGAATTCAATTCTGCCGCGGACAGGAATATCTCCCTTCTGGAAAACCGTATTTCCACGCTGAAAAAGCTCCTTGAAAGAGCGGGAAACCTTGATTCTGTGGATCTCATTCTGGGAGGTAAAGAGAAAAAAGCAGGTGAGATTAATGATTCAATTCCCCGGGAAAGAGAGAGGAGTGAAAGTCATGAGAGGATAAACATTGAAATGGCAGAAGTCTCCTCTCAGACAAAACCGGCATTTCTCAAAAAGAGCGGTGAAAGCTTCAAGCTCCTCACGCGGAAATTTAACCACCTTGTGGAAAGATTAAAAAACTTACCGCTGGAAAAGAGAATAGAAAATGAGAAAAAATATACTCAATTCGGAGAATTCCCGGAAAGGGAGAGTTCGGACGGAAAGAGGGGGAGCATGCTTGATATGGTTCTTGAAAGCGGACCCTACTCCGAGATCATCAAAGAGGATGAGGACCCGGATAATGTGAGTTCCCAATCTGAAGAAAAGGCCCGGGAATTACCGGGAGATGAGGATATTTCACAGATGTTTTCAGCTTCCGATGACAAATTTTCGGTTATCTCCCGGCTTTACGGCATGGGTTATTCCATTGAAAAGATTTCCGAATATTCGGGTATGCCCGCAGGTGAAGTTAAGCTGGTTTTAAATCTCCAGGAACCTGCAGGTTGATTCTATCATCAGGAAACATGCCCAAAAATATCTGGACAAATCCTTCGCAGTAAATATTGTTGTTTTTTCAAAAAAATGAGAATGGTCATGATTTTCTTGTTGAATAAATTGAGTTTAACATAATATATTTTCCTATTCTCATTTGCATTTGAGGTTTTGCCGGAATGGAACTAAATATAAAACGACTTACGGAAGAAGAGTTTAAAAAATTTTCACAGCTTATTTATGAGGAAAGCGGCATTTTTCTCAAGGAGACAAAACTCACACTTCTTTCAAACAGGCTCAGGAAAAGGCTGCAGAAGCTCAAGCTCGGTGAGTTCTCGGAATATTATAATTATCTTCAAAAACTCAGCGGAGAAAATAAAAGGCAGGAATATGAAGAGCTCATTGACGTTGTTTCTACCAATGAAACCTATTTTTTTCGAAATGAAAGGCACTTTGATGCTTTTCAGAACCACTGCCTGCCCGATATTGCCGCGAAGAAGGGAAGAAAAAAATTGCGGATATGGAGTGCCGCATGTTCAACCGGTGAGGAGCCTTACACAATAGCGATCTGCATAAAAGAAAAGATGAATCTTTTTTACGGATGGGATATAAAGATAATTGCCACGGATATTGCTCCCACAGTTCTGGACTTCGCGCGGATAGGTGAATACTCAGGGAGAAGAATAGAAAAAGTCCCCCGACCGCTTCTGGAGAAATATTTTACGAAAAAGAGCAGTGATTCGGAAGTACTTGTCATTAATAAGGATGTAAAAAGTCTTGTAGATTTCAGTTACCTTAATTTTTTTAAAAGCCCTTTTCCCACGGATATTGATATTGTTTTTTGCAGAAACGTCATGATATACTTTGACAAACTTCATCAGAAGAAACTTATTGCTGAATTTTTTAAGATAATCAACAGCGGGGGCTATCTCTTTATCGGCCACTCTGAAACGCTGCATTCAATATCTGATGATTTTATTTATAAAAAAGTTCTCGATTCTCCTGTGTATATACCCAACAAATAGGTGAGAGGTTAAATGAATTTTAACTTAATCAATATTGGAATTGCAGAAATAGGCATATCAACAGCTCCTGATATATTGAGGACCATCCTGGGATCATGTGTGGGAATATGTCTCTATGAACCTGAATCGAAAACAGGCGGTATATCCCATATTATGCTTCCCACTTACAAGCCGACTATTTCTTCGGGAAAGGAGAAGTTTGCTGATACTGCAATACCCCTCTTAATTGAAAAATTTGAGAAAAGAGGACTGGAAAGAGAGAAGATCGTTGCCAAGATAATTGGCGGAGCAACCATGTTCAAACTTTCAGAAGACAGCGCCATGTCGAAGATTGGTATAAATAATTCAACAAAGGCAGTTGAAATACTGAATGAACATAATATTGAAATTGCAGCCCAGGACATTGGCGGTGATTTCGGCCGGACTATCGATTTTTATCTGGATACCGGTATGATCAAAATCAAATCCCTGGGAAAGGAAGAAAGGATTTTATAGGTGTGAAAAATGGAGAGTATGACCGGTTATTCGTTTATTGAAAAAAGTAATGAGCAGTTTTCATATGCCGTTGAGTTAAAATCTCTCAACTCCAGGTATCTTGAAATAAATTTGAATCTTCCCCGGATTCTGAGAAACGAAGAGTCCAACTTTAATAATGTCATCAGGGAGTATTTCAGCAGGGGAAAGATCGATTTAACAATTGATATTCTTGAATGGAACACAAGAAAAAATATTTCGTTAAACAGCGAGCTTATTACAAAGTATTACAGGGAACTGAAAAAGATTCATGAATCTCTTGGCCTGGATGAAGAACTGAGATTTGAATCGGTACTTTCTCTTGACGGAATTACACAGAGAGTGGCAACACATATCTCGGAAAAGACAATGGGCCAGATGATGGTTTCCCTTAAACAGGTCATCGGCAAAACAATTCAAATGAGAAAGAGGGAAGGGCAGATTATCAGGAAGGACATAACAAACTCGCTTAATTTCATAAAGAATGAGGCTTCCCGTATAAAAAAAATTGTGGGAAAGATTGCAATAGAGAAAAAAAGTAAGCTCAAAAACAGGCTGGAAACCCTTGCAGGGAACAGTATCGATGATAACAGGCTCTACTCGGAGATAGCCATACTGGCTGATAAGCTTGATATAAACGAGGAACTTGTGAGGTTGAATGATCACCTGGTAAAGTTCAGAAACACTTTAAGTCAGGGGCATCAGATTGGGCGGAAGCTCGATTTCCTGGCACAGGAAATTTTTCGGGAAGCCAACACAATCGGATCAAAATCAAACAGTTCGGATGTATCGCATCACGTGGTTGAGATAAAAAATCACATTGACAAAATGCGTGAACACTGCAGAAATATTGTCTAGGGTGAATTATGAAAGTATCGCTTCTTAATATCGGTTTTGGGAATGCTGTCATTGCTGAAAGGGTCATCGCGGTTATAACCCCTGCATCAGCTTCGGGAAAGAGGCTCAGGGAAGAGGCGAAGGAGAATAATTACCTGATAGACGCGACCCATGGCCGTAAAACACGTGCTATTATCATAATGGACAGCAACCATATTATTTTATCCGCAATGCAGCCTGAAACTCTTTCAAACAGGCTTATGAGCAATGCTGAATGATCATGAATGTTGTAATCTCAGCTCCTTCGGGAAGTGGAAAAACAACGATAATAAGTGAACTTATGTCCTCTGACCAGAGGTTTGAGTTTTCTCTTTCCACAACCACCAGGGAAAAGAGGGGCGGTGAGGAGGAAGGGAAGGACTATCATTATGTAAAACCGGCAGAATTTAAAATGATGATAGAACAGGGTGAGTTCCTGGAATGGGCAGTTGTCCATGGTAACTATTACGGGACCCTGAAAAAAGAGATTGACAGAATATCAGACACTGGGAATATCCCTATATTTGATGTTGATGTCCAGGGCGGTATGTCTCTGAGGGAAAAGCTGGAAGATGCCGTATTTATTTTTATCATACCGCCGTCACGGGCAGCCCTTGAAGAAAGACTGGTACAAAGAAAAACTGACAATAAAGACATTATAGAGTTAAGGCTTAAAAATGCCGATGAAGAGCTGAAATCATACCAGATATATGATTATATTGTGGTAAATGATAATCTTGATCACGCAGTTGAGAGGCTTAAGGCAATAATAACTGCAGAATTATGCAGACTCGATAGAATGAGAAATTTTATAACAAACTGGAGGTCGAAGTGATTATTCCCTTCGAAAAGCTGTTATCTGTTAAAGATAATAAATATGTTTTTACCAAGGCGCTTATGCAGGCCGTTGATAAGATTGGTAATATAAAAGATTACCCGGAAGAAAATATTAACTGGAAGGTTGTGCCAAATATAATAAAACTTGTCATGGAGGGCAAGTTACAGTACAATGTCCTGGAAAATCCCGAGGAAGAGAAAAAGTCATAAGCCGGAGAGCATTCTAAAATAAGGGCGATAGTAATAACAGGGCCTACTGCATCGGGAAAGACAGATATTTCTCTCTCTCTTGCAGGGGACAATTTTGAGATTATTTCCGCTGATTCCGTACAGGTTTACAGGTACATGGATATTGGAAGCGGAAAACCTGAGAAAAGTGATCTTGAAAGGATAAGGCATTACCTTATTGATATTGTTGACCCTGATTACGAATTTTCCGCGGGGGATTTTTGCAGGCATTCCATTGATGCCGCAGAGAAGATCAGGCTGAAGGGTAAGATCCCGATGTTCGTTGGGGGAACGGGTCTCTACATAGATTCCTTTTTTAAGGGAATTTCCAATATTCCGGAGATTGAGAGTTCTGTGAGAAAAGAGCTTCTTTTCGAGCTTAAAGAATCCGGACTTGAAGGTTTATATAGAAAACTGGAAAAGGTTGACAGCCGGTTTGCCGCGGGAGTCCATCCCAATGACAAACAGAGAATACTGAGAGGTCTTGAAGTATTCAGGTTTACCGGAAGGCCTATCAGCAGTTTCTATGATACCGTATCCGGGCATGAATCTGCAGAGACGCTCTATATCGGAATTGGTATGGAGAGGGCCCTTTTAAGGGAGAGGATCAGCAGCAGGGTCGACCAGATGATTGCCAGGGGACTGGTTGCCGAGGTGGAATCTCTGCACAATAGGGGGTTCGGCCCGGACCTCAAATCCATGCGTTCTATTGGATATGCTGAGATAAGTCAGTACCTCATGGGCGCAATTGATAAAGATGAAGCTGTAAACAGGATGAAACTTGAGACAGGCAGGTATGCTAAAAGGCAGATGACCTGGTTTCGAAGGAATAAAAAAATAGAATGGTTCAATCATGAAGAAACCGGTCCGCTGGGGAAACTTGTGGATGGCTGGCTGAAAGAGTCGGCTGTTTGATCACGTTAAACCTGTTAACGGCAAATACAGATAGACCGGTTAACCGGAAATAAAAAAAAATACGTAAAAGGTTTATTATTATGGCGAAACAATCAAGCTCACTGCAGGACATTTTTTTGAATACTGCCAGAAAGGAAAAGATAGATATCACTATCTATCTTATGAATGGGGTTCCGATCAAAGGAAGAGTACTCAGTTTCGATACTTTCACAATTTTACTGGATGTTGATAAAAAGCAGAACCTTATATATAAACATGCAGTATCAACACTGGCGCCGACAAAGCCGATTTCATATAAGTTGGATGAGAACCATAGTGAGGTTTAATTTCTGATTTATAATAATTTTGTCTGCACCTACTGTTCAATAACAGTGGGTGCGGCTTTTGTGAGATCCTGTTTATTATGAAGAAGTTTTTTATATTTTTCCTGTTTCTGATAATCATCGCATTATCGGGCTACCTTTATCTTTTTGCGGTTAAAACACCGGGAGAATGTAGGGTAGGTGTTGTGGAAGATCTCCGAAACCGGAAAGTCGTAAAGGTGTTTGCCGGGGATAAGCGTTTTATCTGGCAGGGTGCCATGCCCTGGTGGTTTTCAACATATGATATCTCCCTGAAAAGGAATGTGGAATATAATATCACCGTGTATCCGCCTCCCCTGGAAAAGTTGAAGAAAAGCTCTTATGAGATCAGGCTGCTTTATAATGTCAGTTATAAAATTGATCCCGAGCGGTATATTGACACTGTCAATTCAGGCAGGAGTTCCGATGATATTGACAAAATAATCAGTTCATTTCTCAGGGAGATTTCTGCAAAAGTCGTCTTCAGATACTATGTTCCTCTCTACAGGGCAGATTTTCTTTCAAGGGAAAAAGACACAATCGTAAAGGAGGTCTCTGCCAGCCTGAAAGCAAAATATGAGAATCTTGTCGGTGAAATGACAGGCATGAGTCTTACCGGGGATATTGAGTATCCGGACAGGGCTGTATACAACGAGGGAAAAGCTTATATCAAAGAACTTAGAAAGCTGGACCGGGAAAACGAGAAGGAACTGAGAAGAGTAAAAAACAGGCTTGAGCAGGTAAGGGTAGAGGAAGAGGACCGGTATAAGAACTACCGGGAAATGTCGAAGATAATTCAGGAAAATCCGGATATTTTAAAATATATTTATATTGACAAAATTGGGGGCAACGTAAAAGTAATCATTTCATCGGATTCGGGTTATCCCTTGAATCTTGAGAGTAAAACCGGTAAAAGCAGCCGGCAGACTAAAGGTGAGATTAACAATCTCAGGTAGTTTTTCTGATGCCGACCTGCTGTATATGAACACTAGTAATAAGAGGAGAGATTTATGCCTTGTGGTAAGAAAAAAAAGAGAAAAAAGATCGCTAATCATAAGAGAAAGAAAAGAAGAAGACAAAATCGGCATAAGAAGAAATTAACCTAATACTATAACCTGAATGAGATTGGTTAATCGGACTGCCAATCTCATTTGTTATGGAATTTCATGGCAACCATCGATTACAACAGCAGTTTGAGCTATCAGAATTCCTGGAAAAGACGTCCTTCTGAGATAAGAGGATACCACAGAACACTCTATTTAACCTCTGATAACAACGATTACCTAAGGGTTGACTACAACCTGAAAGAGAAACTTGTGCGATTGTATATCGAAGTTGCCGATGAAGGGGGCAATTCATATTATTCTGTCATTAGAAACGGGAAGATAACCGCGGAGAAGAGTGTTGTAAGCGGCAGGTCCTTCGGTTTTGCCGATAAATTCAGAGAGAGGGCGGAAATCTTCTCGACAATTCCCAACAGGGAAGTTGTTAAGCTCATCAATAGCAATTATAATATTACAGGACCCGGGAAGAAAAAAACCCCGCCTTCTGAAAAAAAGAAGATGCTGGAAGATACCCGGAAAAAGTACTTCCGTCCATCTGACAAGACCGGGAAAAAATCCACCGGAAATATTGGCCTTTCCCTCAATGAACTGAAGTTTATTGATCTTATAGATGTACTTATTGGCATGGTCATTTCTGCCGGAATATTCATTCTCCTGAAGTACGATTATATTGCGCTGGGTGTTGTTGCTTCATTTTACGGCATATCCATTGGACTTATTGACATGGCCTTCCGGGGAAGACCTCCAATAATATTAAAAATGGTCCTCTTTCTCTTTGCAGGTGTCTTCATTTATATCTACGGTTATTTTTTCCCGTAGGGGGAAATGTCTCACCTTTCTTTTCGCGGGAAATAAATCGTCCCGTCCTTTTTCCCTTTTTTTCAATTTTATACTTGATTAGTTTATTCACTGTTTTATATTATGTGATGTTTAATGGTAACTCAGTTATGGAGAGAAATCATATTCATTGAAAAATAACTGGTATGTCCCCGCCGCCTTCGGCGGCGGGGACATATTACTTATGTTTTAGTAAATATATTTATTTTATCCATATAGCTGAGTAGTAATGTTTAATTAATCAGCTACATGGCTATTCTTAAACATTGTCTAAAATGCATTAACCTGAAAAATATCTCCGGGATGAAAAGGGAACAACTCAATGGCTAATAAAGTGGAAACCACAACAACAGCGCTGCAGATAGTCTGTTTTAAGATAGGAAAAGAAGAGTACGGAATTGATATATTAAAAGTGCAGGAGATATTGAAACTTCCAAAGGTGACAAAGCTTCCAAAATCTCAGGAATATATTATCGGTGTTATCGACCTCAGGGGAAAAGTTATTCCCATAACAGACCTCAGTAAAAAATTCGGGACCGAATCGGGAAAGCTTGATGAAAGCAGCCGTGCAATTGTTGTTGATATTGAAGGAAAGAAGGTTGGACTGGCTATTGACTCGGTAAGTCATGTGATCAAGATCAAGCAGGAAGATATCGAACCTCCACCGCCAATCGTTAAAGGTATATCCGGAAAGTATATTGTTGGCATAGCCAAGCTTGAGAACAGTTTTGTGGTGATCCTTGATATCAGCAAGATCTTCTCTTCACAGGAACTCAGGGCCCTTTAGATTAATATGATGCTATCAGGATAGATTCTATCTCACTGGCATTGAGCTGCCGGGGCGTGTTCTCGTTAAAGGGGTAGGATATGGCAAGCTTAGCAATATCCTTTAATGCAGTTTTCGGTAAATCATATTGTGAGAGTCTCTGCGGAATGTTTATATCGAGCTCAAGTTTTCTAATTGCTTCAACTGCCTTGATAGCAGCTTCAATGACGGTTATATCCCTGACATCTTCTCCCATAACCTTTGACATCTGCACATATTTTCCCGGTGAAGATGTCAGGTTAAATTCCATAATATGCGGGAGAATGACACTCATTGCGCTCTCAATATCCATATCGGTTACTGATGAAATGGCAAGAGATATTGAGAGTGTAACTGATAGATAGGCAATTGCAAAAGTGATTCCGGACATAACCGACGCAGTAGAGAGGTAAGTCCGGGGATTGGGATTTTGAAGATCCCTGTAAGAAAGGGGGAGGTTCCTGAAGATCAGGTCAATTGATTTGAGCGCATATGTATTTATGATGTCATTGTTCATGGTTGATATTACTGATTCCGTTGATATTGCCAGCGTACTCAGTGATGACTTCATGGACAGATCTTCATCAATCTTTGTGGATATTACAGGGTCAACGATTGTTGCCACCGGGTAGAGGGATTCATGATAGTACGTTTTGTTTGTGGCATGGTGTATCTCCTTCATGAAGAGAACCGGGGCAATTTCAAAACCGTATACCGGGTATGCAGGCATTGTAATCAGAGAGACCGGCGGATTATATAATTCGGGTTTTGTCAACAGGTCGTAACAGAAGATATAGTTGTTAATGAGCAGAGCAATCAGTTTCCCGGCATTTATTGAGTGGACTCCCCCCAGCCCGATTACCAGGTCACAGTTTGTTTTTTTTATGAATGAAACCGCAAGATCAATATCTTCCGTGTTGGGCATTGCAGGAAGCTGATCGTACACAATACACCCGATATCAGCTCCCTTGAGGAGACGGGTTATCGTATCAACACTATCATGGAAAAGGCCAAGGTCTTCCGATGTAATAACAATAATTACCCGTGAACCGTATTTAGATATAATCTGATCAACCTCCTCCAGAATATTCTGCCGGATATAGATCTCTGTTGGAAGATGAAAGTCGGGTTTTATGCCCTCAATGGTTCTGTTCATAGTCCCCTGCGGTGCTGACAAGCCATAAAAAGAGCGGACATAAAATCACTATCTCCGCTCTCCATGAATCACTCAGCATCAAATAATTTAGTGAACTAATTCAATCTCAGTTACCTCAGAAGGAAATTAGCAATTCTATCAGCTACCAGTTCAAGTACTTTGGAATCATTAAAGTCATAGGAGCCGTTAGCAATTTTTTCCTTTATTTCTTTGACTTTTTCAGTCCTTACATCTGAAGCCTGGGTAATAAGCTGAGCATCTTTTGCAATTTCAGCAGCTTTTTTACCTTCAGAGGATATCTGTATGGAATCATTCTTCTTGGTTTCTTTTGCACCAGGAGATGGTTTTGTCTTCTTTGGCTCAACAATGTTATTTACATTTCCTATCTTATTGATAACCATAATAATTTAACCCTTTTATTTTCTGTTTTAATTATCGGTAAAAAACAGCAAATCTTTAATGAAAAGTTCTCTCTTTTTCACATATAGAAGTTACAAAAACGCACTTTATTTTTCAAGTATTATTTTATCTCTCATGATTTAAAACGGCAATTGTAAACTCTCCCTTTTCCCTTATTTCATCGCTGTTTTCCCATAATTCTTCCGCTGTTCCCGTATAAAACTCCTCAAAAAGTTTGGTCATCTCTCTTCCGATTATCATTCTGTTTCCGGGAAATATTTCGGCGAGAATTTTCAGAAGTTTTTTAATCCTGTAGGGTGATTCATATATCACAAGAATACCCTTGAAACTTCTGAGTTCAAGGAGTTCCCGTTTCATTTTTCCCTCTTTTTTACTTAAAAATCCTGTAAAGATAAGCCTCTTTTCGGGAAAGCCTGCAACTGAAATGATTGATGTCAATGCCGAGGGACCCGGTATGGGGACAATGTGTATGTTCATTGATCGCGCCCTGCTCACAAGCCTGCTCCCCGGATCAGAAATCGAGGGTGTTCCCGAGTCGGTAAGATATGCCGCGTTTTTCCCTTCGCTTATCTGTCTGCAGATATTATCAATTTTTCTATCACCGGTATGTGAGTGAAGGGAAGTCTTTGTTTTTTTTATGGAGAAATTGTTCAGGAGTTTACCGCTCTGTCTTGTGTCTTCACAGATGATAATATCAGCCTCCTCTTTGAGAATTTTTACCGCCCTGAAACTGATATCGTCCATATTCCCTATGGGAGTTGCAACAATGTAGAGTTTTCCTTTATTCATGGTGATAAATAGTAATTAACTGCTGATCAGTGTAAAGAAATATTTTGTTCCGAAGGTCCCGAAGGCGGGGTCCCTAAGGGGGGGTCCCGTGACCCCGCCTTCGGGACCTTCGGGATAAAACTCTTTTTATTCTTGTCATAATACCGGTCCTTCTGTCACTTGATACTTCTATTATAAAGGAAAAATCATTATGTTTTTTAAAGTATTATCAACAAACAGCGGTTCCTCCGCGCGGAGGGGTGTACTTAATACAAAAAGGGGAAGGGTCAATACTCCCGCATTCATGCCTGTTGCCACAAGGGGAACAATAAGGGCAATGGGTTTCCGGGAGCTTGATGAGATAGGATTTGAAATGCTCCTTTCAAATACCTATCATATGTATATCAGGCCGGGGCTGGATGTTCTCACAAAGGCAGGAGGACTGAACAATTTTATGAATTACCACAGGCCTCTCCTTACTGATTCCGGCGGTTTCCAGGTTTTCTCCCTGGCGGATCTGTGTAAAATTTTTGACCACGGCGTTGAGTTTCGGTCGCACCTTGACGGCTCAAAACATCTTTTCACTCCCGAGAAGGTCCTGGATATACAGAGAGTGATCGGTTCGGATATTATGATGGTTCTGGACCAATGTACCGAGTTTCCCCTTTCAGAGGAAAAAGCAAGGGAGGCTCTTGAGAGGACCGTAAACTGGGCGGAGGACTCGGTTCATTACTGGAAAAAAAGCTTTGATACGGATGCACAGAAACTCTTTGCCATTGTCCAGGGAAGTGTCTATAAGGACCTCAGGAGAGAGTGTGCTGAAAGACTTGTTCATCTGGATTACCCCGGTTATGCTGTGGGGGGGTTGTCTGTGGGTGAACCGAAAGGTCTCTACCAGGAGATTACCGAACACACCCTGCAGTTTCTTCCCGAAGAGAGGCCGAGGTACATGATGGGAGTGGGTAGCCCCATGGAGATTCTCTTTGCCGTTAAACAGGGAGTGGACATGTTTGATTGTGTCATGCCCACCAGGATTGCCAGAAACGGTACCCTTTTTACAAGCAGCGGCAGGATAAATATTAAGGGAGCCCAGTATGAGACGGACTTCACTCCCCTTGATGAGAACTGTGACTGTTTTGTCTGTAAAACATATACCCGGGCATACCTCAGGCACATATACAGGATGGGTGAGATCTCGGCTCTTCTTTATACAACCTATCATAACCTTAACTTTATGAAAAAGTTCATGAACGAAATCCAGGAGAGTATTGAAAAGGGAGAATTTCTCAAGACATATGGAAAATGGGAGAATGTCTATGCTTAATACATTAAATTAAACTTAATTTTTCTCTGCATTTCCTGGTTCTTTATCCATCTTCATCCTGTAAATCCTGTCTAAAAATCTTTTCCCGGGATTCCGGAAAGAATTAAACATCTTTATATATTGAGTCATAATGGTTGTTAGTATAAAAATTCATTTTTTTGTCGGATGAAGCAACTAGTGAGAGGGATATTGCCTGAATTGCACAAGGAGTAATAATTAATCTTGACATCAATTGTAAAAAGAAATAATATTGTCTTACCTATACTTTCAATTACATGTTACCCAATTTCAGGAGGAACTTAAGGTAATGGATATAAATACAAGATCAAAGGGTGATATTGTTATTCTTGATATATCAGGTGAAATTGACCTTTATAATGCGCCGGAAATCAAAGACATTATCAACAAACTGATTGATGAGAAGAAGTACAATGTAGTTATAAATCTTGAAGAAGTTTCCTATATTGATTCCTCCGGAATAGGAGCGCTTATATCGAGCCTTTCCAATTTAAAAAAATACCAGGGTGGTTTGAAGATCATTAATGTTTTTGCCTCTGTAAGAAAGGTATTTGAGCTGACGAAGCTAACATCCTTTTTTGAAATATTCGATTCGGAAGATGAAGCGATTAATTCTTTTGCATAGTTTTTTGAGCATCTCATTTTTTTTTCCAGGTTTTAATTATCAATTAATAAAGAGGACAATTATGAGGTTTATTACGAAAAGCACTCTTATCTTAATTTCTACTGTAATTATGCTGGTCAGTTGTGGCGAACCCATCCCCATAAAGGAGATGGCAATGGCAAGGAAAGAGATTGCCCGTGCAATGTCTGTTAAAGCTGATAAATACGCTCCCAAGCTGACGGAAGAAGCCACGAATAAGCTCATGGAATGCCATGACTTAATAAAGAAAGATGAACTTGAAAAATGTAAAAAATCTGCTGAAGAATCTTCTCAGAAGGCGATAGCAGCATATAACAAGGCCATACCTCTCCTTGCCAAAGATACTATTGAAATAGCGGAAAAGAGCATTGAAGAGGCGGATAAGGCTTATGCGGAAAAGCTTGCCGCCAAAGAATTCCAGTCTTCAAAGGAGCTTCTTGCCAAAGCAAAGGAAGAAAACAATAACAAAAAGTACTATGAAGCATATGTTAAGGCACTTGAAGCGGATAAGACGGCAAAGAATGCCAGAAACCAGTCACTGGGGCAGAAGAATATTCTGAAAGAATCCATTGATGAGGTGAAGGTTGTTCTGAATAAGGCAAAGGGCTATGAGAAGAGTGATGCTGAATCGGCAAAGATAAGCCTTGCGGAGGAGAACCTCAGGATTGCCGAGGAGTCCTACAACAACCTCGAACTTAAAAAGGGATTTGCCGCCATAGAGGTGGCAAAAATCAATGCCGATGAAGCGTATATCGGTTCTGCGGGAGCCACCGCAAAGGAATATGTTGCAAAGGCTGAAACAGGATATGGCAAGGCGGAAGGTTCCGCAGGAGCCTCAGTGGCGGTTGACGAACTGGCTGCTGCAAAGGAATCCCTTGATAATGCAAAGGCCATGCTTGCAGAATCAAAATTTAATGAATCCATAGAATTTGCCAAAGAGTCATCACGGCTTTCCGCGATTGTCGTGGAAACGAAAAAAACTGCTGCTACCGGGACAACAGGCCATAAAACCTCCGTCGGGAAGGGAAGCGCATCAGTGAAAGCACCCGGAGAGGATGAGAATTATTACTACTACAAGGTGAAGTACAGGGAATCCTTAAAAGATTGTCTCTGGAGAATTGCCGGAAAATATTATAAAAATCCCTGGCTCTGGAAGAAAATCTATGCTGAAAACAAGGACCTGATAAGAAATCCTCATTTGATCAAACCGGGATGGATTATCCGTGTGCCAAAATTGAAAAAATAAGAGAGAAATATTGTCTCAGGAGTGAAGCGGGAAACGCATAAGGTTCCCGCTTTTTTTATGTTAACAATGAAACATAATCCTGCACATAAGACCAATAGTGTATGGGGATAACCGACGCGTCCCGTAGGTCATTGATGGGGCACATTACGGATATTTTATTAAATTTGTATATTTTAGCTGGAGACGTGAGTAATTTCAAAAAATAATTTTTTTATGTTTGTACTTTTGTTAAAAAAAAGATAGTATTAGATGTTGACTGATAGATGTTGTTTCTCAATAATATCCATGGTAATATAAAATGAGTCAAAAGGACAATGATTATAATGACCTTGACGAAGCATTTGACGGTGAATCTTTGAGACCCGATATAATGCTTGAAAAGCTGTCATCCGAGGACGATAAAAACCACCAGGATGAGACGGAAAAGAGGAAGGTCCGAAAGAGAAAAAAGAGCAACTTTTCCGATTCTTCGATTTCCTGGTATCTTGAACAGATCAATAAGATACCGCTTCTTTCCCGGGAAGATGAAGACAAACTCGCACGGGCATCCCGGGAGGGTGATGAGCTTGCCAAGAATAAGATTATCCAGGCCAATCTCAGGTTTGTGGTATCAATCGCAAAGAAGTACCAGACAAGCGGTATTTCACTTCTCGACCTGATAAATGAAGGAAACATGGGACTCATTAAGGCCGCGGAGAAATTTGATCCCGACAGGGGCTATCACTTCATCTCCTATGCGGTCTGGTGGATAAGGCAGGCAATTATTCTTGCTATTTCCCAGAAGGCCTCGCTTATCAGGCTGCCCCTGAACAGGACGGCCGACATCCAGAAGATTGAAAAAGTCAACAAGAAACTTGAAAACAAATTGGGCAGGGAACCCACTCCGGCGGAGATAGCGGAAGATATTGA
The DNA here is from genome assembly GCA_050298055.1 of Spirochaetota bacterium. Taxonomy (GTDB): domain Bacteria; phylum Spirochaetota; class UBA4802; order UBA4802; family UBA5550; genus JBNKTL01. Next base: position 32,247 of record JBNKTL010000020.1, read on the forward strand.
CCTGAACGACGAAGAGATAAACCACCTGAGGAACATAACCCAGGACTTTATCTCCCTTGATTCCTTCTATGGGGATTCCGAAGATACAACCATCCTCAGCATGATTGTGGATTCACGGATTGATTCTCCGGACAGGAAGGTCCTGGATGAGTCTCTTAAGAACGCGCTGGATGATATTCTCAGCACTCTTACCGAATCCGAGAGGGAGATACTGAGGATGAGATACGGCCTCAACGGATACGAGCCCATGTCGCTGCAGCAGATTGGTGACAGGTTTCATCTCTCCAAGGAGAGGATAAGACAGATAGAGAAAAAAGCAATCAGGCGCCTGAGACATCCCTCCAGGAGCCAGAAGCTCAAGAGCTTTTTACAGGACTAAAGATGATCTTCACACTGCTTGGTTTCCTTGCGGGATTCATATTGAACTTCTTCCTCCTCGTTCCGGAAACAGGTGCGGGTATAACACCGCAATTTTACGGTTCCCCTGATAATATGGAAATGATTGAGAAGGGGCATTCTCCTGCCGGAGAAAAATCTGAATTTTCCGTGAAAACCGAAAAGGGGATCTATCTTGTTGATAATACCGGCAGTCTCATTGCCCGGAAGGAACTCTCCGACGGACTTGCCGCCGCAAGCGGAAACGGCAGGTTTTTTGTAAAGTATACAAAGACGGGTAATTCCGCCGAACTCTATAACATCAGCGGGGACCGGTTCTGGAAGATCAGGAGCCTCGAGTATCCCTCTCTCTCTTACAGCGGAAAGCTTATCCTGCTTCTCAACGGAGACCACAGCAGAGTGAGGGCCGTGGATGAGAATTGCCGTTTTATCCTGAAGGAGGGTATCCAGGGACGATTCTGCACTGTTCTCTCATTTTCCGAAAAGTCGGATATTGCCGCCCTGGGGTTCCTGGATGGGAGTTACCATGTTGTCAGCAGGGGGAAGGGTGTTCTTCTCAGCGGCCATCTTCCCGCGGGTAACAGTGTAAAGGGAATATCTCCCAGTAACAACGGCAAATATTGCGCGATACGTTACGGGGACACGGAGAGTGATACTCTGAGACTTGTCAACATTCAGGAAAATTCCAGCAGGAATGTAAAACTTGCAGATGTAAGATATACAAAATCTCCGCTCCATGTCACCGATGCCGGGTTTACCACTGTTCTGGGAAAAGAGAGTATTCTTAATATGGGGAGAAACGGTGACCTGATTTTCAGGATACTTGTCCCTCCCGCCAGAGATTCATTTGCCAGGATCAGCTTTAACGGCAACTATTATAGTGTTACCTACTCAATGAAATCGGGGGGCTCCAAGCTGATCCTCTTTAACAGGGAAGGGAAGATCCTCTTCTCCCGGGAGTATGCAGATGAGGCCTACCTGGACAACGAGATTAACGGGCACTTTATCCTGTTAAAAGGTCCCGGGCATATTTACTGTTATAGACTTCACGGTTAACATCACGGGAAACCCGTTTTAAGATTTCCTCAAGTCTTTTGTTGGACCTCTTTGCCGCTCCGTCTGCGACCACTTTTATTTTTTTTCTCAGTGATTTGACCGCTGCTTTTTCGTAACCGGGGGGCAGCTCTTCGCGGTCTCTTTCAAGAAGTTTTATAATGGAGTAGATCCGGAACCTGTCCATGCCCCAGAACCTCGCGGAAAGCTGGTCGCTGTGGCCGCCAAATTTTTTCACATGGTATTCATCAATCAGCCCGGTTTTTTCCCGGGACGTTATCCTGAGCCAGAGGTCGTAGTCTTCACAGGCGGGCATCTTTTCATCGAAGGTCCCGTATGTCTCCAGGATTTCTCTGTGGATACAGACGGCAGAGGGGCTGATCAGGCAGAGTTCCAGTGATTCCGTGAAAATATCCCCCTCTCTTTTTTTATGCTTTAACCGGGGGTTGATCCTTTTCCCGTTTCGTATCCAGATTTCATTTGTCTGGTGAATGAAGATGCCGTTGTTCTCTTCAATGTATTCCCTGTGGACCCGGAGCTTCTCCTTCATCCAGAGATCGTCGGAGTCGAGAAAGAGGACGCAGTGTGAATCGCTCTCCTCTATCCCCCTGTTCCGGGCGGAGCTGACCCCGGAATTCTCCTGGCGGATGTACCTGATCTTTCCCCGGTTGAGTTCCTCAAGCCGGAAGGTCCCGTCCTCGGACCCGTCATCCACAACGATGAGCTCGAAGTCCCGAAAGCTCTGGTCCAGTACGGAGTCGATGGCGTTCTTCACCACGGCGAACCTGTTGTGGGTGGGAATGATGACGGAGAAGTAGGGCATGGATTAATAAAAATCAGTTAACGATTCAGACAATCTCTTCAATTGCGTTAACAATTCCGGAATATTTCTTTTGACTGTGTCCCAGACAATTTCATCCTCGATAACATCGTAACCGTGAATTATTACGTTTCTAAAACCTATAATCTCCTTCCAGTTATCGATATTTGAAAGCAGTTCAATATTGATATTTTTTATCCTGTTTAATGCTTCACCAATTATTTCAAATTCCCTTTCTATTGCGGCTTTTGTCTTTGAATCGTTAAAATATTCTTCACCATCTAATCCTTCAGTGAATTCCAGGATCAGTTCGCAGGCTTTTATAGCATCTTCAATACATACAAGCGGATCATGCAGCATATATTTCCCTTACATTTGAAAAAATATATTTCTTTATACGCTGGTTTTTTATGGCACCGGGCATGACAATATCAACAGATCGGTTAAAAAGTTTTTCAAGTTCAAACTTTATATTCATATATCGCACCATTCCGTTCTCCGGATTATCCAGTTCTAACAAAACATCAATATCACTGCTTTCTTTAAAATCCTCGGTTAGTACGCTTCCGAAAACCGCAAGTGACCTCACATTGTAAGTCTGACATATCTTTATAATATCGTCTTTATTTTCTTCGATTATTTTCATGTTTGATCCTTTGATTGCATCATAATAACAATTTCTCATATAAAAAAAATATGTCAATACTGATTTGATGATGTTGATTTGCTTTTTTTTAATCGAGAAATGTCTGCTTTTTTCCCTTATTTTCTGGAAGGATGGGAGAGAAGTTATATTTTTCTTGTAATATTCATTGTATTTGTTAGGGTGAATTTGAATTTTGTGCCCTTACCCCCCGTCCCCCTCTCCCAGGGGGAGAGGGGGTGAGGGAATTAAATATAACCAGGTAAATACCTTTGAGAAAACGAAGAAAAACACGAAACGTAAAAATCGGAAAAACCGGGATCGGCAGCGATTACCCGGTCTCCATTCAGTCCATGACCAATGTCCCCATAGAGGATGTTCCCGGGACAATAAGCCAGGTCAACGAGCTTGCTGAGAACGGCGCGGATTTTGTCCGCCTGGCTGTCCGCAACGAGAGCTCCGTTTTGAACTTAAAAAAGATCATTGAGGCGGTGAATGTCCCCCTTATCGCGGACATACACTTCAACTATAAAATAGCCATAAAGTCAATTGAGGCGGGGATAAAAAAGATCCGCCTCAATCCCGGCAACATCCCCAACCCGGCGCACGTAAAGGAAGTAATCAAGGCGGCAAAGGAGCGTTCCGTGCCCATACGGATCGGTGTAAACGGAGGCTCCATCAACAGGAAGAAGTACAGCCATGTGGACCCGGAAAGCCTTGTGGACTCGGCCCTGGAGCATATAAAGATCCTTGAGGAGAACGACTTCCATGATATTGTCGTATCCATTAAAACATCGGATATCTACCAGACCATAGACTCCAATATCCTTTTCGCGGAGCAGAGGGACTACCCGGTCCATATCGGGCTCACGGAGGCGGGATACGGCATCTACTGCGCGGTGCAGAGCTCCCTGGTCATGGGGCATCTTTTGATGCGGGGGATCGGCGACACCATCAGGGTCTCCATGACCGGCAACCCGGTTCATGAACTTGAGGTGGCCCGGAACATCCTTGAGACCACCGGCGACCGGAAAGCAAGCGTAAGGATGATATCCTGCCCCACCTGCGGAAGGACCGACACGCGGATTGACGTCCTTGAACTGAGCCGCAGCGTGGAAAAGGAATGCAGGGAGAGGTTCGGGAAGAAACTAGCGGAGGAGAAGAGGACATTGACCGTGGCGGTCATGGGCTGCGAAGTGAACGGTCCGGGAGAGGCAGCCGAGGCCGATGCGGGCATAGCGGGAGGCCGTGACGGCAATATGCTCCTCTTTGCCCGGGGAGAAAAGATCAGGATGGTGAAGAGTGATGAGGCGGTGGAGATGCTGATAAAGGAAGTGGAGAAGATCGTTTAGTTATTAAAAATTCAATTCTCAGTCTTCAGAGCCCCCCATCCCCCGGAGGGGGCGTAAGATTTTATTGCATAAACTCTCTTATGCCCCCTTAGGGGGTTAGGGGGTCTTTCTTCGTGTGAAATCTTTTTATCTTTACCTTCCCCTCACAAAGACTCCCGGATTAATCGGCCTCCCGCTCTTCCTGATCTCAAAGTGGAGGTGGGGACCGGTGGTCTGTCCCGTATTTCCCGAGAGGGCGATCATCTCTCCCCGTTTAATGATGCTGCCTGTTTTTACCTTTATCCTGTTGAGGTGGCCGTAGTAGCTCCGGTAGCCATGTTCATGACCCAGGATAACCAGGTTTCCGTAACCGCCCTTATACCCCGTAAAGAGCACCTTCCCCCCCCTGGCCGCGTAGACCCGTGTGTTTATCCTGCATGCCAGGTCCACTCCCGTATGAAACTGGAATTTCCGCCTGTTAAAGGGATTTCTTCTCATCCCGAAACCGGAAGTTCTTTTTCCCCTCACGAGGGGATACATAAAACCTGTTCCGAGAAAGAGTGAGCGCTGCAGACCGGTCAGTTTACCGCAGGGGACAAAGAGAATTTTTTTGGAAAGATCTTCGCTTCCGTTTACCCGTGCCACATACTCCCGGGTAATCCTGCTTCGTTTAATGATCTCGTTGATCCTTTCCCTTTCGGAGGGATTTATGATAATTCCCCGCATGTTGGGGATAAAGATGATCTTTCCCGGCCTGATATCCCGGGGAGTTGAGAGGGAGTTTACGGAGATAAGGGTGTCCATGTCCAGTGATGTCCGGGAGAGAATAATCCAGAAAGTTTCTTCTTTCTTTACCCGGTACCGGTAAAATTTCAGATCGGGCAGTGTTTCCGTGGGACGCCTGCTCTTTACGGTGAAAATTGATCTTCGGATATCTTTTCTGATAGACTTTAAAAGCTCTGATTTTACCGGATCAAGCTCTTTGAGAAACGGGATCCTCGGAGGAGTGCCGGAGGAAATCTCCGGTAACATCATCACGGAGATAAGAAGGAGTAATATTTTCAATTTAATATTTTTTCCGGTCCGTATCATTACAGCAGGCCTTTTTATGTCACTAAGCATATGTTTCATTTTCGGTTGATCAAGGGTCCCGGTTAAGGGATATTTTTAGGTTTTTACTGTTTGACTCAAAAATAAAAAAGTGATAAAAATGAGGGCCTCAGCGGACCATAATGATGGCTGCTGTTATCCTAAAATAAGGAGGAATACTGCCCCGGGCAATAAAGAGGGGCAGTTGATTTTGCACATGAAAAATCATTTTATCAGGAAAGTTCTTATCGGTTCCCTGCTTGTTGCTTTTTTTACGGCAACAGGATGTTACTACAATTCAACTTATCCCATTGATAACCCGTCAATGAAAAGGGACCCGAAACTCCTGGGGCAGTGGAAACCGGGTAAATACTCCAAGGAGTATTACGACATAAAAGCCGGGAAGGGCCCCTTTCTCTACAACATAGATCACTATAAGTATGACAGTAAGTTAAAGAAAGTGGTCCTGAAGATAAAATATACGGGGTATCTTTCGAGAGTGAAGAGTTATAACTTCATGAATGTGAAAAAGATCTGGGAACTGGACTATAAGGGGAGAGGAAAGAGTATTCCGGCAGGCAGGCAGAAATACATGTTTTACAAGCTGAACAGACAGGGGGCAAACTTTTCAGCGGATATTGTAACCAGTAATATCAGGGAGAAGTTCTCTTCGTCAAATGATCTGAAATCTTTTTTCGAAAAATACGCGGACCTGAGCTTTTTTTATCACAGCCAGACTGTAAAATTTCTTAAGAAATAAAAGAGATTGAAAAAATTAAAAAATGCCGGCAATGTGTCCCCGCCGCCTTGAGCGGCGGGGACACATCTATTATTTTTTATTCATTAATATATCTATTCTCAACAGAGCTGAGCAGTAACCTTAATTCTATTAAAACAAATAAGCAAAAAAATCATATTGACATTTATCCCATATTGAGTAATTTTGAAAAAACAGCGGGACAATTTACCTTTCAAGAGTCATTGAATATATTTATATAAAGAGGGAATTATGGCATTCACAAAAACCGGGGAAGTTGTAGATAATATTATCGGTGAGAATTCTTTTTTTACCGGTAATTTCGTTATAAACGGGTCCCTTAAAATTGACGGCAGGTTTGAAGGGAAATACCTGCAGGCGGAACAACTCTATGTTGGACAGGGCGGTAAAATAAAAACCAACATAAGTGCGGTATCGGTCATTGTTGAAGGCCTTATCCTTGGCAATATCAGCGCGAAAAGCCGGGTTATTCTCATGCCTACCGCAATGGTATACGGGGACATTAAGACCCCGGAACTTATAATCCAGAATGGCGTAATCCTGGAGGGCAGATGCACGATTTCAAATGATCTCAAGTCCTCTGCCCGTGAGCTTCTTGAAGCAGAATACAAGAAGAACAGGATCATACCCAAAGAGTTTCTTGAAAAGAAAACCGGTTAAAATTGGTATAACAATCGGTGATCCCGCGGGCATTGGTCCGGAGGTGTCACTGAAAGCCGCGGCCTGTCTTGAAGAAAAATCTCTCATACCTGTGCTTATCGGGAGGAGCGAAGTGGTTACGGAACTCTATCCCGGCCTCTCCAAAGATTACAGGATAATTGATAACCCTGACATGGAACCTCTGCGGGGGAACAGGTATTTTTACACTACAGGATCTCACAGGCCTCTCCCGGAACCGGGACGGGGAAGTCCCGAAACCGGGGGCGAATCCCTTGAGTACATAGACACGGCCCTTGAACTCTGGAAAAAGGGCTTTATTGATGCCGTCGCAACCGCGCCTGTGAACAAGGGATTTATCCAGAAATCGGGAGTGGAGTTTTCCGGCCATACTGAATATATCGCCCGTAAAACCGGTGAAGCAAGCCCCCTGATGCTCATGTACTCTCCCGTATTCAGGGTCATACCGGTGACCACCCACATCCCGGTATCAGGTATCATAAATAACCTCAGCGAAGAGAGAATAACAGAAGCGATCATATCCGGGGCAGGAGCCATTGAAGAGCTTGACGGAAAGAAGGCCCGGGTAGCCGTGGCAGGCCTTGATCCCCACTGCGGGGACAGCGGCGCCATCGGGGACTTTGATGAGAGGGTCACAAAAATTGCCGTGGAAAACGCGGTGAGGAAGGGGATCGATGTTGAAGGCCCCCTCTCCGCGGACACTCTCTTTATGCGGGACATCTGGAAGAAGTACAGCCTGGCCATTGCCCTCTACCATGACCAGGGACTCATTCCCTTTAAAGTCCTGGCATTCGAGAGGGGAGTAAATGTAACCCTGGGGCTGAAGATCATCAGAACATCGGCGGATCATGGGACCGCGTACAACATGGCCGGGAGAGGGGAAGCAGACCACAGGAGCATGCTTGAGGCCATACTTCTCGCGTACAGGCTTGTCCTGAATAAAAAAGAGGTTTGAGGGCGGGTATTACCTTTGCTTTATAAGATTGTTTATATTGACGGTGAGTTTTTTGATAATCTCTTCTCTGGTCCTGCCGCTGGCTGAGGTAAATTTTATCTCTCTCACTCTCCCTGACCTTTTAAATTTTATCATTGCGCTTATTTTCCCCTTGGAAAAGTACTGTTTAAGGCCCCCCTTCTCGCTGTATTCAATAATTTCCGCCCCCGATGAATATGAATAAACAAATATTTCGATTGTTCCCGATCCCTTCTGCCTGTCCAGTTTGACTTTTATGAGATTTTTAACAGCTTCCGCCCGCAGGTCCAGATCGCTGTTTATTATAACATCCAGGTTCCTGTAGCTTTTTATGTTTTGCATACATCCGGAGAGAAGTATCGTTGCAAGGAGCAGCAGTTTGATTTTTAAAATTGCTTTTTTTGTTGTACCGGTTGTTAATATCATATATACCCAAAAGTACATTCAGTATCATTGAACAGGAAAAATCCAATAATTTTTTCTGCTATAATACTTTTTGTTTTACATTGGTCAATCATGTTAATGAATTATTAGTGATCATTTTACAGAAACCATCCGAAAATAAAAACAGTTGAAAAAATTATATACGTAATCGATCTTGAGTTCAAATATTGACCGGAAAACCTTTCATCACTTATGAATGAAGCTTTAATTATTAAATCTGTTTTTATCTTTGTCTCTCTCTGGGGGATCGGGATTGTTATGCTCTGGTTCAGGCCGAGGATCGAGATTTTCTGGAAGATCATCGCGACCCTTATTCTGGGGTTCTATATTTGGTTTTTCTTTGATGAGATTGTCAGCGGGCTCAGCACATTCAAAAGCGGGTGGGCCGCCTCATCACTCCAGTTCCTCAAGGAGCTGATAACCCTTGTCTTTGTAAACATGTTTTTCTTCTGGCCCCTTGCCCTCATCCTCATCTTTTACAAGGCCGATGACATCGGGGCGGAGAAACTTCTTAAATTCCTCTGTATTCTCACCCTTATACTCTGGATAGTCTTTGTGGTATATTTTACCTTCAGTTCAGGTATTGATAAATACCTCTATGAGAACCTGAAGAAGATAATTCCCGATGCTCAATGAACGTATCATTTCTCTTCTTTTCCTGTTCTTCCTGATATTCAGCAGTGCTCTCTATTCCCTGGAGAATTCCACGGCACTCTATAAAAAGGGGGCCGCCCTTGCCGCGGAGGGAAAGATCTCAGAGGCCGTGGAAGTCTTTAAAAAAGTCATTGTGACAAACCGGTACTACGCTCTCGGGCATTACGGGCTGGGGAAAGCGTATCTCTATCTTCCGGGTAAACTTGATGAATCGATTATCCACCTTCGACAGTCGGTCCAGCTGGACCGAAGACTTTCAAAGGGGCACTTCTACCTGGGGATGGCTTACCTCTTCGCCAATAAACTGCCCCGGGCGGCAGGTTCATTCCATACGGCATACAGGCTTGATGATTCCCTGGTTGAAGCACTCTACAATCTTGGTGTTGTCTATGACAGGATGAAAAATAAATACAAGTCGGAATTTTACTACAGGCTGTATCTCAAGAGGAAATACAAAAAGGGAGAGGAGAGGATCTTCTGAGAGTCCTAACCGGATTTTTCTGTCTGCCTTCTGACCATGTCCCCCACCCGGGGTCCGTAAATGTCCCTGATTGCCCTGAGACACCTTCTGCGTTCGGCACCCTTTACTCCGTGGATATAACCGGAAAGACAGAGTCCTGCTATTTTTTCTTCAAATTTCATTTTAAACTCCATAGTAACCTATCGGCGCAGGTTGAAGGAAAATTGATCTCTCACAAGGAAAATCAAAATTTGAAGATCCTGTTTTTGTCTTGTAAAAATAGCGTCTCTTTTCACTATTAATTCCCACGCTCTTGCCCCCCTAACCCCCTGAGGGGGCACAAGAGTTCAGGAAAAGAATCTTTCGCCCCCTCAGGGGGATGGGGGGCTCAGGGGGATGGGGAAAAATAAAGTACTATGTTAAACACAACGAAAAAACAGATACTTATCATTGAGGATGAACCGGGAATTGCCGATACCATCACCTATTCCCTTGAAACGGAGGGTTTCATCACACAGAGGGTCGCTACCGGCCTGGAGGGCCTCAAGGCCCTGAAGGAGGGAGATCCGTCACTTATTGTTCTTGATGTGGGTTTGCCCGATATTAATGGTTTTGACCTGGTCAAGAAGATCAGGGAGATATCGGATCTTCCCGTTGTTTTTTTGACTGCCCGGGGAGAGGAGATAGACAGGATCCTCGGGTTTGAGCTGGGGGGGGACGATTATATCGTAAAGCCGTTCAGCCCCCGGGAGCTTACAGTGAGAATAAAGGCCATTTTAAGAAGGGCGGATACGGAGAACAGGGGTGAGGACGAAAAGGTCTTCAGTATCGATTATAACAGGAGGACAATTAAATATTTCGGTCAACAGGTGGTCCTGACCCGGTATGAATATGAACTTCTGGTGCTCCTCATATCAAGGCCCGGCTGGGTCTTCAGCAGGGAAAAGATCATGGAGATGGTCTGGGAGGACCCTGAAGAGAGCTTTGACAGAACAGTTGATACGCATATCAAGTCAATCAGGGGAAAGCTCCGGGAGATAAAAGACGATTATGAACCCATCGTCACACACAGGGGCGTGGGTTATTCCGTGAGGGAGGACATATGAGGATACGGACGAGGATAATTCTCGGTTACGCGATTTTATTTTCCCTCGGTTTTTATTTTATCGGTGATTTTATGGTCCGTGAAATCAGGCCCCGTTATCTCGAGGCGGTAGAGGAATCGCTGAATGATACGGTGAATATACTGGCGTCTCTCATTGAGTCCGAACTGCTGGGGGAGCATATGGACCTGGTTCTCCTCAGAAGGACTTTTTCCTCGGCCTTTAAAAGAAAATTCGATGCCAGGATCTACGGATTCAGGAAAACCGGCGTGGAATTAAATGTCTATGTGACTGACGGGAAGGGAATTGTGGTCTATGATTCCAACGGCGGCCTTAACCGGGGGAAGGACTTTTCTGACTGGAATGACGTCCATCGCACCCTGAAGGGGAAATACGGCGCCAGGTCAACCAGGAGGAACAAAGACGATCCCTCTTCCAGCCTTCTCCATGTTGCCGCGCCAATCAGGAGCGGGGGGAAGATCATCGGATCGGTTACCGTGGTCAAGCCCCTTGACAGCGTGACCGTGTTTATTCAGCTTGCCCGGAGCAGGATATTTTTGACCGGTTTTATTGCAGTGGCTGCATTCCTTGTACTGAGCGTTATCATATCGGTATGGATAAGCAGGCCCGTGATGAAACTGACGGATTACATAAATTCTCTCAGGGAGAAAAAGCACCCGGTCTTTCCGGACTTAAGCGGCAGGGAGATAAGGGACCTGGGAAAAGCATTCCGGGAACTCCTGGAAGAACTGGAGGGGAAAAAATATATTGAAGACTATATCCAGAGCCTGACACATGAGCTTAAAAGCCCCCTCTCCTCCATCCGGGGTGCTGCTGAACTCCTCATGGAGGACAACATGGAGAAGGTCCATGCTGACAGGTTCTGCGGCAATATCCTTACGGAGAGCAGGAGGATTGACACAATTATTGAGAAGATGCTCCTTATTTCGTCACTTGAAAGGAGGGACAGGCTGGAGAATATTGAGGACATGGATCTTCACGTTCTTGTTGAAGAAGTCCTGGAGAGCCTCTCCCCGCAGATTGCCCTTAAGAATATCCGGATTGAAAACAGGACAGAAAAAAAGATTATTCTGCAGGGTGAGAAATTCCTGCTCCGTCACGCGGTTGCCAACCTCATCCAGAACGGGATAAACTTCAGCGGGGAGAATGAGAGGATAATCATCTCTTCGGAGTTTGACGGTGGAAACCTGCTCATTAAAATATCCGACAATGGCTGCGGTATCCCGGAATACGCGGAGGAGAAGATCTTCCGCAGGTTTTATTCCCTTCCCCGGGGAGAATCGGGGAGGAGGGGAACGGGCCTGGGGCTGACCTTTGTCCTGGAGGCAGTCAAGCTTCACGGAGGGAGCGTATCAGTCAAAAACAACAGCAAAGGGGGCGTCACCTCCACACTTACACTCCCTGCAAAGAATTAATAATATGGCTGAAGAGGAAAAAATTCAAAATTTTCCCATTAAGCTATAAAAAAATCTCCACTTCACACAGACTTCACAATCAGTTCACAGGGTGCTTTTACAATAATATTAAAAGTAATCGCTAAAGGAGTGTTCTTATGAATTTTGAAAAAATGAAGAATTCAACCATGCTGAAACTGGGAATAACCGGTTTTATGACCCTTCTTTTTCTCATTCCCCTGGGGATGATATCCGACCAGGTCAGGGAGAGGACGGTGAGAAGGGACACCGCGGTCAACGAGGTGAGCGCAAAGTGGGGGTACAGTCAGAAAGTTATCGGCCCCGTACTGGCCATTCCTTATAATCACTACTACCTTGACCAGAAAAATGTGGTCAGGAAGAAACGCAGGCTGGCATATTTTCTTCCCGAACAGCTGAAAATAAACGGCAGGGTTGAAACGGAGAAGAGGGCCCGGGGGATTTTCGAGGTTGTCCTCTACAGGGTGGACAACCTTGACCTGTCGGGAAAGTTCAGGTTTCCCGATTTTAAAAAACTGAAGATCGAAGAAGAGAATGTGTTCTGGAACGATGCCTTTCTCTCCGTTGGGATATCCGATACCCGGGGAATAAAAAAGAATGTTCTCCTCAAGATGAACGGAAAGAAGTATAACTTTGAACCGGGTGTGAACAATGTGGGCATATTCGGATCGGGGATTCATGTTCCCCTGAAAAGGATCAGAAATATGAGGGGAAGGGATATCGATTTCGGGTTTTCGGTAAATATCCAGGGAAGCTCATCCCTGAGTTTTGCCCCCTTCGGGAAGGAGACCCATGTTTACCTCCATTCCCCCTGGGAGCATCCCAGTTTTTTCGGGTCCTACCTGCCTGTGAACAGGGAGATATCAGAGGAGGGATTTAATGCCAGCTGGAAGGTCTCCTATTTCGGACGGAACTTCCCCCAGGAGTGGACAGAGGAGAATAACCCGCAGAGCTCTGATATAGACAACGTTATGTTCGGTGTGAGTCTCTATATGCCGGTTGATTTTTACCAGAAGTGTCAGAGGGCAGTCAAATACAGTTTCCTGGTCATATCCCTCACCTTCCTGGTTTTTTTCCTCTTCGAGGTACTGAACGGTTTGAGTATCCACCCCATACAATACCTCATGGTGGGATTTGCCCTCTCGATTTTTTATATGCTTTTTCTCTCCATATCGGAGCACCTCAATTTTGTTCTTTCATACATAATATCAGCTGCCGCGACAATCGGGCTGATATCCGCTTACAGCATTAAGGTCTTAAAGGCAAAGGGAAGAACATCCGTATTGTCCGGACTCCTGGTCTGTCTCTACGGTTATCTCTTTGTTCTGCTGCAGAACCAGGACTACGCTCTGCTCATCGGTTCCCTGGGACTCTTCCTGATACTTGCTACGATCATGTATATTACACGGAACATCGACTGGTATAATATCAAGCTCAACAGGCGCTTTGTCCGGGAGAGTTGATTGTAAAGCAAAATGAGTTCCTTTTCCAGTTTATAAAATAGGGGATAGGGAGATAAAGAGGGGATATGGGGATAAGTTATTATTAAAACTTATCCCATCTCCTTTATCCCCATTTTACTCGGGCATGAATTAAATTCCGGGAAATTATGGTATTAATGCACTTTTAGTAAAAAGTTTTAATTAATCTCACTCCTCAATCGTATTAATATTTGGAAAGAATAACTCTCTTTCTGAATTATACATTGTGAGGATGGATAATATGAGAACGACTATTAATGCAGACACATTACTGGTCTTAAGGCTGAGAGAAGCCATGGCTGAAGTTGGTTTGCCAAAGGATGAACTGATCAAACTTTTAATAATACGGACCATTAAGAAAAACAGCTTTATTCCTCAACCCTGTAAAACAGTGAAGTACCAGGATGGCGGACCGGAGAGAGTTTGGAAAATTGAACATATCAACCTGGAGTCTTTATTCTATGAGAAGGTCCTTGATTTGAGGAGACATTTTAAGTTTTCCGTTTCGTGGTTTGTTGCTTTTGCTATTATTAATTATCTTGATGAACTGGTAAACGATTTAATTAATTCAGGAAATAGTGCAAAAAGTATGGATAACTATACTGGAAATTATGTTTATATCTCTGAAATAATAGGTAATATGCTCGTATTTATCACAATGATTAAAACACAAAACAAAAAAACCTGAAAAAACCGGTATATCCAAATAAGTACGAAATTTTTACTAAAACCAGGCATCCGGTTTCTGTCCCGGATTTTCAATCACGCCCTTATACTCTTACTTTCTCTCTTTTAATTTCTCATTTACACATAAGGTTATAAAAAATAGAGTGTCTCATTCGAGGCAATTATTCAATTTTATTTTCTCAAATTAATTATTTTGAAAATGGCAATAAAACCGTGACAGACTTTCCGGAAAAACATCCATCAAAAACCCTCATGGTACAGGGGACCACTTCGGACGCGGGGAAGAGTACCCTTGTTGCGGGGCTCTGCCGGGTCTTTAAGCGCCGCAATATAAAGGTCGCCCCTTTTAAGCCGCAGAATATGGCCCTGAACAGCGCGGTGACCCTGGACGGAGGGGAGATCGGCCGGGCGCAGGCGGTACAGGCACAGGCCTGCGGGCTGGAACCTCATACGGACATGAACCCCGTGCTTCTGAAACCGAATACCGATACCGGCGCCCAAGTGATTATTCAGGGCAGGGCGCTGAAGGATATGGATGCCCGGAGTTACCATAACTACAAAGCGGTTGCCCGGGAAGCGGTGCTGGAATCCCACGGCCGCCTGGCAGAACGGTATGAAAAAATTATCGTTGAAGGTGCGGGGAGCCCCGCGGAGATCAACCTTCGTGAGGGTGATATCGCCAACATGGGATTTGCCGAGGCCGTGGATTGCCCGGTGATCCTCATTGCCGATATCGACCGCGGGGGCGTCTTCGCGCACCTTGTGGGTACCCTTGATCTTTTAAGCCGGCCGGAACAAAACCGTATCAAGGGCTTTGTCATCAACCGCTTTCGGGGTGATATCACTCTGCTGCAGCCCGGACTTGACTGGCTGGAGAAAAAAACCGGGAAACCGGTCCTGGGTGTGTTGCCCTATCTCCACGGCCTGCACATAGAAGCGGAAGATGCCCTGGTTGAAACTCCCGCAAAGGCGGAAACAGGTGCCGGAATAAAAATTATTGTTCCGGCGCTGCCCCGCATCAGCAATCACACCGATTTTGATCCGCTTCGCCTGCATCCGCAGGTTGATTTTGAATTTATCGGCCCGGCCCGGACCATCCCTCCCGCCGACCTGATTATCCTGCCGGGGAGTAAGTCAGTGCGGAGTGACCTGCAGTTTCTCCGTGAGCAGGGATGGGAGCAGGTCATCGGGAAACATCTTCGTTACGGAGGAAAGCTGCTGGGTATCTGCGGCGGATTTCAGATGCTGGGCAAAAAAATTCACGACCCGGAGGGCCTCGAGGGCCCCGGGGGAAGCTGTGACGGCCTGGGGTTCCTTGATCTTGAAACCACCCTGGAACCGGAAAAGCAGCTGCATGGTGTCAGGGGTGAAATAATTTTTCACTGGGGAACTCAGGGAGTAACCGGCTATGAAATTCACTGCGGGATTTCCCGGGGCAGGGCAATGGAACGGCCCTTTGCAAAGATCAGGGATACCCATGACCGGGAAAAATTTGACGGCGCTGTTTCGGAAGACGGGCAGATCATCGGGACCTATCTCCATGGTGTTTTTAATGAAAAGTCAGCGCAGGAGATCCTTTTGCCCTGGGCAGGACTGGAGCCGGGTTCGGGACAAAGAGGAATCGAGCTCCTGGATTACCGGGAAATATGCGAAGAGGGGATCAACCGCCTGGCCGATGCCTGTGAAGAGCACCTTGATATGGAGAAAATATTTTCTCTATAATTTAACTCTTTATTCCTTAAATTTTTTAGTCTGCAACAAATCTTTTTTTTCCTGTTCAAAAACGGGACAGGAAAAAAAACAGCGCGAAGAGTGCCATTACCAGAAAAGATGCTCTTCCGGCGGTGCGGATGATCCGGACAGCTTTTTCCAGATGAGCCCTGCGGGGAATTTCGATGCCGCTGCCTATCCAGCCTTTGTCAACAACACTGTCTCCGTAGACAATGGGTCCCGCAAGGGGAATATTCAATGCCCCGGCCATAAAGCTTTCCGGATATCCGGAATTGGGAGAGGGGGTGCTGTTCCCATAGCGAAAAAAATCAGATATTGCCCTTTTGAGATTGCCCTTATGTGTCGCAACCCCCGCTGCCAGGGGAAAAAGCGAAAGCCGGGCGGGGAGGTAATTTAAAATGTCATCCAGTCGCGCCGACGCCCATCCGAAATACCGGTACCTGTCATTCTTATATCCCACCATGGCATCCAGTGTATTTACGGTCCGAAAGAAGACCGCCCAGATCAAAACAGGGACCAGGGGGTGGTAACCTGAAAAAAGGGACACCGCAAGGATTATCATTGTGCCGGATAAAAGAGTGAAGGAGCCGTCTACATAATTTTCCGCAACGCTTTCAATTGCCGCCCTGATTATCCCCGGTTCATCCAGGACCTCGGTATTTCTTCCCACCATGTAAGAAACCCGTTGCCGGGCCGCAGCGAGGGAATTTTTTTCCAGGGCAGTGAAAACCTTTTCAGCGTGGAGAAGCAGGTCTTTCTGAGCGTACATTGAGAAAAAAACATAGATGCCGAAAAGCCAGGTCAGGGGCCTCCAGAGGAAGAACAGTCCCCGGTATGTGAGAGAGAGGAGTGTCAGGGGAAGAGTGCAGCAGAGCAGCAGGTAGAAAACACCCAGGAGCCGTTCAGCCGTAACATTCTGAAAGTGGTGCCCCTTTCGGATTATTTCTTCTATTCTCCGAAAGAGGGTCCCCATCAAACGGACCGGATGAAACCTGTATACCGGGTCGCCGGTGAGTTCATCGAGAAACATTGCAAGAAAAAGAACAATAAATGTTTCACTCATGATGCGGTGATCCGTTGGAAGGCATGGAGGAGCAGGTCATTTTCTTCCGGACGGGACAGAGCAAAGCGAAAGGCCTCTGACCGGATACCGGTAAAGTTTCTGCAGTCACGGATAAAAAGGTCCCGCTGAAGCAGAGATTTCAGGAGATCATCCAGATCAGCTGTTTTTTCCCACTCTCCGAATGCGAAATTGGCGGCCCCGAACCGGACGGAAATCCCGCTCAGTTTTTTATATTCCCTGTTCAGCCGGTCTTTCTCCCGGGAAAGCTCTTCCCGGGTCTCTTTTTCATACTCAGTGCATTGTAAAAGAAGCGGGGCCATCCTTTCCGCAATCGAGTTCACCATCCAGGGGGGAGACTTGGCAGACAGTTTCCGGACCAGGTCCGGATTTGAAATTACAGCTCCGAGGCGGATGCCGGGGAGAGAATAAAATTTTGTCAGCGAATGAAATATGATGATATTGGGTTCATGAACAGAGTCTTTAAGGAGTGAAGATCTCTCACTCCCTTCTGTAAATTGCATAAACGCTTCATCCACAAGCAGCCACTTATTTCGGTTGGAGCGGGCAAATTGCAGTAACGGTCCCCCGGGGAAAAGATCTCCCGTGGGGTTATTGGGATTTCCGAGAAAGAGTATATCAGCATCTGTAACGTGGCGGGATAGTTCCTCAGTTGAGAGTTTCCCGTCCCGCAGCGCCTGTTGGATGGGGATAAATTCTATGGATGAATTATTGACTTTCAAGGCATTTTGATAATGAAAAAATGCCGGGGAGAGGACCGCTGCCTTCGCGGGTTGCAGGTAATCTGCTACCCGGTAGATCAGTTCCGCGGAACCGTTTCCCGGTAAAATGGACTCAGGAGGAATTTCATACCTGCTTGAATAGTAATCTCTCAGGGGGGCCCCTTCCACTGACGGGTATATCATGGCAGACCGGAGCATTTCGGGCCACTCTTCCCGGATGACCCGGGGCGGTCCCTTCCAGTTGAGGTTTACGCTGAAGTCTGTAAGGGGCCGTTGGGGAATTCCCAGGCGTCGGAACAAGCTCTCCGGTTCTCCCCCGTGCTCATAGCGGTGATAGGTGCTCATTGCCGTACCCGTCTGTTTCTCATTTTCAGATTGAACACGAATATCTTATAAACCTGTTATACGCCACTGTGAGGGCAACCACAAAAAGAGAGGCACCGGCGCCAATGGCAATGTTAAAGTAATGAGGAGCAATAAGGGCAAGCCGAATAGTCACCGTGGCAAGCGCGAAACCTGAATTCCTGAAGACAACATGGTACGTATGACTGAAACTGAGAGAGATAAGAACAATAAGTATATCCGCAAAAATTAAAATAGTGTAAAATGTCTCAAAGAACTTAAAAAATCGCCCTGTCTGCAGATATTCAACTATATTAAACAGGCCGATTATCGTGTAGATCCCCAGGAGAGAAAGTGACAATGTCTTTTTGACTGATATAAAGCTTTCCTTTTGATCTTCGTCTATTACAGGATGGTGACAGATTATTTTATAATAAACAACAAGTGCGGCAAATACAAAAAGGGCCCCCACGGCGCCTGATAATATGGGCAATACCGATCTTGATATCTCCTCCCACTCCAGTGGTCCCGAAAAAAATGTAAACTCTTTGAATGACTGCCTGAGCAGTATAAGTGAAAAAATCTCCAGCTGCTTGCCCATGGCTTCCGAAACGGAACGGGTTATACCGAAAACAAGGTCAACCACTTCAACAAGAAGGAGAAGAGAAAAGGCGATATGTATGGCATAAAACCGGTTATCGGGAATGTATGATTCTAACGGCAATGGCAGTAAATTCCTGATATTAAGTTCAATGACCGCAAGGGAGAGGAGGTAGGAGAGAACGAGTACCATCCCTGTTGATTTTTTCCTGATACCGCCTTCCCAGGTTTCTTCCACCCTGTCATAGAATTTACAAATTGCTGTTAATATCCTGTTCACTTTCATTATTCAATATAAGAGGTTAATAATTAACGGCTACTCTTTATCAATTTTTGTTCCCTGTCAAACATTTATGGGTTTCTAAAATTAAATTTACAGCTACGTTACTACCCAAGCTTTGTATAAAATAGATATATTAGTGAATAAACGATAAGTAATGTGTCTCCGCCGTTGACCGCGGCGGGGATACATGGATGTTATCCTATTAAATATGTTTCGCCATACGGCTAAGTCGTTTCGTAACTACTCAGCTGAATGCAGAGTGACAATAAGGATATCCTGAAAATAATTTATGGAGGTTCTCTTAATATTATTGACAATATTTCAGAAGATCTTTCGTTATTGTTTTTTTGTCTCTGAATTGTTTTTTATGTGACAAATAATGTATAATTATATATTATTGTTTTATATAAAAAAAGATAACTAATTAGATATTAAATAATTAAATATATGATCAAAATAACCTTTTTCTAAAAGATTAATAATATGTCCCCGCCGCCGAAGGCGGCGGGGACATAAAAATTATGTTTTTCCATGGATATAATTATTCTAAGCATGTGTAGTTACGCAAAAGTCTTAAATTATATGGAAAGATCATTATTGTTTGGTAGTTTCGATTTTTTCTCAGTATGAGTTCCAAAACTTGATTTACAGCTTAAAATTTTTCCCGTATAAATTCAATTACAAGGATAAAACGATGAATATACAAAAGCACAAACATGTAAAAATAAATTATTCAATAAAAGATGACAACGGAGGAATAATTGACAGTTCGGAGGCAAGTGGTCCTCTTGAGTATATCCACGGGACAGGAAGTATAATAGACGGTCTCGAAGATCTTCTTGAAGGGAAAACCGCCGGAGAGAAAGTCTCTTCGGAAATCCCTCCGGAAAAAGGTTACGGTAAGAGAGACGAGTCGATGATGCACCAGATGGAAAGGGAGTTATTCAATGAAATTGAAGATCTCCAGCCCGGGATACAGCTCCTCATCCAGGACCAGGAATTAAACCAGGTGATGACAGTGGTTGAAGTCCGGGAGGACAAAGTGACCCTTGATGGGAACCATCCCCTTGCCGGAGTAAAGATAAATGTTGATGCGGAGATCCTTGAAGTCCGTGACGCAACAACTTCCGAGCTGGAACAGGTGTACAGTGCCAAAATAGGCTGTGACGGAGGATGCAGCAGCGGTTGTGATTCCTGCTGAGTTGTTGAATAGTGTTATTATGCGCCAGGAACATTATAAAGAAATACTAACTATTCTCAGTAACATTCCTGTCTTCAACGGCCTTGATGACAGTGAGCTGGAAGAGATAGTCCCCCTGCTTGAACCCCAGGTCTATCCCCCTGACGTCCAGATAATTGAAGAGGGGAGTACGGGAGACTCCATGTTTATCATAAAGAAGGGAACTGTCAATGTGTCAAAGTCAGAAAACAGTAACGAAAAGGTAAACCTGGGAAATATCTACTCCGGGTCCTATTTTGGTGAACTTTCACTCATTGACAACCTTCCCCGGTCTGCCACTGTCAGGACTGTTGATGAGACTGAGATATTCTGTCTGAATAAGAGCAATTTCGATAATCTGCTCAGTACGAACAAAAAGATAGCCAATGTTTTTTATAAGAACTGTTTAAACGAAACATTCTCCCGGTTCAGGAACATCGTTTCAAACTTCACATTCTCCCAGCATATACTCAGGGAAAAAACCGCGCAGCTTACCGAAATAGACAAAGACCTCTCATCCGCAAAGGAGGTGCAGAATTTCTTCCTCAGCACAGACGGGCGCAGTTCGGAAAAAGTCTTCAAAAGGATCAAGTACACGAACTACTATAATCCCTGTATTGCCATTGGCGGTGATTTTTTTAATATTACCCGGCTTGATTCGGGGAAAATCAGCATCATCATTGCGGACCTTGAGGGTCACGGTATCACTGCCGCACTGGGTACCGGTGTTCTGAAAAGCGCTTTTTCCATTTTCCTTGAAAAACTTGGTGAAAAACCCATGGAACTTCTCGAGTTTCTCAACAGGCATTTCTACCAGGTTATTAATCAGTTGTATGCTACCTGCTACTACGCGGTTGTTGACGAAGAGAACAAAAAAATCACCCTGGCAAAGGCCGGTCATCATCATCCGGTATTCTGGAAAAAAAGACTTGATGATTTCCAGGAGATTGAATGCGGCGGTATCGGACTGGGGATTATACCGGATGGTAAATTTCACCAGATTGAACTTACCTATGAAGAAGGGGACAAGATGCTCTTTTACACCGATGGGATAATTGAGCAGATGAATAAAAAAAATGAAATGTACTCAAAGATGCGTCTCAATTTCATGTTCCGCGAGCTGATACAGAACGGTGAGAAGGATATTCTCGAAAAACTTGTGAAGGACATGGAAAACTTCTCTGACGGGATGCAGCCTGAGGATGATGTCACCCTTTTACTCTTCGAGTTCTAAGAAATAATTTCTCTTTCAATAACTATAAACTTTGTATTAAGGTAACTACTCGAGCTTAGTATAAGAATAACCATATTCATTAAAAATGATAACTGATATGTTCCCGCCGCCCACGGCGGCGGGAACATATTGTTGATATTTTAGTAAATAGGATTATTTTGGTCATAGAGCTGAGTAGTTACAGGACTTTCAGTTGAGAATAGTGACGTGGTAACAGCGTTGTCTTTTCTCAAGGATTGCGTAGAGTTTTCCCTGGTCCTGGAGTTCTATGAGTGTCTCCATGAGTATGGACCTCAATTGTCTCCGGAGCGCCTCGCCCATCATGTAGCCAATCCTGGTCCTCATCCTGTTCAGCATATCTTCCGATATCTTGTTTGATACTTCCTGAAGGGGGACTGAAACAAAGTAATTGTCATAGAATATATCGAAGCTTGTCCCATATGAATGGGTTGAAATGAAGCTCGCGTTCATGTTTCTTTGCATCAGTTTTTTCTGGTAGCTGGCAGGTCTTATGACCGATGAAAGGGCTATCTTTACAGGGGGAAGGTCCGCTCTTTTTTTCAGGTTTTCCTGAAGCCTCTCCGTTAAAAGCTGCAGCCCTTTGAGAGCATTTTTCGTCAGGTACCTGTATTTCTTTCTCACATTGTGAAAATAATAGAGCCGGTTCTTCGGTTCTTCGATATTTACCAGTTTTCCATTTTGCGCGCTTCCACTGATCCCGCTGTCATCGGTTACCGGTTTTATTCCGTATCTTTCGGCGGCATGAATATGGTCCATTAAAAGGTGTTTTCTCAGTTCCTGTTCCTTTGCCGGTGTGGCAAAATCCCGGTAGATGGGAATATTCTCGATAAACTTCCTCTCAATATTATAGGCTCGTGAGAGATAGCTGTTTATATCAACCCTTATTCCTTCGATCTTTTTCTCCTGGCAGGTAAAGGAGAAGTAGTGGGAGATTATCAGGACGAATACCAGAAAAAGCAGTATCTTTATTTTTAGGTTAAATGATTTTTCAGAAGACATAAATTTTTCCTCCCGAATTTACTTCACGGCGGAATTTCCGTGCCCTTTCAGCTCCTTTATCTTCATCTCCCCCAGGTTCTTTTCCAGAAGTTCCTTCCCTTTTTGAGTGCCCTCCCTGATTTTCCCGGAGACGTGATCAATGACCTCCCTGCGGGTTTTGGGGATTTTCTCACCGGTGTAAGAGAGATAAGCAATGTATATGATGATGATCGCTATTGATATCAATGCCATCTTGATCACCTTCTTTACCAGGGAATATAAAATAAATATCCCCAGGATAATTGCCACTGCAAGATAGAGGTTATTTGAGGTAATTGCTTTGATTATGTTTTCCATGGCTGATATTCCGGATCATCCGTCAGAGATTTTTTTTCGCGAAGTTGTGGTGTTTAATAATTAACTTATAATAATACCCGCTGTTTATCTTCAACTCTTTTTGTAAAAATTCACGTCCTTCCCTGTAGATTCTGTCTGCCTCTCTCCAGTCCCGGGCGTTCAGCTTTTTTATGCCCAGGTTGTCGATGAAGATGCAGATATTTCCTCTGTACTGTTCCCGGTATTTCTGTATGAAGTTTACGTTGTTAAAAACAGGGTCATTGAGCATTTCCATGATCAACCTGCCGTATTTTTTTATATTCTCAAGGTCTCCGGGAGTGTATTTCTTTCCCAGGAGGGAGTTGAATTCAACAATTGAGTTGTTCCAGAGGCTGTTCAGGATATCTCTGTTTTCCCTGATATATTTTTTTGCTGTCATTGATTCATTGATAAAGAGTTTAAGTACTTCCCTCATGTTATTCTTATCTGTATTTTTCACCTGTTTCCTTCTTATAGCTGTGACAGCATTGCCGGAAAGGACCTCAATGTTGTAGCGGTGCTTGGCTGAAAATCTTTCGAAAATTTCATGGTCCAGTATTTTCGTATATCTCACATATTCTCTATGGATCTTTTCCGGATTTTTTTCTATGATACTCCTGGTAAACTGGAATACCTTGTAGAGGGTGTTATTCACAATATAGTTTTCATCACCGGAGCTGAGATATGAACCAATGAGGGAAAGTGCAGCAGCCCTGCTGTAACTCTTTTCAACAGGAACTCCGGAATAGTTCATATCCCCTGAGAAGAGAAGAGACCTGTTGTTGTAGACCTGGACTACAGCAGAGATGTTGTCCATGGGTATCTTCTTCCTGTAATACACCACATCGAATTTTATATTTTTCTTGTCAAAGATCCTCCTGTACCGGCCCTTTCCCGCATTGTATGGATCAAAACCGTACCTGTTGGTGGTCTCAACATCGATGGCGGTACCGTTAATATCAATAAGTGAATAGATATGATCCGGTACCGATACCAGGCTTGTCCTGTACCCGAAGTATTGGAGAAAGGCATTATAGATGAGTGCCGACTTGTAGCAGTTGAACTTCCCGGAATCCAGTGTCTCCCTTATGCCGATGTTGTAACCCGCGGCATTTCCTCTCTGCTGGGTAAGAAAGTATTCGTCGTGCAGAAAATGAAGAAGGAATTCTGCCAGGTTATACCTGTTGAGTTTTCTGTCATATCCCTTTTCCCTTATAATCTTCCCGGCTTTTTCAACCCTGCTTCTGAAGTTTTCAAGGTAGCTGTTAAAGGTCTGTTCATGGGTAATGTCAGAAGAGAGAATGTATAGCCTGATCAGTTTGTCAGGATACTTTACTCCGTCGTCGGCAACAATGGTCCTGTTCATCTCACGGAATTCCAGCCGGCTTATCTTTTCCGTAATCTCGGGGTAATCGAATATCCGGAGGTATGAACTGAAATTTCCCTCACGTCCATATAATGCTGCCTGGATAAGAAGCAGCATGATAATCAGCAGTTTCTTTTTTTTGTTCAATAATTGTGTCATGGTATTGAACTTCCTTTATAGATAAAAGCTCCTTTTAATCAAGAAGATTTTTCATACAGATTTTTCCCAAACCTCCGCTCAACTATTATTAGTTGACATTTTTGGTATTGTATATTAAAAACTGCAGTTGATCTTATTAGTAATATCCGGAAACCAGAAATGAATCCTGTTCTCTTTATTATCGCAACACTTGCCGTAACTGTTACTCTTTTAATCAGGGCTGAGTTTGTTGAAAACAGGAAGTTGATCTATCTCTTTAAACCTCTTTCAACATTGCTGGTCCTCCTGCTGCCGGTCCTGGCCCTGCAGCAGGACATTGCCGGTCTCTATTACATAAAGGCCATACTTGCCGGTCTCATTGTCTCCCTGGCAGGCGACTGCGCGCTTATGTTCAGGAGCCAGGTCTCATTCAGGGCCGGGCTTTTTTTATTCCTTACTGCGCATCTCATTTACAGTATCGCCTTCCTGTCACTGAGCGGCTTCAAGATGTTTGATTTTATTCCCGCGCTCCTGATTGCCATTGCGGGAGTGTTCATCTATGTGTACCTCTATCCCGGACTTGAGGGGATGCAGGTCCCTGTCTTTCTCTATGTGGTGATTGTAAGTTTTATGGTTACCCGGGCCGCGTCGGTCCTTATGGACAAAAATATATTCTTTACAACGGGACTCCTTGTTACACTGGGGGCTGTTCTCTTTTACGTGTCGGATATTATTCTGGCGGTGGCAAGGTTCAGGAATCCCTTCAGGTATAACCGGATCAGCCTGGCCTTCTACTACTCAGGCCAGTTGCTTATTGCCCTGAGTACACTTTTTGTGGCTGAGGGACATCCTCTGTGAGTATGAAGTACGACCTTATCATTGTGGGGGCGGGCCCCGCAGGGATTTTCGCGGCCCTTGAGTATAACAGGCTGAACAGGGGGAAAAAGGTACTCGTCCTTGAAAAAGGGAGGAGCATTGAAAAAAGAAAATGCCCGAAGAGAAGTACCGGCATCTGTGAAAACTGCAAACCCTGCAACATAACCTCGGGATTTTCCGGGGCCGGGGCTTTCAGTGACGGTAAACTCATCCTTTCACCGGAGATAGGCGGGTTTCTCAAAGACTACCTCCCGGAGAGTAAGCTCGCGGAACTCATAAAATATACTGATGAACTCTATCTCTCATACGGTGCCGATAGAACTGTCTTCGGGATACATGAAAGTGAGACCCTTAAGAGGCTCAGGCAGAACGCCATTAAAAGCAACCTCAAATTTATTGAAAGCCCCATACGCCATATCGGTACGGAGGAGAGCTACCAGCTCTATTCAAGGATACAGGATGAACTGATAAACAGGGGGATAGAAATATCCTTCAACAATCCCGTGACCGAACTGATTATTCACGATAATATTATCAAGGGTGTGGTTGCCGATAAGGATTACTTTTCCGATGACGTGATCATATCAGTAGGCAGAGAAGGGGCCCACTGGCTCAAAAAGATATCAGTGAAGCATGGGATTGAGACCAGTGTGGGCGGTGTTGATATAGGAGTCAGGGTAGAAGTCAGGAACGAAATCATGCAGGAGATAAACGACGAGCTCTACGAGAGCAAGCTGATCTACTATACGCCGACATTTGATGACAGGGTGAGGACTTTTTGCCACAACCCGTCGGGAGTAGTCTCCACGGAATATTATGACGGGGACCTGGCAGTGGTCAACGGACACAGTTACAAGTCAGGTGACTTCAAGACGGAAAACACGAATTTTGCACTGCTGGTTTCCAATTACTTCACTGATCCTTTCAAGGAGCCCATAGAATATGGAAAGTATATAGCGCGGCTGGGAAACCTCCTCTCAGGGAACAAGATCATTGTCCAGAGATACGGCGATTTAAAAAGGGGAAGGAGGACAACCGTAAAGAGGCTTAAGAGGAACAACATACAGCCCACACTTGTGGATGCCGTACCCGGTGATTTGAGTCTTGTCCTTCCCTACAGGATAATGCTTGATATCAAGGAGATGATTGAGGCCCTGGACAATATCTTCCACGGAATAGTCAGTGACGAGACACTTATCTACGGGATAGAGGTGAAATTCTATTCAAATATCATAAAGATAAATAACAGGTTTGAGTCGAGCATAAAGGGCCTCTATGCCGCGGGAGACGGAGCGGGAATTACCCGAAGCCTTATGCAGGCAAGTATAAACGGAGTAGAACTGGGAAGAATTATCGGGAACTCCAAAAATTAAATTTTCTTTTTTTAACAATAAAAAAAGCTGTCATTCTATTTCATCATGACAGCTTTTTTGCTTTATCTCTGTTTTTAAGTCATGAGGCTTTTTTATTTGATCAAATGAGTCGCTCCTTCTTTGCAATTTCTCTCAATTCAAGTGCCTTCAATTCATCATACTTTATCAAATCATAAAATGAATTGACTTCGTACTCCATGAAGGTCTTTCTGACAACATCATTGAAGCTGATCTTGCTGATCTTCAGCATCTTTCTGATGTTCATTTCTGCTAAAACTAAATCCGTGAGAAGCTGCTGGTCAACCATCTATTCCTCCTCTGTATTAAGTTTCCCGCAGAGGAGCTTATAACATATAACGGGTAATATGCAATAGGAGAAATCCCTATTGTTTTGTAATACAAAGGAGAAAAGTTTTGTAGGTGTTTGTCCTACAAAATATCATTATTCTGTGACTATTCTGTTATGCATAAAAATTGATATTAATGACAACTGATATGTTCCCGCCCCCTTCAGCGGCGGGAACATATTGTCTGTTCTTTATTAGGCAGATATATTTTTAGCCATACAGTTGAGTCGTTACTTTATTTTTTGTTGATAAATCGTGCAAGCTTATAATAAAATTCATTAGGATTATCGTTCATGGGGAAATGACCGCTCTTCGATATGCTCACAATTTGGATTTCGCTTATCAGGTCCAGCACTTTTCTGTGGGAGTTCTTCTCTCCGCAGAAATAGATTTTTTTGCATTTCAGGTCCTTAAACTTTTGTAATAACATACCGCTGTCAGTCCACCGGACAAGTGATTTGGCACTTTTATTAAAGGCAGCGGGACTGGATTTTTCAATCCATTCAGCCCAGAGCTTTGTTCCCCTGTCGGTTTTTAGTATGTCAAAGTATTTAAGTCTGTTAAACAGCGTCTGCTTAAATGATTCGAATGATGGTGATGTGACGGCACTCCTGCTGATACTGCAGTCAGTATTGAAAAGATTTCCTTCGACGTTGGTGAAGGAGGCAATTCGGCCGGGAGAAAGATCAATGAGCAGGAGAGCAATTGCTCCCCCCATGCTGTGCCCCACAAGGTGGACTTTATCCCCGGGATATTTTTCCAGGAGCAGCCTGCATATTTCCGCGTGGTCTTCCAGCCTGTATGAGAATTTACTGTTTTCCGGGGATTCGCCGAAGCCGGGAAGGTCCGGTGATATCAGGGAATAGTCTGTAAGTCTGTGAGAATTCCAGGCATCAACAAAAGATTCTCTCGTACAGCCCAGGCCGTGTATGAAAAAGATAATTTCGCTGCCGGTATCCCTCACATCTGCTGTGATTTCAATGGTGGTTTTCCCTTCAGGGATATTTAAGGTAAAAATATTCATTATCTGTTTTTTTCTTGATTTCAGCCAGCAGGGGATCAATTGTTCATATGGGTACCTTTAATAATTTTTCATAATGATGTATTGTTTCCCGTTACAGTAAACATCATAGGATCGTGATTTTTTTCTGTCCAGAAAATAAAATACTTTTTTTAAGAATATCCGGAAATGATATATGGGTCCGGACTTCGGAATAGTATTTGAAAGGTCTTTGTTGATTTAAGAAAGTATGAAAAAAACCGGAACTATTGAGCAGTGTATTGCTGCCACATGGTTGAACAGTAAAATAAAATAAGGATATGTGTTATGAACCAGGACCAGGTAAAGAGAATTCTTCTCAACCTTGAGGAGAATGTTCAGGAATTCAGTGTTGTCTTCTCAGGAAAAAAGAGCAAGAAAGTTGACGGTCTTTACAAGCCTGAAAGCAGAGAAATTCTCATTCACAATAAGAACTTTCCGGATGACAACCCGCTGATCTATACAGCCATCCATGAATTCGCACACCATATTCACCTCACCGGTTCTCAGGGAATAATGTCCGCAAGGGCCCACACGGGCAAGTTCTGGGAGATATTTCACAGGCTCCTCTACCTGGCCGAAGAGAAGGGGGCCTATGTAAATATTTTCAGAAAGGACACACGCTTTCTGGATCTCACAAAAAAGATCAGGGAAAATTACCTGAATGTGGATGCGCGTCTCATGAAGGAGCTGGGTTCGCTTCTCCTTGAGGCATTTAACCTCTGTGTTGAGAAACATGCAAGCTTTGACGACTATGTGGACAGGGAGCTTAAGCTCCACAGAAGTTCCGCCAGGTCCATCATACATATCCACTCTAAAGATATAAATCCCGATATCGGTTATGAGAACATGAAGATCGTCGCCCGGGTAAGTGACTCTGATGAGATGAGAAAAGCAGAGGAGGCCTTTCTCAAAGGTGACAGTCCCGATATGGTTGTGCAGGAATACATCTCGCGAAAGGTCCCGGAGGACCTGCTGGAAAGTCTCCTTGTTGAGAAGTCAAGGACAGAGCAGAGTATCGAAAGGCTTAAAAGGAAGCTGACAAACATTGAAGAGAAGATAAAAAAGTACTCGTAAAATATATTTTTTAGAATTTTCTCTATGTCCTGTTCAGACTTTATAGTATAATTAATACGGATCTCTATGGAGAATCAATGGCAGTGAAAAATATCTACTGGATATATATACTCCTGTGTGACAACGGAAGCTATTACACGGGATATACCGATGACCTTGTGAAACGTTACCGTCTGCACAGGAGCGGAAAGGGCGGCGCGAAATATACAAGGAGTTTTAAACCGGTGAGGATCGCGCAATGCTGGAAACTTACGGGAGGAAAGGGAACAGCCCTGAAGCTTGAAAATTTTATTAAGAGCAGGGAGCGGAAAGAGAAAGAAAAAATCGTTGCGAATCCCGGGCTGCTTGAGAATCTCTTCAGCGGTGAAACAGGGATTAGTATTGAAATCAACCCCTGTGATCCCGATATAATTGAGAGTGAGGCCGGGAATATCAGACCGGATAAAGGGGCCGGGTGAAGAGATTGAAAGGAAGAGAGAAAGAAATCGCGGCCTTTATCGACGAGCTCAGGGACAGCCCGGGAAAGAGCGGCAGGCTTATAAATGGGCTTGTTGAAAAAACAAACCGCCTCTATCTGAACTTCCCCTTCATCGGACCGGCCAGGAGGATATCATCTGCTCTCAAGAAAGGCCCCTTTTCATATTTCTATGTTTTCGAAAGAACCCTTGCCCACAAACTCCATCCTCTTCTCTACAGGTTTGGGTTCAATATTATCTCCAACAGTGTCATCGATAGCCTCTATGATCAGAAGATGGAATACTATAAACCCCTTATGCCTCTGAAAGCCGGTAAAGTCCCCGGCAAAACCGTTGATCTCAAAATGAAAAACCTGGTCATGATGAAGGATCTTATACTGCGGATGGTATTCAAGGATGGTCATTTCATGGTCATCAAATACTATGATAACAACTTCAGCAGGCTTGACCGGGAGCTTTCATCTATTCTGAAAAGTATTGAGCTCTCCATGCATAATATGAAGAGGGGGCTGACGGATGATAAAAAGAGCAACAGTGAAATGATAGGGAAGAGGTTTAAAATCTTCAGAGAAAACCGGGGAAAGGAAAACGGTCCCCTCTTTATTGAGAGAATGAAGTGGGATGAAGAGCTGAAGGAATATGCGGATATGCTCGGCGAGCTGAAAGAGGACAGATATGGTGAAAACAGTGACTCTGATCTCCGCACAATCGACCTTGAGAGTGGTGAGATTCCCGGTGGTGGTGAGGAAATGAGTGCAGATGAACCTGCCGGTGAAGAGGATGATGATGCCCCAAAAGACCGGGAGAAGAAGACCGGGATTAACGGTTATGCGGACACCATTAAAGTGACGTACCTTGACACAATCAGTGATGAAGATGCCCGTGCCGTTAAGAAAATCCTTGAGACCATATATACCACAAACCGGGAAAAGTCCGGTGAAGCAAAAGCAGAGGAGATCGTAACTGACATAGTCGGGATATGGCTCAATGATGAATTAATCAGCGGTGCAAAGAAGGATTTCCTGAGATCTGTACACCGGGAAATGTTCGGCAAGAATGAAGGTGAACCGGATGTTGAGAGGAGACTTGATGCCATAAGTGACTTTATGGATAATTTTGAGAAGGAAAATAAAGAACCTGTACCTGAAAATACCCTGTTTCAGAATGAAGATGAATTAAGAGGAGGTGTTCCCCATACTGAAGATAATGATGAACATGAAAGATCTTTCGATGTTGAGGAACCTTTTATAGAAGAGGAGCAAGGGGTTGAGATAAAAGATGATAATGTTCCGGAATTGGGTGAGTTCCCCGTATCGGGACCGGGAGAGGTTTCGGAACCGGGTGAGTTCCCCGTATCGGGACCGGGAGAGGTTCCGGAATTGGGTGAGTTCCCCGTATCGGGACCGGGAGATGTTTCGGAATTGGATGAGTTCCCCGTATCGGGACCGGGAGATGTTTCGGAATTGGATGAGTTTTCCGTATCGGGACCGGGAGAGGTTCCGGAATTGGGTGAGTTTTCCGTATCGGGACCGGGAGAGGTTGAGGAGCAGGAAAAACATCTTCTTGAGGGAAGGAACGGCAGTGATACCGGTGATATCCGGGAACAGGGAGAGAAGAGATTACAGGAGATAGAGGACCGCCTTGATAAGAGGACCAGGGAGCTTGAAGAGGAGGCCGGTGATATATTAAACGGCAGTGATGAGGAGAAGAAAACAGCTTTTGTCATAAAGATGCTGGGGAGCGAAACAGGAAGTCAATCCCTCTTTAAAATTCTCCCTGATGCTGAAAGTTCCGGCGGCGAGAACCTCTTCATTAAAATTGTCCGCAAACTTGAGGAAGGGCCCTTCAGGTATATGACACCTTCGGAAAAAGCCGCTTTTATCCGCAGGCTTATTGAGGTTTTCAGCGCGGATAAAAAACTCGTATCACAGCTTGAAAACTATAAGAAACTTATTGAAAGTCCTTCTGAGCTCCTGGGAAGCGTTACAAACAACCTGGAGAGAATAGGGAAAGAGAATCCTGATACCGGGTCAGCCATGGTGAAACAATTGAAGTATCTTGAAGAGGTCCTGAAGAATGAGGAATATGAACCTGTCTGGTTTACTGTGAAAACACTCTACAAAAATATTATAAAACAAAAAAAGAGCAATGTGATAGAAAATGTTACAGGTGACATGTCCGGGCAGCCGCAGTGGAAGCAGGCGGTCATTCTGCAATTTCTTAAGAGGTTCTACCGGGGAGACAGCAGGAAACAGGATGAACTGGGAAAGAAACTTGCTTTCCGGGAGCTGCAGTCACTCACGGAAAGAATTGAAAATGAAAGGAAGGGGGGAACAGCCGATATTAATGAGATCTTTAAAAAATTCACCGGGGGAAGTGCCGGGATCTCCCAATGGGCTGAGACCGTTATAAAGGAGCAAAGGAAGAAAAGGCCCGCCGGGGATGATCTTTATGATGAGAAGGAGATGACTCAGGAGGAGAAAATCTACAACAGGGCTCTCGAGCTGGTCAGGTCCTTCCGTGATAATATGGATGCCCTTGGCCCCATTATCAATGCTCTTGCGGGATTAAACAGGGGGGATTTTCAGTCACAGTTGATGAATGAATACCGGTCCGGCCTGAAAAAGAGGGAGGTACTTGTTAACAGGACGGTCAATGTTATTAAAACCGGAAAGCCGGACGGGAAACTGGTTGAAGTACTTCATAAATCACCTCCACTGTTCCAGTATGACTGGAGTGAAAGTGTAAAGAAAAAACTGGGTGCCGGAAGCCTTGAAGAAGCAATTAAACCTGTTGAAAAAAACAGGGACGCATATAGTGAACTCAACCGCATAGCCATGATAATAAAAACCAATAACAAGAATGATTTTCTCAAAAAGGCAGTTGAGAAGGAGAAGAAACTGGTCTCTGATATTGCAGGAGACCTCTCACTTGAAGGACTCAGGAAACTCAAATCCAGGACTGTGAGCATCAGGGACAAGGAGAAGATAAACCTCTTCAGGGACCTCGTGAAAATCGCAGGGGGGGCTGTTGATTCGACAAAAAACCAATATCAGGCTGTATCTGAGAAAAATGCTGCCGGTGAAGAGAAAAGCAGAGTTCATAAGAGGGAGGAATCGGAGCAGAAAACCGCAGCGGTGAAAGTGAAAAAAGATAAACCGGAAGAACCGGAAATCCGGAACGGACCGGGTATCAGGGATATTCTCACTGAGATGAATAACTTTATCAATCTCTGCAAGTCGGAGAGAACCAGAAATATGGCCATAAAGAGCAGTAAGAGACGGGTGACCATTGACAGCTTTTTTCAGCACCTGGCATCGGGGGATAAACCCAGTGTGGAAGCAGCAAAGAAAAATACCGATGAATTGATTGAAGTTTTTAAAGGGATCATTAAGCACCGGTTTCATAAAGCATTTCCCACTGCGGGACCGGCATTGAAATACTGTCTTGATAACGGACTGATAAAAAGATCGGACCTTACCTGAACCTTCTATCCTTTGAAGAGGCTCTTGGCTTTATCCTTCCCGGTGAGATAGAGGTAATCATCATAATCAACAAAGGTCAGTTCGGGGAGCTTCTTCCTTGTCCTTATTACAATTTCTGATTTTCCTTTCCCGGCCTCTTTGGATGTTACGTACTTTATCTCCCTGCCGCAGGAAGGACATTTTTCCAGGTCAGTGAGTTCAATCCCGATTGTTTTACACTTGTGGCAGTGGGCAAACTTATCATCGACCATTATGATGTGCTCTTCAATATCCTTTATATCCATCTCTGTCCATATCCTGATATAATCCATGATTCCTCCTTACATCTTTTTTCTGGAACCATTAATGAGTTCCTTGGAACTAATGACTCATTTTAAACGCTTGCATCAGAATGTAAAATATTTTTTTTGGTAATTATTCAGACTTATCAGTTATTATGATAGAGTCGGGCAGGAATGAGCTTCTGTCTCTCCCGTTCTCATAATGAAATTCCCTGTATATTTCATGGGGATTTCGGGCATAATATCCGTCGATGATCTCTATAATATCATCTATTTTTTCTTTCTGCCTTATGAGAGTAAAAAGATGGTGGGCGAACTTCACGTTTCCTGAAAAGTAGTAACAGAACCTCAGGCTCCTGCTCTTTTGAAGATTGGGGGGGAGATATTTTTTCAGGGAGAGGAGTGTGCTGATAAAGATTTCTTTCAGGTTCACCTTCAGGCTGATAGAACCTTCACCATTCAGGATCTTCCTGCAGAGGGTGAAAATCCATGGGGACTTTACCGCTTCCCTCCCTATCATGATTCCGTGACATCCATACTTCAACATCTTTGATACACCGGTTTCAGGTTCCGTTATATCTCCGTTACCAATTATCGGGATATCTACATTTTCTCTTATTAATCGTATCAGGTCCCAGTCGGCCTTTCTCTTGAATGATATTTTCGCGGACCGGGGATGGACGGTAATAAAATCCACTCCTTCGTCTTTCAGCATTTTTACAAAGTCGAGAAGCCTCTCCTTATTACTGGACGTAAATCCTGTTCGCATCTTAACGGAAAGCCGTGTCTTTACGGCTTTTCTGCAGCTTCGCACTATTTCCCTGGTTCTCCGGGTATCATTGAGAAGGGCGGCCCCGGAACCTTTTTTGATAATATCCGGCGCAGAACAGCCCATGTTTATATCAATTGAAAAACATCCCCTCTCAGAGAGAACTCTACAGGCTTCTGACATTCTCTTTTCACAGTTTCCGAGAACCTGGTAAATATAAGGATTGTCAAACTCGTATCTCCCCATCAAAGGCGTGTTGTGTTCAGCTCCGGAGACAATTGCACCGGCACTGAGCATCTCGGAAAAGGTTATTATTTCGGGGGAAAATAACTTTACCGTTCTCCGCAGGGCAGGGGTTGAGACTTCGGCCATTGGTGCCAGAAAAAATGGTGTGGGGAAAGGATCTTTCATTTTAATTGGGTGAGAGAAGTTCCTCAACTTTGGCCAGGAAAGTTGAGGGTTCCAGTGGTTTCTGCATGAACTCAAGGTTCTCCTGCTGTATCCCCTTTGCGGAGAGTATGTCGTCGGTATGCCCGCTTATGAAGAGGACCTTGATATCAGGATTCATTTTCTTGATCTCCCCGTGCACAACCTTCCCGTTTTTGCCCGGCATAACCACATCCAGGATGACAAGATCAATAAGCTCCCTGTTTCCTCTGAACATGGATACGGCTTCATCTCCGTCGTTTGCGGTGATGATATAGTACCCCTTCCTCCCAAGGTAGTTTGAAATAAATCTTCTCACGGCCCTGTCATCTTCCGCTATCAAAATAAATTTTCCCCTTTCAGCAGGGCCTGGTTTTCTTATGGGCATACTTTTGATGTTTGAAACCGGAGCGGCATCACCTTCGGGAATGTAGATCATAAAAGTGCTCCCCTCTCCCGTCTTTGTAATTATATCGATATACCCGCTGTGTTGAGAAACGATATTATAAATTATTGATAATCCGAGTCCTGTCCCCTTTGTGCTTTCCCGGGTGGTAAAGAACGGTTCAAAAATCTTGTTCAGGTTCTCTTCATAAATACCGGTTCCCGTGTCACTGACTATAAGCACCATGTAGCTTCCGGGAAGAATTGTGGTGCAGTTTCCGTTATAAATATTCCCGGTTCTGAAAGTATCTGTCTTAATGATGAGTCTGCCTCCGTCGGGCATTGAGCTTTCCGCATTTGTAACCAGGTTGATCAGGATCTGTTCCATCTGGTGTCTGTCTGCATAAACAGCTTTTTCATCATCAATGGTTTCTATGACAAGCTCTATATCCTCTGAAAGAAGTGTCTTGATAATACTTTTCATATTGGCGATAATATCAAACATGTAGACATTCTCTTTTTTTGTAATCTGTTTTTTCCCGAAAGCCAGAAGGTTCGAAGTGAGGTTTTTCCCGAGGTTGGCCGCGGTGTTTATCTGCTTTATATATTCTTTGATGTTATCGGTTTTATAGCTTATATCGAGATCAAGGAGTTCTGTGAAGCCTGTGATTGACGTGAGGATATTATTGAAGTCATGAGCAATCCCTCCTGCGAAAAGACCCAGGGATTCCATTTTCTGTGATCTGAACAGCTGGTCTTCAAGTTTTTTCTTTTCCGTGATGTCCCTGCTGCTTGACCTTCTTCCGAGGAATTCTCCATCCTGGAAAATAGGGCTGCAGACATGTGAAAGCCATCGTATTTCTCCGGATTTGGTAACAATCCTGTATTCGATCTCTTCATGTACCGGGGCATTAAAGCTGTCGTGATGGGCGTCATATATTTTCCTGTCCTCTCGATAGATGATGTCGGTGATAAGCCCCGGTTTTTTTTCAAATTCCTCCTGCTTATACCCGGTGATCCTTTCACAGGATTGTGATATATATTCGAGATTACGGTCTTTGTTGATCCAGGATTCAAAATCGTAAGCAAAATCTGAAACTATCATGAACTTTCTTTCATTCTCTGAGAGATCATCCTGATATTTTTTTATTCCCCTTGAAAAAACAACCAGCAGGCCCATGCCAAAAAACCAGATCAAGAGGTGCGTAATAATAATTGTCCCGCTATTCGATCTCTGTATCAGGTAATAGGGCTTCATGGGGACTGCGATACTCATTCCACCCCGGATGTCTCCGACGTCGTATCCCTGGTAACCGTGGCATTTTAAACATCTTTTTTCAGTGATATATGGTGTTAACAGCCTGAGATAGGGTTCACCCTTGATATCCGTAATCTCATAGACTTCCGGGACCCCTTTTTCAAAGAGTGATATCCCCCTGGATTCCCATTCATCTGCCTGGTTATTCGGACTGAGCGGATCATCGCTTACTGTCCTGTTTATTGTGGCCAGGGGTGTTTGTTTCTTTAAAAGGGCGTATACCTGTTTTGTCATCTGGAACGGGTTTACAAGAGTCAGGAGAGTCCCGTCCGTGGTTTTTATATTTCTCTGTATCCCTTCTGCGAGGTAGCTGTTTTCTTTGTTGTATCCGGATATCCTGGCATATACTCCTCCCGTAAATGCATTCCATCTTCTGTATGCCAGATTATGCTGTGAAATTGTCCTGGCTTCAATAAGGGCTTTCTCGACAGTACTTTTTCTGTTTTTCTCAAGGTTCCAGAGAATTGAAAATAACAGGAGCAGGGTCCATACAATCATGTATGTACGGGAATGGTTTTGAAACCAGATCTTTTTTATGATGTTCCTGAGATGCATTTTTTATAACGTATACTCAATTTGTTTTCACTTGGCCATCATGTGTCAAGTAAATCTCTCCTGAATAGTTCCAGAAAAATGTATAAATTGGATATCAGATTAAGAAGAATCTAACTATAAATATGAAAAAATATCTGTTTAAAATCAAAAAAAAATGCCATTTCCCGGGATCGGTTAATGTATTTTTTATTTTTTGTTTATTATGGTCATAATGATGAGTTACAATTTATTTATCATTTGTGGATAAGTTGTAATTTATGTCTATCTATTTTGTCCCAAAAGTTGAATATTTACATATCCTTGAGCCGTTACCCTCTCTTTTATATTTGCTTGACAATTGGAATAATAGAATAATCGTAACTACTCAACTATGTATAAGAATAATCATATTCACTAAAAAAGATAACTGATATGTCCCCGCCGCCTTCGGCGGCGGGGACATATTGTTGATATTTTAGCAAATAAGTTTATTATAGCCATATAGCTGAGTAGTTACGAATAATCCTGAATAAATATTTGGAAGGTTATTGTGGAATTAAAACGTCAGATTGGCCTTGTCACTGCTGTCTTTATTATTATTGCCGATGTTATCGGGACCGGAATATTCATGACCACGGGAAATGTCCTGGGTATGACGGGAAATGCCGGGTCAGTCATTCTCCTCTGGGGTATAGGCGGTCTTGTGGCCCTCACAGGGTCCCTCTGTTATGCTGAACTTGCTTCAATATGGCCCCAGAGCGGCGGAGAATATATATACCTGAGAAATATCTACGGTTACCTGCCGTCGTTTTTGACGGGCTGGATTTCTCTCGTTGTGGGATTTACGGCTTCAGCGGCAATATCCGCCATGCTTGTGGTTATCTACCTCAATGAATTCATGCAGGGAGGTATACTGGCCGGAATATGGACACAGAAAATTGTTGCTTCCCTGATTGTGGTTTTTTTCGCGGCAGTCCATATTGTTGGAGTCCGGAGAGGAAGTATCATCCAGAATCTCCTGACAATACTTAAAATTCTGCTGGTTTTAGCGCTCATTGCTTTTGGGTTTTATGCGGCAGACTGGGGAAGTGCCGGGAGGCTTACGGCAGTTTATGAGAGCGCCGGGGACAAATCAATCATTGAGTATGGAAGCGCCCTCCTGGTAATAATGTACGCGTATTCAGGATGGAACGGAACAAGCTATATAGCCGGAGAGATAAAAGACCCGGCCCGGAACCTTCCCCGTGCATTGTTTTTCGGAGTACTGATCGTCGGGGTCATCTACATGCTTCTCAATATTGTCTACCTTATTTCTTCACCGGGTCCGGAACTCATGGGCAAAGACGCAGTAGGTGCAATCGCGGCCAGGAACCTCTTCGGGGAAGGGATCTCTCCCGTCTTCACCCTGGGAATTGCGCTTATTCTCCTCTCATCTGTTTCGGTACAGATCATGGTGGGTCCCCGGGTCTATCATGCCATGGCAGGTGACGGTCTTATCTTCAGGTTCCTTGACAGGGTCAATTCCAAATATCATACACCCCATACGGCCATAATCATCCAGGCCGGGATCACCATACTCTACGTCTTCCTGGGTATGGGAAATGTTATATCGCTTCTTATCTACCTGGGATTCGCCCTTGGGATTTTTCCCCTTATGGCTGTAATTGGCCTGATCATTGTGAGAGTGAAACATCCGGAACTTTCAACGGGATACAGGGTACCCCTCTTTCCCCTGGTTCCTCTTATCTATATACTCCTCACGGCAGGTATGATGATTACATCTCTTCTTACATCATATAAAACCGTGCTCACAGCCCTTGGTGTGGTATTTCTCGGAATTGCGGTCTATACCGTGTGGAAAAGGAAGTAAGGGTCTATTTGGGATGAATAAAAAAAGTGTTTAATTTCAATGTCATTCCCGCGAAAGCGGGAATCTATAATCTGCAATAAAATGACACATTTATAAAATATTTTCAAAAAATCAGTTATTTTTCAATACGTTCAACTGTCATGAGGTTTGATTCTCCCTTCTTGTAGTTGTATCCGTAACTGAAGGGGAGTATTCCCGTTGAGTATTTTTTCATGGCTTTTTTGAGGTCCTTCTGCAGCCTGTTCCTGAACATGGGGATCGGCGTGTTGTAGAACCCGTGAAATTTCACCTTCCATTTATCCCGGGTGAAGTACCTTAAGGGGACACCGGAATCATCCTGAACAATGTACTTGCTTACTGCCAGAAGGGCGGCACGGATCTGTGTGAACTTTATTTTATCATTGTGCATAAGATAAGAAGCTGACTTTATCACTGCGGTATAGGGCCCGGCGCTTTTCATGTAGGGGATAAAGTTTGGAGAAAAATTTGTCAGCGCGTTATCTATGACATTCAGCATAAAAAAGCGCAATTTTTTCACCGGGCCGTTCCCCTTTCTGAATGAGATCTCGATACCGGGAATTCTCCTGGATTTTGGCGGTGACTGCCACTTAATTCCTCTGTCAGAACTGATCCCTTCTGTGAGCCTGCTTTCCGAATCAATCGCGATGTTCCCGGCATCAACGATGGTATAGTCGTTGAGTGAGAGAAACATCATGAGAAGTCCCGTAATGCTGTTAAATGACATGTTTCCCAGGTTTTTCTCCATACCCCTGGTGCGGAAAAAGTTATACCTGAATATTGTCTGCAGGGAGTGGAGTAGCCCGTTAAGTCCCGCAGTGATCTGCCTGTCTGTCATCTCCTGAGGCCTGGGTACCATACCCGGCTTTTCCAGCCCGAACATCAGGTAAAGCTCACCGTCAGGGAAAAGTGTTAGGGCGTTCATGATGTCCGGTCCGCTGAAGGGGTAGATTATCTTTTTATTGTATTTTGAAGGCGAGTGTTTTTCCCACCATTTGGCAATCTTCACAAGGTTCGGCTTCTGGAATGTGTTCCATCCCGCTGTCAGTCTCTTTACATATCGTTTATAAAATTTACTCCGGGTATAATGGTACAGTTTTGATTTTTCACTGATTGGTTTTCCGGCAAAAAATCGCGCGGTATCATCAAATTCCCCTGAAACCGGTTTTTTCTCTGCCGCGTATAGATGACAATATCTGCCGGAAGAAATATTAAAGTTAATTGAAAGTATGGTTATCAGAAGAAACGGTGCAAAGATCCGAATATGTCTTTTATTTATCATGAGTCAAGTTATCCTTGTTTTTTCCATCATATAAATTTTACATGCGGCAGTGTGTCAAGTTTTATCTCTTGTATCACTTTTTATTTTTCCTTGACTAAATACCGCCCCTCTTTAAGAAGAGTAGAATATTCGGGAAAGAGGTCCCGAATAACAGATCATGGAGTTAAATATGAAAAACCTGCTGACTTTTATGCTTCTCTTAACTGTGCTTCTCTTCAGTTCGTGTGCCAAATCACCTGAAGGGGTCCAATCTCCCAGTATAAAGATCGAAGCGGTTACTGAAAATGAGCACACAACATTTAAATTGTGGGTGAGCGGGGGAATCAAGAACGAAAACTCCGGCACGGCACTTATTGATTATGCCGGGACATTAAACTTCATTGATCCTTCGGATGGGGGAAAAGTGGTTGAATCAATTCCCTTTAAGCTTCCGGTGATTCTGCCCTTTGATTCTGCCGTTATTAACGAAACTGTTTCAAGGAGTGAAAAGGAGCTTGAACCGCTAATGAAACTCTTGAAGATCAACAGGGAAGAGCTGATTAAAGAAGGGAGCGTGGAAAAGATAAATATCCTGAACAGCCTTGTAAAGCTTGACGCTGTTTCTTTCAAAACGAAAGAGATAACTAAACTCCTGAAGGAAAAGTTAAATGAAAAAAATTGATGATTCAAAGCTCTATTTCTCTTTTGCCCTGGTCACCCTGGCAATAAGCATTGTACTCGGGATTATATCATTCTATTCGATACTTGGTGTAGAGAAGAATATAGTAAACCTGCTGTCCGGGGAAGAAAACAGCGGCAAAAGCTTTGAAAAGGCTTATTTACTTCTGCGAAAACCGCAGTTTTTTGCCCGTTATCAGCACTTTGATACTGAACAGGATTTGCATGTGAGCCTCTCCTCCGCAAGGAGGTTTGACCTTGAGTCAAAGGAATCCCTGAAAAAACTGCTGGAAAACACCTATCCCGGAACTACGGTGATGAAGGCGCTCAGGTATTTTGACAGAAAGGTTTACGCGGGTAAAGGCATCGAACCTGATGAAAAAAAGTACCTTGAAGTACTCCTGGACAGGAGAAAAAAGGGTTCACGGCTCGGAAGAAATACCATGATATTTACTCTCGCCCTCTCCCTCTTTAGCATGTTGTTTTTCTTATATGAAAGGAGAACAGTAAAGGGATAGCCTGTAGCCATGGGTTTTAACCCATGCCTCGTTCTTTTCCCCGGAATATTTTTTCCCCTTTCCATTAATTATTTGACTCTTCCTTATAAGTTCTTATTATTATCCTGATAGCAACTACTCGGCTATGTAATAAGAATAGTTTTATTCAATAAAAAGCATAACTGGTATGTCCCCGCCTCAACCGCGGCAGGGACATATTGCTGATACTGTAATAAATAGTATGAGTAAATTCTCATGGCATATTAACTGATAAACAGGGTAACAGCTTTCTCTAAATATGAAAAAAAAGATACTTGTTGTAGATGATGATGAGTCTATCATCAAATTAATGAAAAGGATCCTTTCAACGGGAGGTTATATCGTATATACGGCAATGAATGGCCTGGAAGCCATCAGCCTCCTTGAAACGAAAAAAGTCGATCTTATTATGCTGGATATGATGATGCCCAAAATGGACGGGATCCAGTTCCTTCGATCGATAAATGAGAGCAGAATTACCTTTGCTCCCGTGCTCATGGTATCAGGCTGTACCGATGTAAAGCAGAGGATTGCCTGTTATCAGCTGGGAGTATACGATTTTATCGGCAAACCGGAACATACCGAGGTCATTCTCAAGAGAGTTGAAAACGGGCTTAATATCGGAGAGATGCTCACTTTTAACAAAACGGTAAAGGATGACCTGGTGATGGCGAACAAGCTGCAGAGTTTCCTTTTTCCCCAATCCTGGGCCATTACGGAGTATTTTGACATCTACGCGCTGAATCTTCCCATTGCAGAGATCGGGGGAGACCTCTTTGACTATATTCACCTGGAAAATGGCGGTGTCATTTTCTTTGTGGCCGATGTGTCCGGGCATGGCATATCAGCGGCAATTTTTACAGCCATAGTAAAGATGGTTTTTAGAAATGCCGTAAAGGAGACAGAGGACCCGGGTGGAATAATGACCATTATGAACAGGGAGGTTGCCGCTACAATTCCCACTGAATCTTTTGTTACCATGTTTTGCGGACATTATGATCCCTCCGTTCAAATTCTTCACTATTCCAATGCCGGCCACCCCATGCCCTATCTCCTTGAAGATGGCGTGGTCTATGAACTTGACGGGAACGGACCCTTCCTCGGCCCCATCAGTGAAGTCAAGTTTATAAGATATGAGAGAGATGTCTCAAACAGCAGCGGTATGATAGTCTATACAGACGGTATAATGGATATAACCGATGAGAAGGAGAACCTGGTTGGGAAACGCTTTCTTCTCAACTTTCTTAACAAGAGGGACCTCTCCTCTTTTGAAAACTTTCAGGATCTCTATCAAAATCTTTTTAAAAAACAGAATGTCTCGATTATTGATGACTGCACGTTTCTGCTCCTGAACTTTAAAAATGGAAACAGGGAGCAGCATGAGCAGTAAGATCCTTGTGATATCAGATAGTCACGGTAACAGGGATATTGTCAGCAGGATCATTAAGCATGAAAATCCATTGGACTTTATTGTCCACTGCGGGGATGGTGCAGGTGATATATTTCACGCAGAGATCCCGGAAGGTGCGAAAGTCATTAAAGTTATGGGAAATGTTGACCTCTCAAGGAACTATGACATGGAAAGGGTAGAGATCTTTACCGCGGATTCACTGAGAATCATGGTTGCCCATGGGGACCAGTTCAGGGTACAGGATGATTATACGGGGCTTATCCGGGAGGCAGGAAAGAGGGGAGCAGACCTGGTTTTTTTCGGTCATACACATAAAAAGCACCTTTCGGGGGACAGGCCCGTGATTTTCAATCCCGGTCCCGTAAACAGGGGTATGTACGGCATTGTCACCCTGGGGGAAAATGTGGAATTCTCCCACAGGGTCATTGCCTGATTTTAATGCTCAAGACTATTGCGCTGATTTAACATCCGTAGAGAGAAAGCCTCCGAACACCCATCCTGTCTTATTTTTCCATTTCACCCTGGACCATTTGCCGGTTGCGCCGGAGATCGTTATGGTCTCACCCGATTCTTCAAGGAGCTCAACAATCTCTCCCCGGGGGATAACACCGATTTTTGTCCCGGAAATGTCCGGTGCGTCCCTCATCCGCAACCCTCCTTTGGAAATGATCTTTCGGCTCTTCTCGGTAATGATGATCTCTTTGTTTTCGATAACTGTTTCAGGGGAGTCACCTTCTTTAAGGGATTGTTCACTAAGGATTTCTTTTGCCAGTTCAGAAAAGAGGTTTCCCGAATCAAGAAGCTTTTTCAGTACGTCCTTGGCTTCATTTACCTGTTTTTCGGTTGAATCGGCACCGTTCAATATTCTCACTGAATTTTCGTAATTCCTGGCATCGGGTATGAGGTCCGGTTGTTCTGTAAAACCGCCGTTTACCCATTTTTTATCAACCCATTTCTTTTTCCCGCTTTCATAATAGACATTTCCCGCAAAAATCTGTACCCAGTGGCCCTTTTCCGAGATGACAAATGCCATGGTGCCCCTGGGTATTTCAAAGTAGACTTTACTGCTCTCATTGTTTCTGAAATAGGCTTTGGTTTTTTCCGTAAAGATAATAGGCCTGTCTCCAACCTCTGAAATCTTAACATAACCCACAGTGTCATCGGTAAGCTTTACCTTCGCCACTTCAACCGGTTTCCCTTTTCCGGGACTTTTTTCGGTTGCCAGAAGGTCCATGGGTTCACCCTTGGAGAGAAATGTTATCTGTTTTTTGAGATTGTTCGTTTTATAAACCCGTATGCTCCATTTGGCATACTTCTTTGC
Source organism: Spirochaetota bacterium (assembly GCA_050298055.1). Taxonomy (GTDB): domain Bacteria; phylum Spirochaetota; class UBA4802; order UBA4802; family UBA5550; genus JBNKTL01. Next base: position 75,861 of record JBNKTL010000020.1, read on the forward strand.
CAGTGAAACATCTTCCTTCTTCTTTTCGCCTTTCTTGCATCCTGTTGACACTAAAAGGAGCATTGCCCCGGTTAATGCAAGATATCTTTTCATATCTGTCCTCCGATGGATTGTAATAATATCACTAAGAATATTTAACAGCTTGACTGCGGGTGTTGTCAAGTATTTAATGAGGCTCTTTTTTATCTGCTGTAAATGAGGATTGTTCCGTCCTTTTCAATTTTTTTATAGAGCCTGTTGACTTTTTTACCGGGATCAGAGTCTCCCCTGTAGAGTTTCATTATCCTTTTAACATAGGCAATTGTTGATTTTACAGGAGGGAGTTTCATCCTTTTTTTGACCACACCGATTCCCGCGTGATACGCCGCAAGGGCCAGGGGTATATCGTTCTTAAAATAGTCGAGGAGGACCCTCACATGCCGTATGCCGGCTTTCAAGTTCTCCTCCGGATCAAGGGGGTCCTTTACTCCATAGATACGCGCAGTGACCTGCATGAGCTGCATAAGGCCCATTGCTCCCGCTGCCGATACCGCGTCAGCCTTAAAATCCGACTCCACTTTAATGATGCAGTTTATAAGGTAGGGATCCACTCCGTTTTCTTTCGATATCTCTTCAATGAGGTCCTTAAAAGCATTGTTTCTGAATCTTCTTTTTCTGAAGCTCTTCTTCTCATTTTTATTGGAGTAATAGAGGGTCCCGTCTTTGCCGACTCGTTTATAAATCCGCGACTTCACGCCAGGAGGAGTGAGGAAAATGATGATCGGTGTCAGAAGCAGGGAAACAGTGATCTTTAGGGGTATTTTATATTTGGTTAACATAACGGTTTCTAAATATGATTAAGATTATTAAAAGCGGTTACAGGAAATGTTTCAACCTGAAAAAATGAGATCATACAAAATTATTTGACAATTACCCCCCTGATCTTAGAGTGATCTACCTGAAACATTCATTTACAGCAAAACCGTACAGGGAGGGAAATATGCGCAGGAATAAATTTCTGCTCTTGACAACAATCCTTTTGATAATACTGAACAGCCTGACAATTGCTCTCTCTCAGGATCTTCCTGAAAGCGGGAAGAAGAACAAGAATAAAGTCTTTGATAAAGGAAGTGAAAAAAGTTCCGGGGAAGGCCTCGGGGCCGAAATAAAGAAGAACAAAAAACTGAAACTGACCGTTGAACGGGTTGTGGAGTACCTTTTACAAAACAATGACGATGTGAAAAAGGTCCTTCTTGATTATAAGGGGGCTTCTTCTGACCTCATGGGCTTTCGAGCAAAGTATGATCCTAAACTTTACGGAAGAGGTTCCTATTCATACATGGAAAATCCGAAGGAAAGTTCACAATTATTCCAGGGAACATCCACAACAACGGGAAGTGCAGGGATCGGCGTTGAGAAAAAGCTGAGGACCGGTACAACCATAAGCGCAGAGGTAAACGGGATATACCAGAATATTGAGGGTGCCGGAGTGATCATGGGGAATTCCTTGGGGGGTGAAGGATACCAGAGCGGCATCAAGGTCTCCCTGAAACAGGAACTGCTTAAAAACTTTTTCGGTTATGAGGACAGGCTCTCCGAGCAGAAGATCGCCAACGCGGAAAAGATGAAAAAGCAGCTTGTGAGGGTCAGGCTGGCGCAGCTCCTGGTGGACGCCCTTGTTGGCTACTGGAACGTTGCCATTGCCGAAGAGAACCTGGAGACAAGCAGGGTCAGCATGAACAGCACCATCAACATCAGGAACCTCATCGGGAGAAAGCTCCGGCTGGGACTTTCCGAGAGGGAGGACATCCTCGACTGGAACGGGAGGGTGCTTCAGAGCAGGAACGCCTTTGACAAGGCCGAGAAGATGCTCTTTGACGCCCGGCTCGCGGTGATCAGGATCCTCAGCCTTGAGGCGGAGAGTGATTTTGAGATCGGAAAGACCTTCAAGACAACGGCCCCGGAGATAAGTTACGAGCAGGCCATCAAGGACGCCTTTCTCAGGAGGGTAGACTGGAACAACCAGCAGATAAATCTGAAAAACGCGAAGCTTGAATATAAGATCGCCTACTCAGGGCTGAGCCCGTCGCTCCAGCTGAGCATCTCAGCGGGGAACCAGGACTATGATGACAGCTCCTATAATAAGACCTTTGACACCATAAACAAAGAATACTCCGTGGGCCTGGAAATGAAGTATCCCCTGGGGAACACCGAGGCCGAGGTGAGGATGAGAAACGCCCGGCTCAACCTGAAGCGGCAGACGGTGGAGCTCAATGCCCTGGAAAAACTGATCAGGGACGAGGTGACGTCCATAGTAAAAGAGTGCAGCGTAAACTTCAGGGTCTATGAGCAGACAAAAAAGTCCCGGGAGTTCGCCCAGAACTACTACTACCAGGTCTACCAGAAGTTCAGGAGGGGACGGTACAGCGCCCTGCAGCTGAAGCTTGCCCTGGACAGCTTTATCGTCTCCCGGCGGGAAGAGCTGAAGAGCCTTATCGATTACAACATTGCCCTTTTAAAAAGAGATTTTTCGAGAAATGTAATATTTAAGAACCTGGGAATAGATGTGGATTCCATACTGAAGTCCCTGGATAACTGATTAAGTCTTTTTTGTAATAACTTAGGCATACTAATAAATTGGAGCAACTATATTGTTACTGCCGTAAAAATATCCGCTTGAACATATTTCGCTATTAATAAATGTTGCTGTCATAAAACCGCTTGTGTCTTCTGACGGGCCATAAGAGAATAAGCTGCCACTGTTGATACTACAGCTTGCAGATGTTGCACCATATTTCAGGTTTACTGAATATGTGCTCCCTCCGTCCGATGAATAGATCTTTATCTTAAAGTCATTAGCTGGCTTCCATACCGCGAAGCCGGTGTAGGTGACACCGTCAATTTCCTCGCTGATATATATGCAGATACAGCTGTCATCCGCTCCGCAGTTTTCTCCTGCAATGTTATATTCCTTTATATTGCCACCCAGTGAATAGGTGGTATCGAAATCCAGCTCTACATAGCCAACATCCCCATTATCCGAACTTGAATCGGAACAGGCAGTGAGAGAAAAAAGGGTGAGTATAATTGCGGTCAGGTATATTAATCGCTTCATCATTTTATTTATTACCTTTTATAAATGTACAGATTGGCCAATTTTATTCTCTCTTAAATCTAAGGCAATAATTTTTAGGAATTGTTGCAGAATATTATGTAATAATTCAGCAATATGGATGAATAAATATTTTCTTTTGATATTGAGTTTTTCTTGACTTATTCGGTTTTTTTACATTATATGTTTCCATTGTACCGAACTTAATATTTTACAGAGTGAGGAAAATATTTTGAAGAAATTACTGTTTCACGTTGCCTTTATCGCTGTTGTTTTTCTGATTGCCACTCCCCGGAATGCCATGTCAAACGTATACACTGATTTAATGGGTGTCTATAATAATACGGGGGATGCCGAAACCCAGTATGGTTACGGGTTTCTTCTCGGTATTGATATTGCTAAGGATTTCAGTTTTATCGCCAAGGGGATAATGACGGAAATATCTGAAAATGTAAATGATCCCGATGAAAGTAATTATTCACATGATATGTTCATGGGTGGTATGGGCTACGGATATACTATCCCGGCTTACCGGCTGGTTTGGAGAAGTTCCCTTCTCATCGGTTATTCATCCACTGATATAGAGGAAAGAGTAAGCTATGTTAAATCCAGTGCAAACGATAGCGGTATCTGCTTTGAGATAACAACGGGGATCCAGTGGAATGCCACACAGCATGTAGCTCCGTTTCTTGATATCGGTTATCATAAATCTTATTATACAAGTAAATTGCAGGACGCGTCCATAGGCGGATTTCAGGCAATGCTGGGTTTCAGGTTCTATCTCTTTGATGTAATGAGTATTGATGAAGGATATTAAAATATATATATGCAATATAATATGATTGATGTTAAACCCGGTCAGAAAGGACCGGGTTTTTTTAATATCATGGTTTCGTTTTTTTTGAGTCATCGTTTGCAATTATTATTATATTAAAAGGGGACTCTTAAGAAGAATGAAAGAGCTCACCGGGGGCACTCTTTCCTGTAGATTGTGGGTTTTAACGTGTCCGGAAATAAGCGAAATTTAAAAGTTATTATTATAAAAAAGATATTGAAAAATATATACCTGTTTATATTCAGGTTCTTGTGCTTAATAATCAGGAGTAAGTTTAAGATTTATCTGAAAAAAACAGGAAGGTATATTACTTCAACCGGATTAATAATCTGTACTTCAATTTTCTTGTTTATCTTAATGAAAACCTGTACCATAATAAATACAACAGAGAGGTTGTTATGAAAATTAATATAACCGGAAGACATTTATCAGTTTCTGACAGATTAAAAGAATACGCGGAATCAAAAATCCAGAAGCTGGAGAGGTATTTCAACCAGCTGATAGACGCGCATGTTATTCTTTATTCAGAAAAGCTTGATAAAGGGTCCGAAGTGATAATTAATGGAGATGGAATACAGTTTCATGGAAGGGAAACATCCGACAGTCTCTATTCAGCGATTGACCTGCTTTTTGAAAAGATGGAAAAACAGATTAGTAAATATAAAGAGAAGCACTCATCGCATAAAGTCACGCCTCAGTCGGAGCTTATACCCTTTGATTACCAGAGCGATGAAGGCCTTCAGATCAGGATGAACCAGGTGAGCAATAAGCCGAAAGATAAGATTGAGGCCTTTTTAGAGATGAAAGTCGACAACAGTGATTTCATCCTGTTCAAGAAAGGAATTCCCCGGGTTGATTCCAATATAGACTATTCAAACAAGAGTTATGCCGTTATATACAGGAGCGACAATAACTTTAAGCTTGTCAAAATTCCCTTTGATAACATAAAGGAGAATGAACACAGGTTTGATTCTTTTGTTGAGTACGACATGAACGTCATAGATGACTCTGTTGCAAATCCTAATATTGAATTTAAGAAAAATCCGGATTGCAGTGTGAAGAAACTTACTCTTCATGAAGCCATTGAGGAGATAAGAAATACAGATAACCCGTTCATGACCTTTTTTAACACAGAGTCTCACTACTTTAATATTATCTATAAGAACGGAAAAGATTACGAAGTGCTGGTTCCTGCTTTTTAAAGATGTTTGATTTTTTCATGGATACGATTTTATTATACAGAGTTGTGTTGTTACGATAAATTTTATGGCTGACAGGGTTTTAATAAAGGATTTTCTGGAGACTGCAGATGAGTTTGATATTGATCTGCGTCTTCTCGCGGGAAAAAAAGGTATGGAAAAAGAGATCCCTGTTGGTGATATTAACAGGCCCGGACTCACCCTTGCCGGTTTTGACCAGTTTTTTGCTTATGAAAGAATCCAGATCTTCGGCCGCGGTGAGCAATCATATATGCAGCAGCTAACGGAGGAGGAGCGGCGGAAGGTTTATGACCGGTTCTTCTCCTATGATATTCTCTGTTGTATTTTTACTCATAATGTTGAACCTGATGAAGAGTTTATCAGGATTTCAGAAGAAAAAAACGTCCCGGTTTTTATTACTGAACGAAAAACTTCCCGGTTTATAAGTTCCCTTGTACATATCCTTGATGAAATATTCGCGCCATCCATCACACTGCATGGGACCCTTGTTGATGTTTTCGGGGTCGGCATGCTGCTTCTGGGAAAGAGCGGTGTGGGAAAGAGCGAGTGTGCCTTAGAGCTCATTGAAAGGGGACACCGCCTTGTAGCAGATGATATGGTTCTTATTAAGAAGATTGATGAATCCCTGCTTCTGGGGAGCGGGACTCCCGTGCTGAAACATCACATGGAGATCCGCGGGATGGGAATAATCAATGTACGTGATATTTTCGGAATACGGTCCGTGAGAAACCGGAAAAGAATTGAAGTTGTTGTTCTTCTTGAAGAATGGGACAGCAACAAGGAATATGACAGGCTTGGCCTCGAGGAGAAAAAATATACAATCCTTGACCAGGAGGTCCCCTACATCACAGTCCCTGTACGTCCCGGAAGGAACATCCCGGTTATTATTGAAACCGCGTCTCTCAATCACCGGTTGAAGAAACTCGGAATATTCTCAGCACACGAGTTTGACAGAAAAATCCAGGAATGGATGAAAAGGGAGAATGCGCAGCAATGACAGAAAAGGAAGTTGTGGTAAAATCCGATGCCGGCGTCCACGCCAGGCCGGCAATGATGCTCGTACGGGAAGCAATGAAATACCCCTGTAGAGTAATGCTGGTTAAGGATAATGTTGAGGCAGATTGTAAATCGATAATGTCGGTGCTCGGTCTAGCAATAATATCCGGGAGTAAGCTGACAATAAAAGCTGACGGTGAAGGAGAAGAGGAAATTGTGGAGATACTCCACAATCTTATCCGGAGTGATTTCAGCACAGACAACTGAATCTCCCGTTCCTGCACCGGTTTGTATTAAAATTTCCTGTAGTGACTCAAGCTGTCATTTTGACAAATTGTTATTCATAATGTCATTTCCGTAACAATTTTTTTAATATCTACCGGAACTTCTTATTGGATGAAAAAGCTTATCAGCAATAAAAACATCAGGATTGATGAGAACAGGCTGCAGGACCTGGTCTTTCTTATTGGGATTTTCCTCTTTTTTTCCGTTCTGATTATCGGACTTTATCCCGATTCCGAAACAGTCCCTCTAAAATGGACAAGATTTTTCATCTATACTGCAATGGCGGTACCGGTTTTTGCCGCTATCTATTTCATTGTCCTCTCGTTCAGGCGAAATTTTTATGTGGAAAGGATCAGTTTCAGTTCAAGTATAAGGACCAAGCTGGCAATGGCATTGATCTTTGTGGCTGTGATACCAACACTGGTTATTGTTCTCGCGTCTAATAATTTTATAAACAGGACTATGTCCCTTCTTTTATCCGGCAAAACATCAACTGCCCTGAACAGGGCTGTCGATCAGACAAAACAACAAATTCAGGATTTCAGCAGTAACTTTGGCCTTGAAATAGAGAACATGAGACTGCTTGTTGACAGAGGCATTGTTAATCCGGCTGCGAAAAATGATGTTGCCGGTGCCGCACAGGGGCTTTTAAAAAAGAATATCAAACTGTATGTATTCAGGACCCTGAAAAATAAACAGGGCAGGGGGTTACTTCCTGTTTATTCTCAGGAGGACAGGTATATGGGCAGGCTTATCCCCTTTGTATCAGGTCTTTCAGATCCCGGTTCCTTAAAGATACACAGGCTCAGTGTCGATAATATCGATCTCCTTATCGGTACAAGCTTTCATGATAAATTCCTGCTTCTTTTTACTACGATTCTTCCGGAGTCCTTTTACACGGACTACAGTTTTTATATGAATTCTCTTGATGAATATAATCAGCATAAAGACCTGAGAGCGTTTTTTAAAAGCGGTTCCGGGCTTTTTCTCCTTATTTTGACAATAATCATACTTCTTATTTCTATCGTCGTGAGCCTGATACTCTCCAAAGGTATTACCCGGCCTGTACTGGAACTTGTGGAGTCTACCAAAAAGCTCTCGGGAGGAGACTTCAACATCAGGCTCTACAGAAAATCGGATGATGAGATGGGACTTCTCTACAGGGCGTTTAACCGGATGGTCCGGGAGCTTGACAAGAACAGTGAGATGATGTACCAGAAACAAAAACTTGAAGCCTGGAGAGAAATGGCAAAGAAGGTCGTTCATGAAATCAAAAATCCCCTTACACCCATAAGATTGTCCGCGGAAAGAATGAGAAAGAGATTTATCGAAAAACATGCGGATATTGAAAAGATCATTGTAAGCGGAACAGACACGATAATCGAAGAGGTCAACAGCCTCATGGCAATACTGAGTGAATTTACCCGGTTCGCACGTCTTCCCGAGATGAAGCCCGAGGAGAACGATATTAACCAGCTTGTTGCCAGCTGTGTAAACCTCTTCTCGGGACATGAGAACATTACTTTTCAGCTTATACTTGATAAAAGAATACCGGCTGTTAAATTTGATCGAATACTGATAAAACAGGTCATTAACAACCTGCTTCAGAATTCTGTTGACGCCATAACTGACAGGGGGAATATAACGGTTGAGACCCGGTTCGTTAAAATTGATGACAGGGATTACGCACGGATCAATGTTATTGATGACGGTATCGGTATAAGCGAGGAAGAGATCAAGAATATCTTCAAACCCGGATATTCAAAGAAGATGAACGGAACAGGTCTCGGTTTGGCCATTGTTGAGATGATCATCATAGAGCATAACGGTTATCTGAAATGTACCTCGATTCCCGAAAAAGGCACGGAATTTTACATAGATCTCCCGGTTGAAATTTAAAAAAAGGATAGGAGAATGGCTTCAATACTGATTGTTGATGATGAAAGTAATATCCTGAAAACCTTAAAGTCGATACTTGAGGATGAGGACCATGCTGTTTTTACCGCCCTCAATGGCGAGGAGGGATTAAACATTATTCAGGACCATGAAGTTGACCTGGCTATTCTGGACGTATGGCTTCCCGATATAGATGGTCTCGACCTCTTAAACAGGTTTAAAGAGGGTTTTCCTGATATAGCTGTTATCATGATGTCGGGACACGGTTCAATTGATATTGCCGTAAAGTCCACAAAAACCGGGGCCTTTGATTTTCTTGTGAAACCGCCCTCAATGGAACGGGTCTTAACATCCGTCAACAACGCCCTGGAGCATAAAAGACTGAAAAATGAGAACATAAAACTGAGAAGAAAAAGTTTTGCCGAGGATGAGATGATAGGTGAAACTGATTCAATAAAGCGGATTAATGAGATCATCGATACCTCTGCGAAGACAAACGCCCGGGTCTTTATCACCGGTGAGAGCGGTACGGGGAAAGAGCTTATTGCCCGGGCCATATACCAGAAATCCAACAGGGCGGACCAGCCTTTTGTTAAAGTCAATTGCGCGGCAATCCCCGATGATCTCATCGAGAGTGAACTTTTCGGCCACGAAAGGGGAGCATTTACCGGGGCCGTAAACCAGAGGATCGGTAAGTTTGAAAAGGCGCATAACGGGACCATTTTTCTCGATGAAATATGTGATATGAGCCTTGCCGTCCAGGCAAAGGTGCTCAGGGTTTTGCAGGAACAACAGTTCGAAAGAGTGGGAGGAAATGACGTAATCGATGTGGATGTGAGGGTCATATCGGCCACAAACATCGACGTAAAAAAAGCAATAGATGAAGGGAGGTTCAGGGAAGACCTTTATTTCAGGCTCAATGTCATTCCCCTCATCGCTCCTTCCCTCTCCGAAAGAAGGGAAGATATTCCACTTCTCCTCGATTACTTCATGAACAAATTCTCTATCGAGCACGGGATCGGTATCAAGGAGATTTCGGAGGAGGGACTTGAATTCCTCATGGACTATTCGTGGCCCGGGAATGTCAGGGAGCTTAAAAATATTATTGAGCGGCTTCTGATCATGGTCACAAAGAGCAGGATTGAGGTTAAAGATATTAAAAAATATATGGAATCATACGATTACAATGACTATATGGGCAGGGAGATCTCTCCTCTTAAGACAGCCCTCCGGGAGTATGAAAAAAAATATATTATCAATGCCCTGAAAAAGAACGACAGCAATGCCGACCTGGCCGCCAGGGCGCTGGGTATCGAGACACGGAACCTTCATAAAAAATTAAAGCTTCTTGATATAGATATTAACAGGCTCTGAACAGGCTGGAGAGATGAAGCTCGCGGATCTGGTGAGAAAAATTCATGAAGGGAAAAAGGTCCCCCTCTATCGCGGTGAGGCGGAACGGGCCTTCCTGGAAAAATGGCTTGAAGAAAAAAGAGAAAAGCACCCCGTTCCGGAAGAGTCCGGAGACGGACGTACACTCCCTGAAGTTATTGAAAACTGTAAAAGGTGCGGTAATATCTCCGAGAGAAAAAAAAGTTTTGGGAGCGGTGCCAATGGTGTGATGATAGTCCTTAACGCGCCGGGGATGTTAAGCAGGGATGAACGCGAGTTATACAGGAGCCGGTCCGTGGAACTGCTCAGGAAAATCGTTGATGCCCTCCCTCTTGTTTTCGATGACTGCTATATCACGAACCTGATAAAGTGCGAGACGTGGGACATGCTCCAGAAACCGAGCATTATGCTTTTAGAATGCATGACCATTTTTTTAAGGGAGTTAAAAGAGATAAAACCGGAAGTAGTGCTCGTCATGGGTGATATGCTCCCCCTGCAGAAACTGGTGAATGAGAATCCCGGTATTCACTGGTTCACCATCCACCATCCCATAACAATGATTAAAAACAGCGAATTAAAAAGGCCCGCCTGGAATACCCTCAAACTTGTCATAGACAGGCTCGAAGAACTGGGACATGTTCGCTGATCTCTATGTACCGTTTCCGGTAAAAGGACCTTTTACCTACCGC